>DASYDR010000026.1:0-3565 GCA_036499545.1 Roseomonas sp. | reverse complement strand
AGCGTCGCCGAATTCGTGGCGCTGGCGAAGGCGCGGCCCGGCGCCGTCACCTATGCCTCGGTCGGCAATGGCAGCGCCACGCATCTGGCGATGGAGCTGTTCTGCACCGCGGAGGGCATCCAGCTCACGCATGTGCCCTATCGCGGCAGCGCGCCGGCGGTGAACGACCTGGTCGGCGGCCAGGTGCAGGCGATGTTCGTCAACACCGCATCCTCCGCCGAGCTGGTGCGGGACGGGCGGCTGCGGGCACTCGCCATCGGCTCCCGCACGCCATCGCCGGTGCTGCCCGGCGTGCCGACCCTGTCCCAGGCGACGGGGAAGGACATGGAAGCCGGGGTCTGGTTCGGGCTGCTGGCGCCGAAGGGCAGCGACCCGGCCCTGGTGCGCCGCGTCTCCGCCGATGTCGGCCGCGCCTTCGCGCCGCCGGAAGTGACCGCCCGCCTCGAAGCGCTCGGCGCCGAGGCCGAGACCAGCGAACCCGCCGCCTTCGCCGCCCTGATCGCCGCCGAACGCGACCGCTGGGCCCCCGTCGTCCGCGCCTCCGGCGCCCGTATCGAATAGGACCGACCCCGATGACCGAAGCCGTGACGGCACGACTGGCGACGCTGGTCGCCGAGACGCGATGGGCCGACCTGCCGGGGTCGGTGCGGCACGAAGGCCTGCGCTCCTTCGTCAACTGGCTGGGCTGCGCGGTCGGCGGCGCGCCGCATCCGGGCGTCGCCCAGGCGCTGCGCGCCGCGACCGCCTTCGGCGGCACGCCGGCGGCCAGCCTGCTCGGCCTTCGGCGCCAGGCCGATCCGATGGCCGCGGCACTGGTGAACGGCATCGCCTCCCATGTGCTGGATTTCGACGACACGCATGACGGCACCCTGATCCACCCGAGCGCGCCGGTGCTCTCGGCGGCGCTCGCCCTGGCCGAATGGCGGGGCGCCAGCGGCCAGGATCTGCTGCTGGCCTTCCTGCTCGGCGTCGAAGCCGCCTGCCGGGTCGGCATGGCGATCTCGCCGGCGCATTACGATGCCGGCTGGCACATCACCGGTACCGCCGGCGCGATCGGCGCGGCGGCGGCCTCGGCGCGGCTGCTCGGCCTCGACGCCGCGCGCACCGCCTGGGCGATCGGCATCGGCGCCACCCAGCCGGTCGGCCTGCGCGTGCATTTCGGGTCGATGGTGAAAAGCTTCCATCCCGGCCGCGCGGCGCAGAACGGCATGCTCGCCGCGCTGCTGGCCGCCGAGGGCTTCGATGCGGCACCGGACGCGATCGAGGGCCGGCGCGGCTTCGCCGAGATCCTGGCCGGCGATTTCGCGCCGGAGCGCATCACCGAAGGCCTGGGCACCCGCTTCGAGATCATGCGCAACACCTACAAGCCCTTCGCCTGCGGGCTGGTGGTGCATCCGGTGATCGATCTCTGCCTGCGGCTGCGCACCGAGCCGGGCTTCGCGGTCGAGCAGGTGGAGACGGTGGCGTTGCGCGTGCACCCGCTGGTCATGGACCTCACCGGCAAGCGCGCGCCATCGAGCGGGCTCGAGGGCAAGTTCAGCGTCTTCCACGCCGCCGCGGTCGCCCTGGTCGACGGCGCCGGCGGCGAGCGTGAATTCTCCGACGCGCGGGTGCGCGACCCGGCGGTGGTGGCGCTGCGCGGGCGGGTGGAGGCGACGGTCGATCCCGCCTGCCGCCGCACGGAATCCGAGGTGACGATCACCCTCCGCGATGGCCGCCGGCTGAACGCCGCCACCGCGACGCCGCTCGGCAGCCTGGAGAATCCGATGTCCGACGCGGCGCTGGGCGAGAAATTCCGCGGCCTCGCCGCACCGGTGCTGGGCGCCGACGCCGCGGCGCGGCTGCTCGGCGAAGCCTGGACGCTGGCGGACCAGGCCGATCTCGGCTGGGTCTCGCGCGGCGCCTGAACCCTCTTGAAGGCGCCGGCCGCGGCGCCCAACTGATCGGGGCCGGCGATGCCCAATGGGGTCGCCGGTCCGGGGCTCACGGCCCGGGTCGCCCGAATGCGGGGGCCCATGGACTGATGCTCCGGCGTGCAACGGACCTTGCTCCAGCAGGAGGTTCCCTGATGAACGCCGTCGATTTTTCCCCCCTCTTCCGTTCCGCCATCGGCTTCGACCGCCTGACGCGCCTGATGGAAACCGCCCGCGCGGCATCCGAGGGCCCGGCCTATCCGCCCTACAACATCGAGCGGACCGCCGAGGATGAGTACACCCTGACCATGGCCATCGCGGGCTTCGGCCCCGAGGACATCGAGATCACCACCGTCGAGAACACGCTGACCGTCGCCGGCCGCGCCAAGGAAGCGGAGGCCAATCGCCGCTACCTGCACCGCGGCATCGCCGGCCGCGCCTTCGAGCGCCGCTTCGTCCTTGCCGACCATATCCTGGTGACCGGTGCCGCGCTGGAGAACGGGCTGCTGCAGCTCTCGCTCAAGCGGGAAGTGCCGGAAGCGAAGAAGCCGCGCCGCATTGAGGTCGGCACCGTCCCGGCGCCGCAACTCGCCAATGACGAGGCCGCCGAGGCGAAGACGGCGGCGTAACGCCGGCCTTCGCCTGGCGGAACCGGGGCCTGGGGGGCGATCTCCAGGCCCCGCTGCCTGTCCCGGCCTATCCTTTCCGGAAGAAGGCCTCGGCCGCTCCCTTCTGGGTTTCGCGGGCCTGGATGGTCGTTTCGGTGCGGGCAATCTCCTCCCGCAAGGCCGCGATATGGTCGGTGAGGTCGGAGATCGACCAGCCGTCGAAGGAAGGCGGCACGAAGCCCCGGCGCGGACGCGGCCGTTCCTCTTCCTCAAAAAGCGCCATGCGTCATTCCCCCTCATCTTTGGCTCATTCGCGGTGATCGGGCTTTGACCGGCCCGTCCCCGCCCCTTATACCGCGCCACGACCCACTTCATTCCTATGGACGAGCACCGTCACTGGCGCGGGTCCGTCTCCGCCCGTGATCCGCTCAGGGGCCTCGCCCCGCGATGAGGTTTTCATGCCGACGCCGCTGATGCCCAAGGCCACCGCCGTGTGGCTGATCGAAAAGACCTCCCTGACCTTCGAGCAGGTGGCCGATTTCGTCGGCATGCACCCGCTGGAAGTGCAGGCCATCGCCGATGGCGAGGTCGCGCAGGGCATCGTCGGCTACGATCCGGTGACGAATGGCCAGCTGACGCGGGAGGAGATCGCGCGCTGCGAAGCCGATCCCGTCACCCGGCTGCATCTGCTGGAAACCGCGCTGCCGCCGACCAAGCAACGCGGCAAGGGCGCCCGCTACACGCCGGTCGCCAAGCGCAATGACCGCCCGGACGGCATCGCCTGGCTGCTGCGCAACTACCCGCATCTCGGGGAAGTGGTGATCGCCAAGCTGCTCGGCACCACCAAGGAAACGATCATCAAGGTGCGCGACCGCACCCATTGGAACAGCGCGAACATCAAGCCGCGCGATCCGGTGATCCTCGGCCTCTGCACCCAGAGCGACCTGAACGCCGCGGTCGCCGCGGCCGGTGATCGCCCGGCGCATCTGCCGCCGCCCTCCAGCGAGGACGACGCCGCCGATTGAGGCGGCGGCGCCTGGGGGC
>DASYDR010000025.1:0-4878 GCA_036499545.1 Roseomonas sp. | reverse complement strand
GGTGCGGTAGCGGGTGGTCGGGGAAACGCCTTGCATCGGACACTCCGGGCTTGGGGCGCCTCAGGGTCCGGGGGGATCGTGTCGTCGCAATCGAAAATGGCCGCCCGGAACTCCGAGGCGGCCATGAGGAAACACATCACGCGGGCCGCCTTATGACAGGGGCCACCACCACAGGACAGGCTGGATGCGCGTGATCATGCGGCGAAGCTAGGCCCGGGCGGTGGCCATCGCAAGGGGCATCGGCGATCACGCCGCTCGTGACTTGTGCGGCGCCGCGGCGCGGGCAATAGCGCCCAGCATGCTCCTGCGCCTGATTCTCCCCTTCGTCTCCATCCTGGCCTTCGCCTGCCCGGCCGCCGCCCAATCCCGCTGCAGCGTGGTCGATGGCGACACCATCCGCTGCGCCGGGCAGCGCGTGCGGGTGATCGGCCTCGACGCGCCGGAAGTGCATGGGCGCTGCCTGCGTGAGATCCGGATGGCGCGTGCCGCGACCGACCGCATGCGCCGGCTCATCGCCGGCGGCGTGCGGCTGGAAGCGCATGGCCGCGATCGCTACCGGCGCCGGCTCGCGGTGGTGCGGGACCGGCAGGGCCGGGATCTCGCGCAGCTGATGATCCGGGCAGGGCTGGCGCGTCCCTATGACGGCCATACGCGGCGCCTGAGCTGGTGCGGCTGAGAGCCCCGTCTGGAAGCACCGGCGGGTCGATCCGGCGAGGCTTTTCCGCCCCCGGCGCGCCACTTTTCTCGCCGATGCCACCAGCATCGGCCGGCGCAGCGGGGACAGGAAAGCCTTCGCACCTCCGCCGCCGCCATGTCCGGAAGGGCGATGTAGGCCGGAGCCATGGCTTTGATGCCGACGCATCATGACGATAGAGACAAATAGAATCATTAGAAAACGAATATTGCGACTTGTGCCGCCATGTAGACAGAAATATCCATATTTTTTGGCATTTCTATATAAATCCAGATCAGCCTTTCTCTGATTTATCAAGTAGATCGGCAGCATCGCTCACTGCTGCCGTATCGAATCAGATCAGGGAAGGGGCTCTCACCATGACCAGCCGGCACTCCATCATATGGTCGACGCTGCCCCGGGCGGCGCTGTTGATCGCGCTTGCCGTCGGGGCCAGCGCCTGCCGCAGCGGCGGCGGATCCTTCGCCTCGGATGGGAGCCTGGCCGCGGCCGGCGGCGGCACCCCGGCGGGTGGCTCCGGCGGCGCCAATGGCGCCAACGGAGCCCAGGGCGGCACCGGCGCCCAGGGTGACACCGGCGCGCAGGGCGGCACGGGCGCGACAGGGGGCACCGGCGCGACTGGTGCCACGGGCGCGACGGGAGCGACCGGTGCCACGGGCGCGACGGGAGCCACTGGCGCGACCGGTGCCACGGGCGCGACAGGAGCCGCTGGCGCGACCGGTGCCACGGGTCAGGCCGGCGCCACCGGCCCGACGGGTCCTACCGGCCCGACAGGCCCAACGGGGCCGACTGGCCCGACGGGGCCCACCGGCCCGACCGGGCCCATCGGCAGCACCGGCCCCGCGGGCCCGGCCGGCCCCGCGGGTCCGGCGGGTGCTCCCGACGCGCCGGCACCGATCTCGGTGGCCTCCAATCCGCTCGGTGTCGTCCAGGGCGCCGTCCAGGGTCTGGTCGGCGGCCTCGGCAATGCCGGCTCCGGCAATGCGAATGGCGGCGTGCTGTCGGGCATTCTGGATCCGCTGGCCCGGGTGACGGTCGGCGGCGTCTCGCCGCTCGGCGGCAGCTCCGGCAACACCACGCCTTCGCTGGTGTCCGCGAGCCTGCTGTCGCCGAATACCGCCGTCGCCCAGGGCGGCGCGGCCAACCTCAACCTCATCCCGACCGTCGGCAATGGCACCCTGCTCGGCGGCCTGCCGCTGGTTGGCGGCGGTTCCGGGTCCTCGCCCATCGGCGGCCTGCCATTGGTCGGTGCGCTGGCGCCGGTGCTGGGCGGCCTGCCCGTGGTCGGCCCGATCCTGGGCGGCGGTGGCGGCACCTCGCCGGTCGGGTCGCTCCCGGTGGTCGGCGCGCTGGCGCCGGTGCTCGGCGGCCTGCCGATCGTCGGTTCGCTGATCGGCGGCGTGCCGCCGGCTGGCGGCGGCGCGTCTCCGATCGCCTCGCTGCCGGTGGTCGGCGCGCTGGCGCCCGTCGTCGGCAGCCTCCCGGTCGTGGGCGGCCTGCTCGGCGGCACCGGCGGGGCCGCCGGTGGGCAGCCGGTCACCGGCGCCCTTGGCAGCACCGTCAGGACCACGCTGACGAATGTCAGCGCCGCCCTGCCACAGCCGGTCGCCGGCGTGGTCCAGCCCGTGGTGCAGACCGTCAACGGCCTGGTCGGCACGCTGCTGCGCTGACGCGGGCATGGCGGGGGCGGCTTGCGCCTCCGCCATCCCGATGCCCAGACTGATCCCGAGGGCATGCATGACCCTCGGGAGGAAATACCAGATGAAGGCCAGGCTCCTCGGCGGCGCCGCGCTGGCGCTGACGCTCGTCTGCGGCGCGGCGTCAGCGCAGATTGCCGTCTCCGGCAACGGCAACAAGCAGCGCCTCGTGAACGGCGTGAACACCGTCGTCGCCAATCCGCCGCCCGATACCATCACCGTGCTCGACCTCGGCGGCCCGCGACCGCGCGTCCTGGGCGAAGCGCAGGTGCCGCATTCGCTGGTCGGGCCACCGACCGGCGTCGCCATCACCCCGGATGAGCGCTTCGCGGCGATCAGCTCCTCCCAACGCATCGATCCCGCCGATCCGACCAGGACCACCGCGGACAACCGGGTGACGCTGGTCGATATACGCGCCAACCCGCCGCGGGTGGTGCAGACGGTCGAAGCCGGCGCCGGACCGTCCGGGCTGTCCTTCAACCACGCCGGCACCCTGTTGCTGGTGGCCAACCGCAATGCGGGCTCGGTCAGCGTCTTCCGCTTCCAGGGCGGGCAGCTCGCACCGGTCTCGACCCTCAGCCTCGGGGCGGCGGATTCCGGCCCTTCGCATGTGCAGTTCACCCCGGACGGCCGCCGCGCGCTGGTCACCCGTGATGGCGACAACGCGGCGGGCAACCGCATCACCGTGCTCGCGGTGGATGGCGAGACCGTCGCTCTTGCACATCGTGACATCACCGCCGGCATCCGGCCCTATGGCCTCGGCATCACGCCCAACGGGCAATGGGCGGCGGTCGCCAATGTCGGCCGCGGCACCGGCGATGCCGACAGCGTCAGCCTGATCGACCTGCGCCGCGACACCTACCTGACGGCGGATACGATCAGCGTCGGCGCCACCCCGGAAGGCGTCCAGGTCAGCCCGGACAATCGGCACATCGCGGTCACGGTGCATAACGGCTCCGCCCGGGCGCCGAGCCATCCGCTGCACGGCGTCTCGGAGCTCGTGATCCTGCGCATCGAGAATGGCCGGCTGCGCCGCGTCGCTTCCGCGCCGATCGGCGACTGGGCGCAGGGCGTCGCTTTCTCGCGCGATGGCCGCACGGTGATCGTGCAGAACATCGTGGACCGGAACCTTGGCGTCTTCCGCTTCGACGGCACCCGCCTGACCGATACGCGCCAACGCATCCCGGTGAGCGGCGGCCCGGCTGCCATTCGCACCGCCGACCGATGACGGAAACGGGGCCGCCGGCACCGGCGGCCCTTACTCCGCGGTTGCGCCCGATGCGCGGATGATCGGGATCCAGAGAGCGAGCTGGGCGTCCCAGAACTGCTCCAGCTCCGCCGCGGACCCGCCATCGGGGTCGACGCCCACCTGTTCCAGCCGTGGCCGGATGGCGGGGTTGCGCACCGCGTCCCGCGCCGCCTGCTCCAGCCGTGCCACCACGGGTGCCGAGGTGTTCCGGGTCACGTAGACCGCGTGCCAGTTATAGGTCTCGAGGTCCGGCAGGCCCGCCTCCGCCGCGGTCGGCACGTCGGGCAGCGCGGCGCTGCGGTTGCGCGTGGTGACGGCCAGGGCGCGAAGCTGCCCACCCTGCACCAGGCCGAGCACGCCGGCCATGGTGTCGACCATGAAATCGACGCGGCCGGCGGCGAGGTCCTGCAGGGCGGGGCCGGAACCGCGATAGGGCACGTGCTGCGCCTCGGCGCCGACCAGGCTCAGTAGCAGATGCGCCGAAAGATGCACGATGGTGCCACTGCCGGAGGAGGCGTAGGTGCTGCGGCCCTGGTTCGCCTTCAGGATCGTGATCAGCTCCTGCAGGGTCCGCGCCGGGGAGGCGGCCGGCACCAGCACGACATTGGGCATGACGCCGACCCGCGACACCGGCACGAAGGCCTGGCGGACATCGAAGGAGAGATGCCGGTAGAGGCCGGCATTCAGCACCGCGGAAGACAGGCTGTGGAAGCAGATCGTGTAGCCGTCGGCCGCGGCCTGGATCGCCACCTCCGACCCCAGCACGCCGCCCGAGCCGCCACGGTTTTCCACCACCACCGCCTGGCCCAGGGCTTCGCCCATGCCGCGGGCCATCAGCCGGGCGACGACATCGGCGGCGCCGCCGGCGGCGAAGGGCACGATCATGCGCAGCGCCCGCGACGGGTAGCCGGCTGTCTGCGCCAGGGCGGGGGCGGCAAGCCGCGTCATCGCTCCCGCCACGGCCAGGCTCTTCAGGAATGCGCGGCGCATCGGATCGTCCCCCCACTTCGTTGCGAGGGAGCGTAGAGCGTGATCGGTTGAGGTGGAATCACCGAAAACCGTGAATCACGCGATCAGACAAAGCCCTGGAGCAGGATGCGTGAGCGCTTGCGAACGCATCCTGCTCCAGGCGCGGCGAGGTACGGCGGGAAGCGTGGCGTCAGGCGTCCGGCGCGGCCGCCAGCGCTTCCGCGGCCAGGCGCAGCGCCGCCTCCACCGCTTTCCGCCCCTCCGCCGAG
>DASYDR010000024.1:0-14333 GCA_036499545.1 Roseomonas sp. | reverse complement strand
CGTCAAGTTCGCCCGCAACAAGGTGCCGCCGGATATCTGGGACTACCTGATCGGCGGGACCGAGACCGAGACGACGCTCCGGCGCAACCGCCTCGGCATCGAAACCCTGGCCTTCCGCCCGCGCGTGCTGCGCGACGTGTCCTCGATCGACACCACCGGCCGCTTCCTCGGCCGCTCGATCCGCCTGCCGGTGGCGCTGGCCCCGGTCGGCTCGCTGGAATCCATGTCGCCCGGCGGCGCCGCCACCGCGGCGAAGGCGGCCGAGGCCTTCAACGTGCCGACCATCGTCAGCAGCGTCACGCCGCAGCCGATCCTGGATGAAGTGGCGAAGTCCAAGGGGCCGCGCGTCTTCCAGCTCTATGTCCGCGGCGACCAGGCCTGGCAGGACGAGCAGGTAAGGAAGGCCGAGGCGGCCGGCTACGACATGTTCTGCCTGACCGTCGACACCGCGATCTACAGCCGGCGTGAGCGCGACATCGCCAAGCGCTTCATCAAGCCCTGGCGGTCGCGCGCGACGGGGATGGATTTCCAGGCCGGGCTGAACTGGGGCCACGTCGCCCACTACAAGAAGCATCACAAGCTGCCGCTGATCCTGAAGGGCATCGCGACCGCCGAGGATGCGCTGATGGCCGTCGAGCACGGGGTCGACACCGTCTATGTCTCCAACCATGGCGGCCGCCAGCTCGACCACGGGCGTGGCTCGATCGAGGTGCTGCCGGAGGTGATCCAGGCGGTCGCCGGCCGCGCCAAGGTCTGGGTCGATGGCGGCTTCTACCGCGGCACCGACGTGGTGAAGGCGGTGGCCCTTGGGGCGGAGCTGGTCGCCCTCGGCCGCCTCTATTGCTACGGCCTGGCCGCCGACGGCCAGGAAGGCGTGGAGGGCGTGCTGGCGCTGTTGGAGAATGAGATGATCTCCGCCATGGGCCTGCTCGGCGTGCCGAAGCTGTCCGAACTCGGGACGCATTGCCTGCATGCGGCGCCGCCCACCACCCAGCCGGGCGTGCACAGCGCCTTCCCGCTGTTGAACCTCACCGATCCCGGATACTGAGACGAGGCTCCGCGGATGAGGCGTCGTGGCGGGGGGTTATCCGCCCGGCGCCTCGTCCGTGGTGACATTGAGGCCCCTCGCGCAACGGTTGTCATGATTGTAGGCTGGCTCTCCGGCTTGGCCGCGCCAGGCGGATCGGTGCCCGGTGGGGAAGGGGCCCGTGATCGCCGGATCGGGTGGGGGAGCAGGACGACGTTCGAACGGGCCTTCCATCGCACCGCGCCGGGTTGTCCGGGGGACGCCCTGCCTCGCGCGGTGCGGCGCCATGCCGGCGCACGCGCAATCTTGAGCAGCCTCCCGGCAAGTGGGACGCTAGAGGGAAGGGGCACGGATGTCCGTGCTTGAACCGCCCTCGGCCTCATCCTCGCCTCATCGCCCGACCGGCATGGCGCCCTTGCGCCGCGGGGGGGCGTCGGCGGCGCGGACCGGGGGCGCCCAGGGCTGGGAAGCGGGGCAGCGCTTGGACGGAATGCGCGAGTTCCAGGCCGGTGGGGAAGCGGCGCCGATCGCCGCCTCCGGCGTGCCGCGCGCGATCGCCATGCGGGGTATCCGCAGCCGGCTGGCCATGCTCGTGCTCGTGCTGCTGCTGCCGGTCTGGAGCTTCGCGGGCCTGGTCGCCTGGCGCATGGCGGAGACCGAGCGGGCCGCGATCGGCCGCGACGGCACCGAAGCCGCGCGCGCCGTGGCGGCGGCGGTGGAGCGTGACCTGACGGCCCTGACCGCGGCGCTCACGGCGCTGGGCACCGGGGCGCCCGGCGCGCCGCGCGACGTGCAGGCGCTGCAGGCGCAGGCGCGCGCGCTCGGCACGCTGATGGGTGTCGGTCTGACCGTGGAGCCGGCCGATCCCCGTGCCGTGCCGGGCAGCGTCAGCATCGGCCGCTTCGAGATCGATACCGGCAGCGGCGCCGGCCGGGTGCCGATGACCCTGGCTTTGCCGGAGGCCGGCGGCCAGCAGCTGGTGCTGCATTCGGACGCGATCGGGGTCTGGTCGGCCGCGCTCGGCCGGGTGGCGCTGCCGCAGGGCTGGATCGCCTCCGTGGTCGATGCCGAAGGCCGCATCCTGGCGCGTTTCCCGCAGCCGGAGCGGCTGGTCGGCCAGTTCATCCATCCGGATAGCCGCTTCGTGCTGGCCAGCGCCGCATCCGGCTGGCAGCGCGGGGTCAGCCGCGACGGGGCGCCGGTCGATGTCGCCTGGCGGCGCGTCGCGCCGACCGGCTGGACCGTGCTGGTGGGCGTTCCGGCGGGCGCGGTGGATGGCGCCTTCGCCCGCGCGCTGTGGCCGGTGCTGGCCGGCGGCGCGCTGTTCGCGCTGCTGGTGCCGCTCGGCATCTCGATCTGGGGTGCCCGGCGGATCGTCCGCCCGCTGATGGCGCTGGCGCGCAGCGCCGCCTCGCTCGGGGGGCCTGGCCTGATGGTGCCGCCGCCGCGATCCGATATCCGGGAAATCGACGCGGTCTCCCGTGCCATCGCCGCCGCCGGCGTCGAACGGGCGGAGCGGGAAGCGGCGCGGGAAGCCAGCGAGGCGCGGCTGCGCAGCGTGCTGGACCACCTGACCGTCGGCGTCGCGCTGACCGATGCGGAGAGCGGCCGGCTGCTCTTCATCAATCGCCGCCTGGTCGAGATCCTGGGCGGGGCGATCCCGACCGGGACGGTGCTGGCCGACCGGGCCGAGGACTGGCCGGCCTATACCGCGGAAGGCCGCCGGCTGGCGGTGGAGGAGCGGCCGCTGGCGCGGGCCATGCGCAATGGCCGCCCCGCCAATGCCGATTACCGGATGCGGCGCGCCGACGGGAAGATGATCTGGCTGCGGGTCGCCGCGGTGCCGATGCGCGACCAGCCGGCCGGCGCGTCCAGCGCCATCGTCTCCGTCCTGGTCGATGTCGGCGATGAATACGCTGCCGCCCAGGCGCTGGGCGAGCAGGTGGAGGCCGAGGCCGCGGCGCGGCGGGAAGCGATGGCCGCCGCAGCCGCCCTGGCGGCTTCGGAAGAACGGTTCCGGCGCTTCGCCGAAGCCAGCCCCGACGCGGTCTGGATCCAGTCGCCGGCCGCCCGCACCGCGATCTTCGTCAGCCCGGCCGCCGCGCAGATGTCCGGCCTGCCGCTGGCGCAGCTGGTGGCCGATCCCGGCGCCTGGGCGGCGCAGGTGGCGCCGGAAGACCGGGAGAAGCTGCAGCAGGCGATGGTCGCGGCCGCCGCCGGCCGGCCATCCGAGATCGAATACCGGATGCGGCGCGCCGATGGCACCATGATCTGGCTGCGCGACGCCGCCTTCCCGATCCGCGACACCACGCGCAGCCCGTCGCCGCTGCGCATCGGCCGCCTGGCCCGCGACGTCACCAGCCGCAAGGAGGCGGAGACCCGCCAGGCGCTGCTGATCGCGGAGCTGAACCACCGGGTGAAGAACACGCTGGCGACCGTGCTCTCGATCGCCCAGCAGACCGCGCGCGGCAATGGCGGGCAGGAAGGCGGGCTCACCGCCTTCCTGCCGGTGTTCCGCGCCCGCATCCAGGCGCTGGCCCGCGGCCATGACCTGCTGACCGCCAGCACCTGGCAGGGGGCCGAGCTCGACGCCCTGGCCGAATCGGTGCTGTCGCCCTGGCGCGCCGGCCTCGCGCCGCGCATCACGCTGGACGGGCCGGCGCTCTGGCTCGGGCCGCGCCAGGCGCTGGCGCTGTCGCTGGCACTGCATGAGCTGGCGACCAATGCCGCGAAGCACGGCGCGCTGTCCGCCGACAGCAACGGCCATGCCGAGCTGAGCTGGCAGGTGCAGGAGGCGGGGCATGCCGGGATGCGGTGGCGGGAGATCGGCGGCCCGCCGGTGGCGCGGCCGAAGCATGAGGGCTTCGGGTCCCGGCTGCTCGGACGCGGCCTGGCGGCCGAGCTTGGCCAGGGCGCCAGCGTCGAGGTCCGTTATGAGAAGGACGGTGTGGTGGCGGATATCGCCTTTCCCATCGCCGCAGAGGAGAACAGCCTGCCGTGAGCCAGCCTGACGAAGCCCTGCTGCGGGGGCGCCGGATCCTGATCGTGGAGGACGAGGCGCTGGTGGCCATGCTGGTCGAGGATGCGCTGCTCGAGGTCGGCTGCCGGATCGTCGGCCCGGCGGCGACGGTGGCCGAGGCCCTGGCGCTGCTGGAACGGGAGATGCCGGAGGCGGCGGTGCTGGACCTCAACCTGTCGGGCGAGACCTCGGCGCCGGTCGCCGATGCCCTGGTGCGGCAGGGCGTGCCCTTCCTGGTGGCCAGCGGCTATGGCGTGGCGGGGCTGCCGCCCGCGCACCGGGGCGTGCCGGTGCTGGCCAAGCCCTATGATCCGGACGAGCTGACGGCGGCGCTGGCGCGCCTCTGCGCCACCTGATCGCCTGGGCGGGCGTCCGCCCGGCTCACACCAAGCGGTTGTAAACTATCGGAAATGCTCTAGCGCCGAATCGCCTGGGGTGGAACATTGCGCTTCCGGGGCTTGCCGCCGCCATGGGGTTGTCGTGACGCATCCGTGTCAAATTGGTTGAAGACATCGCGAGCAGGACGGTTCCGCACATCTGCGGGATTGAGAACTACATCGTAATGTTCCAGTTTCTGTCTGACGTCGCCATGATGACAGCGGCGAGGAGAGCGCGAGATGGCGTTTAATCAGGACGGACGGCTGCTGCAGGTGACGACGCCGCTTGGCGCGAACGCCATGCTGCTGCGCAGCCTCCGTGTGCACGAGGCTGTATCAAGGCCCTATCTGATCGAGGCGGAGCTGGTGGGGGATCCGGGGCTCACCCCGGCCCAGTTCGTCGGCAAGCCGGTGAGCTTCTCCGTGACGGACCCGAGCGGGACCCCCGGCGTCCGGACCTTCCACGGCATCTGCCGCGGCATCGGCGATGCCGGCATGCTCGATGCGGAAGGCGCCGCCCAGCACGCGCTGTATCATATCCAGGTGGTGCCGCGCTGGTGGCTGATGTCGCGCACCGCCGACTGCCGCGCCTGGCAGCAGAAATCGGCCAAGGACATCGTCACGGAACTGACCGGGGAAGCGGGCGCGGTGCCGGTGCGCTGGGGCAGCCTGCCCAGCGTGCCGCGCCCCTACACCATCCAGTACAACGAGACGGACATGGATTTCTGCCAGCGCCTGCTGGACGAAGTGGGCGCCGGCTACTGGTTCGAGCAGAAGGCGTCGAGCCATGACATGGTGGTCTGCGCCAGCAATGCCGAATACCCGCAACTCGCGACCGAGCTGGTGCAGCGCGCCGAGACCCGTGGTTTTGACACGCTGTCGAGCTGGCAGATCACCAACCGGCACCCGCCGGCCAAGGTCCAGGCCACCGACTACGACCTGATCACGCCTTCGAGCCCGCTGCTGAAGCAGGCGCCGAGCGTGCTGCCGACGGCCGGCGCCGCGACCTTCGAGACCTTCAATTGGCCGGGCGGCATCCATGGCCATCCGGACATCGATCCCGCCAAGCTCACGATGGAGCAGATGGAGGCGGTGGCGAATGTCGCGACCGCGACGGGCTACAACCAGACCGTCCATGCCGGCATGCGGGCCAAGGTGACGGTCCAGGTGGGCGGCGCCAGCGGCAACTACCTGATCACCGAGGTGGTCCACAGCGCCTATGACGACACCGGCATCGCCGCCCATGACAGCACCGCCTATTATTCCAACCAGCTCACGCTGATCCCTGGCGACCGGGTCTTCCGGGTCTCCGCGCCGCGGCCGCGGCCGGTGGTGCCCGGGCTGCAGTCGGCGATCGTGGTCGGCCAGGGCGAGATCGACACCGACGACAAGGGCCGGGTGCTGGTGCGCTTCCTCTGGGACCGCAAGAAGCAATACCAGGGCGGCACCTCGATCCGGGTGCGGATGGTGCATCCCTATGCCGGCGCCTGGGGCGGCGGCTTCTTCCTGCCGCGCATCGGCGACGAGGTGCTGGTGGGCTTCGTCGACGGCGATCCGGACAAGCCGGTGATCGTCGGCACCCTCTACAACGCCGATGGGCCGCCACCCTGGCCCTTGCCGGCGAACAAGACCGTGGCCGGCATGCTGTCCCGCTCGAGCGAGGGCGGCCTGAGCGGGGACGGCTTCGTCAGTCCGACGGCGGCCGACGCGCTGACCAGCGACCACACCAAGCAGGCCAACATCATCCGCTTCAACGACCTGAAGGGCTCCGAGGAGCTCTACATGCAGGCGCAGAAGGACATGCGGTTCAACGTCAAGAACGACCGCATGGAATATGTCGGCCACGACCACCTGGAAGAGGTGAAGAACGACCGCAGCATCACCGTCCGGAAAGGCAATGACACCTTCCTGGTCGATACCGGCACCCAGACCACGACGATCGAGGGCAACCACACCACCACGATCCGCACCGGCAACCAGACCAACACGGTCAACACCGGCAATCAGGACAACACGGTCAAGACCGGCAATCAGACCAACACGGTCTCCACCGGCACCCAGACCACCACGGTGAAGGGCGACCAGAGCAACACCGTCCAGTCCGGCAATCAGGCCAACACGGTCGAGACCGGCAACCAGACCAACACGATCAAGATGGGCAACCAGACCACCAAGGTCGACCTGGGCAGCTCCAGCCTCGAGGCGATGCAGAAGATCACGCTGCAGGTGGGCTCCAACAAGATCGAGATCAGCCAGATGGGGATCAAGATCGAGGGCCTGATGGTGACCATCAAGGGAAGCGTGATGCTCGAGGCCAGTTCCCCCCTGACGACGGTCAAGGGCGACGGTATGCTGACCCTCAAGGGCGGCGTGGTGGCGATCAACTGAGATGAGCGAGCAGACGATCCCGAAACTTGCCGTGCCGCTGCCCCCCCTCCTGCCGCGGCTGGAGCTGGAGCCGGAAGGCGAGGAAGTCCTGAACGGCGCCGAGGATGCGCTGCAGGGCATCGACCGCCTGGTCGGTGCCGGCCGGATGGTGGAGGCGGCGCGCCTCGCCGCGCATGCGCTGCCCAAGCGGGAAGCGGTGTGGTGGGCCTGCATGTGCGCCCGCGCCATCCCCGACCCGGCATTGAAGCCCGAGGATATCGTGGCGCTGGAAGCGGCCGAGGCCTGGGTGCGCCGGCCGGAGGAAGCGGCCCGCCGCCGCGCGGCCGAGGCCGCGGAGAAGACCAGCTTTCGCTCGGCCGAGGCCTGGGCGGCGATGGGGGCCTTCTGGTCGGGCGGCAGCCTGGCGCCGGAGGGCATGGCGGAAGTTCCGCCCGGTGAACATTTGACGGGCGTGGCGATTGCCGGCGCCGTGGTGCTTGCGTCGGTGCGCGTGAAGCCCGAACGTCAGCCCGGACGGATCGGAAAATTCCTCGACAGCGCGCGCGCCATCGCCGCCGGCGGCGCCGGCCGTGTCGAGGCGGAGGAGGGCTGACGATCATGCGGGTGCCGACCAGACGCGCGCGCCGGGGCTGACGGCCGTGGAGCTTACCCTGACTGTGCTGCGCTGCCCTGACAGCGTGGTGCCGGAGCAGCGCCGGGTTCCCGGCGGCGATTACCGCCTCGGGCGCGGGGCCGATTGCGACTGGGTGCTGCCCGACCCCGACCGCTTGCTGTCCAAGCAGCATTGCGTGCTGGAATTCCGTTCCGGCGGGTGGGAGGTGCGCGACACCTCCACCAACGGCACCTTCGTCAACCACGCCGCGGCGCCGGTCGGGCGCGAGCAATCGGCGGTGCTGAACGACGGCGACCGCATCCGGCTCGGCGCCTATGAGATCGAGATCCGGGTGGAGCAGGCGGCGGCCGGCTCCTGGGGCGGCGGCAGCATGCCGGCGGCGGCGCCCGGCTGGGAAGATCCCCCGCCGCCACGCCCCGAATGGAACGCGGCACCGCCGCCGCGCCAGGCCGGTGAGGCCTGGCAGGCCAGCGGCTGGGAACAGGCGGCGCAGCCGACGCGGCAGCAGGACCCGATGGCGCCACGCGTCGCCGGCGATCCCTTCGCCATGCCGGGGCTGGACGCATCGACCAGCGGCTTCGGCACCTCGTCCATCTTCGGCGGCGGCGCCGGCGGTTTTGGCGCACCGCCGGCGGCGGCACCCGCCGGCGGCATGCCGGACAGCGATCCCTTCGCGGCCCCGGCCGCGGATCCCTTCGCCAGCGAGGCGATGCCGGACCACCGGCCCTCCACCTCGGATGCCTTCCTGCCGCCGCGCGCGATGCAGCAGGTCTCGGCGATCCCGGACGACTGGGACCTCGATCTCTCGCCCAAGCCCACGCAGAACCAGGGGCCGCCGCCCCCCGCGCCGGCGGCGCCGGCCGGCGCCATCCCGGACGACTGGGACCTCGACCTCACGCCGAAGCCGCCCGCCCCGGCGGCACCGGTGCCGCCACCGGCCGCCGCGCCGCGTCCGCCGGCGCCGGAGGCCTTTGCCGCGCAGCCCTTCGCCGATGCGCCGCCGGCGGCGCGCGCGCCGGCACCGCCCGCCGCGGATCCGTTCCAGGCGCCCGCCACCGACCCCTTCCTGACGCCGGCCGCCGCGCCGCCGCCGGTGGCACCGCCCGCGCCGCCGCCGCCCGCCGCCTTCCCGGAGGATTTCGACCTGTCGCCGATGGCGCCGGCCGCGCCACCGGTGCCGCCGGCCGCGGCACCCGTGGCACCGCCGCCGACCACGCAGTTCCGCGCCGATGCCAGCGATCCCTTCAATGAGGATGTGCCGGTCGCGCAGGGCCCGGCGCCGCCCGCGCCGGTCGTCGTCGCGGCGGTGACGCCGGTGGCGCCGGTTCCGGTCGCGGTGACCATGCCGCCGCCGCCGGCCACCCCGCCGCCCGCCGCCCCCGCGCCCCAGCCCGCGGCCTATGTGCCGGTGCCCGGCGGCGGTGACGCCGGCGCCGGCCTCGCCGCTTTCCTCGCCGGTGCCGGCCTGCCGCCGCAGCCGCTGCGCGCGAGCCCGGAGGAGACGCTGCAGGCGCTCGGCGCCATCTTCGCGCAGGCGATCGGCGGCATGCGCGCGCTGCTGATCGCGCGCTCCGACGTGAAGCGCGAATTCCGCATCGAGGCGACGATGCTGCGCGCCGGCGCCAACAACCCGGTGAAGTTCTCCGCCACCGACGAAGCTGCGGTCGCGGGCCTGATCGCCGCCGGCACCGATCGCGGCCGCAAGGCGCTGGACGAGACCGTCGCCGATCTCACCGCGCACCAGGTGGCGACGCTCGCCGCCACCCAGGCGGCGGCGCGCGCGCTGCTCGACAAGCTGGCGCCGGCGGGGCTCGAGACCAGCGAGCAGGGCGGCGGCGGGCTGTTCGGCGCCAGCCGCGAGAAGAAGCTGTGGGAGGCCTACAAGAAGCTGCACCAGCAGGTCAGCGACCAGTTCGACGATGATTTCGACAGCGCCTTCGGCAAAGAGTTCGCCCGCGCATACGAACAAGCATCGAAACGATAACCAAATCCCGCTAGGCTGCCGGCGGCGTAAAGAGGACGGTCCCGTATGGCGTGGAACGACAAGGTCGTGTGGCAGGAGGGCATGTTCCTCCGGTCGCAGCATTTCCAGCAGGCGGACCGCTACGCGGAGCACCTCGTGCAGATGCGGGCGGCGCCGTTGCGCCCGCATCCCTGGGGCGTCACCGAACTTTCGCTGGATCGCGACCTGCTCGCCGCGGGCAAATTCGCCATCGCCTCCTGCGCCGGCATCATGGAAGACGGCACGCCCTTCGCGGTGCCGGGCGATGCCGATCAGCCGCCGCCGCTCGACCTGCCCGAAGGGCTGCGCAACTGCATCGTCTATCTCGCCCTGCCGGTGCGCCAGCCCGGCGCGGCCGAGGTGACGACGGGGGAAGGGCCGGATGCGCTGACCGCGCGCTATGGCCTGCGCAGCTTCGAAGCCTATGACACGCATTCCGGCTCGACCCTGCCGGCGGAGCTGCAGGTCGGCCGTCCGCGCCTGCGCTTCATGCTGGAGACGGAGGAGCGGCCGGGCTTTTCCTGCATCGGCCTGGCGCGGGTGGTGGAAGTGCAGGCCGATCGCCGCGTCGTCGTCGATGACCGCTTCATCCCGCCTTGCCTGCGCGCGTCCGCCGCGCCGCCGCTCGCGAACCTGATCGGGGAACTGGTGGGCATGTTCGGCCAGCGGGCCGAGGCGCTGGCGGCGCGGCTGACCCAGCCGGGCTCGCGCGGCGTCGCCGAAGTCGCCGACTTCATGCTGCTGCAGACGGTGAACCGCTGCCAGCCGCTGCTCGCGCATTGGGCGGACGCGGCGAATGTGCATCCCGAGACGCTCTATGCCGCGCTGGTGCAGATCGCCGGCGAACTCGCCACCTTCACCGCGCCGGACAAGCGCGCGACCGCCTATCCCGCCTATCGGCATGACGACCTGCAGCGCAGCTTCGCGCCGGTGGTGGCCGATATCCGCCGCAGCCTCTCGGCGGTGCTGGAGACCAACGCGGTCTCGATCCCGCTGCAGGACCGCAAGTTCGGCGTGCGCGTCGGCCCGATCGTCGACCGCAACCTGCTCCGCGCTTCGTCCTTCGTGCTCACCGTGCAGGCGGACATGCCGGGCGAGCAGCTTCGCCGCCTCTTCCCCAACCAGGTGAAGATCGGCGCCGTCGAGCATATCCGCGAACTGGTGAACGTGGCGCTGCCCGGCATCGCCATCCGGCCGCTGCCGGTGGCGCCGCGCCAGATCCCCTTCACCGCCGGCGCGACCTATTTCGAGCTCGACCGCGGTTCGCCGCACTGGGCGCAGATGCAGAATTCCGGCGCCTTCGCGCTGCATGTCTCCGGGGAATTCCCGAACCTTCGGCTCGAACTCTGGGCGATCCGGGCATGATCGCGCGCGAAGCCCGGGCGGCGATCCGCGCCGCCGATGAGTGTCTGAACCCGCACATGGAACTTGGGGCGGTACACGGATGAGCGACAATCCTTTCGCCGAACCGGATGACAGTGACAAGACGCTGGTCCGCGGCCCCGGCGGGGCCGCGAGGCCCACGCCCGCCCCGATGCCGGCGGCGCCCCGGCCGGCGCCCGCCGGCGGCGGCTATGGTGGCCCGCCGCCCGGCGGCGGCCTGCCTGGCGGCGGTGGCATGCCGGGCGGCGGTGGTGGCGGCCGCGGCGAGTCCGCGCCGCGCCTGGCTGGCGAGGCGGAGGCGATGCCCAAGGTCGGCGTCGGTCCGCTCGCGGCCGCGGCGGCGCCGCTGCTCGACCTGCTGGCGCGCGTCGCGCAGGCCGGCGTCGCGTCGCAGCCCAATGCCGATGACCTGCGCGAACGCGCCGTCCGCGCCTTCCGCCAGTTCGAGATCGACGCCCGCGACGCGGAAATTCCGCCCGAGCAGCTCCGCGCCGCGCATTACCTGATCTGCGCCAGCCTCGACGACGTGGTGCTGGCGCAGCCCTGGGGCATCCAGAGCAACTGGTCCACGCGCTCCCTGGTCTCGACCTTCCATCAGGAGGTGAAGTCGGGCGACCGCTTCTTCGACGTGATGGCCGGCATGCAGAAGGAGCCGGGCCGCTGGCTCGGCGCCATGGAGGTCGCCTATCTCTGCCTGTCGCTCGGCTTCCAGGGCCGCTACCGCCTCTCGCCGCGCGGCGCGGCGGAACTCGATCGCATCCGCGAAGGCCTCTACCAGTTGCTGGTGCAACTGCGCGGCAGCTGGGAGCGGGAGCTGTCACCGCGCTGGCGCGGCGAGGATGCGCCGCATCGCGGCCCGGCCCGCGGCATTCCCGCCTGGGTCGCCGCCTGTGTCGCGGTCTTCGGCCTCGGCATGGGCTGGTACTGGCTGAACAACACGCTCAACGACGGCTCGGACAATCTCTATGAGCGGATGGCGGCGCTGCCGCCCGGCCGCCTGCCGGAGATCGAGCGCGCCGCGCCGCCGGTGCCGCCCGCGCCGCCGCCGCCGGCACCGACCGCGATCGTGCGCCCGGATGCGCAGATCAAGCTGCGCGAATTCCTGAAGCCCGAGATCGACAGCGGCCAGGTCACCATCTTCGGCGATGGCCGCACCCTGACCGTGCGCATCCGCAACAGCGGCATGTTCGCCTCCGGCTCCGCCACGCTGGAGCCGCGTTACAACGACCTGATGCGCCGCATCGGCGAAGGCCTGCGGGAAGAGCCGGGCCGGGTGCAGGTGGTCGGGCATTCCGACAACCAGCCGATCCGCACCGTGCGCTTCCCGTCGAACTTCCAGCTCTCCAGCGCGCGCGCCGAAGCGGCGGCCGCGCTGATCGCGGCGGCGGCCGGCAATGCCTCCCGCTTCTCGACGGAAGGCCGGGCGGACAGCGAGCCGGTGGAACCGAACACGACGCCCGCGGGGCGTGAGGCGAACCGAAGGATCGAAGTGGTGCTGCAGCGAGGGGCGAACTGAGATGGAAGTCTTCCGCCCCTTCCTGACCGGGCGCGCCATCGCGGCGCTGATGGCCGTCGCGCTGCTGATGCCGGTCATCTACCTGTTCTCGCCACTCATCGTCATCGGCGACTTCCGCCCCTTCCAGAGCGAACTCAATCGGCTTGCCGTCTGCGCGGTGCTGTTCGTCGTCTGCCTGATCGTCCTGTGGATCGTGGACCGCCGCCGCAGGAAGCGCGACTTCAACCTGATGCAGGGTGCCGCCGCCGAGGATCCCGGCGCCGACCGCGCCGCGGAAGAAGAAGCCGAGCTGCGCGACAAGCTGACCAATGCCATGGGCGCGCTGCGCAAGGCCAAGGGCAAGGGCGGCTTCCTCTACGACCAGCCCTGGTACGTGATCATTGGCCCGCCCGGCTCGGGCAAGACCACCGCGCTGGCGAATTCGGGCCTCGAATTCCCGCTCGCGGATGGCGGCAAGCTGCAGGGCGTCGGCGGCACCCGGCTTTGCGAATGGTGGCTGACCGACCGCGCGGTGCTGATCGATACTGCCGGCCGCTATACGACGCAGGATTCCGATGCCGCGGCCGACAAGGCCGGCTGGAACCGCTTCCTCGGCCTGCTGAAGCAGAACCGGCCGCGCCAGCCGCTGAACGGCGTGCTGGTGGCCTTCGGCATGGACATGATCGCGCGCCTCGGCCCGGCCGAGCGCGAGCAGCATGCCCGCGCCGTCCGCCGCCGCATCAAGGAGCTGGAGGAACAGCTCGGCCAGCGCCTGCCGGTCTACATGCTGATCAGCAAGTCGGACCTGATCCCGGGCTTCGTCGAATTCTTCGACGACCTGGACAAGAACACCCGCGAGCAGGTCTGGGGCGCCACCTTCCCGATCAAGGGGGAAAGCGCGGTCAGCCTCTTCGCCAAGGAATTCCAGGCGCTGCTGGCGCGCCTGCAGGACCGCGTGGTGGAACGGCTGCAGCAGGAGCGCGGCCCGCAGCAGCGCGCGGCGCTCGCCGGTTTCCCGGCGCAGTTCGCCGCGCTGGAGGCGCCGCTGGGCGCCTTCCTGCAGGCAGGCTTCGCCGGCACCCGGCTGGAGCCGGCGCCCTTCCTGCGCGGCTTCTACTTCACCTCCGGCACCCAGGAAGGCTCGCCGCTCGATCGCCTGGCGGGTGCGATGTCGCGCAGCTTCGGCCTCGACGCGCGCCGCCCGGCCGCGGTGATGGCGCAGAAGGGCCGCGCCTACTTCCTCGGCAAGCTGCTGAAGGACGTGGTGTTCAACGAAGCCCGGCTCGCCGCGCGCAACCGCGGGCTGGAGAAGCGCCGCCGCATCACCGGGCTGATCGCCTGGAGCCTGGCCGTGCTGCTGCTGCTGGGCGGTGGCTTCGTGGGCTACACCGCCTGGGCGCGGGAAAAGGCGCGCGGCGAACAGCTCGCGGCCCAGGTCGGCAAGGCCGAGCAGGCCACCCAGGGCATGCCCTTCGACCGCGTCACCGATGCCGAGTTCCAGCGCGTGCTGCCCTATCTCGCGGCAGCCCGCGACCTGCCGCCGGCGGCGCGGGCCGACGGCGCCCCCTTCGGGCTGAGCCAGGAGGAGAAGCTGATCGCCGGCGCCGAGACCGCCTATCGCCGGTCGCTGGAACGCACCTTCCTGCCGCGGCTGCTGGCCCGGCTGGAGGCGCAGATGCGCGGCGGCTTCCAGCGGCCCGACTTCCTCTACGAAGCGACGCGCGTCTATCTGATGATCGGCCGCGAGGGCCCGATGGATGCCGAGCTGGTGCGGCAATGGTTCCAGATCGAATGGGCGCGCGCCTATCCGGGCGCGATCGGCCAGCCGACCCGGGACGAGCTGGCGGAGCATCTGAACGCCCTGCTCGCGCTCAACAACCTGCAGGTCTATCCGCTGGACGGCGCGCTGGTCGATCAGGCGCGGCGCGTCTTCTCCCGCCTGCCGCTGTCCGAGCGCATCTATTCCCGGCTGCGGACCGTGGCGCGGAACATCCCGCCCTGGCGGCCTTCGGACGCCGCCGGCGCCGCC
>DASYDR010000023.1:0-11256 GCA_036499545.1 Roseomonas sp. | reverse complement strand
GCGCGGCGACACGAACTTCATCCGCATCGGCGCGCGGTCGAACATCCAGGACGGCACCATCGTCCATGTGAATCGCGCGGCGGAGCCCGCCATCATCGGTGACGACGTCACCGTGGGCCATGCCTGCATCATCCATGCCTGCACGCTGGAGAACCATTCCTTCGTCGGCATGGGGGCGACCGTGCTGGATGGCGCGGTGATCGAGGAAGGGGGTATGCTCGGCGCCGGCGCGCTGCTGACGCCGCGCAAGCGCATCGGCCGCAACGAGCTCTGGACCGGATCGCCGGCGCGGCTGGCCCGGGTGATGACGCCGGAGGACCGGGCCCGCTTCGCCCGCACCGCGGTGCATTACGTGGAGCTCGCGAAGCGCCATCGGGCCAGCCTCGACCTGTGAGCAGCCCCTGAGGCCGGTTGTTCCGCCGGCTGTCATGCCCCACATATTGGGCTGTGCTTCCCGAAGGAAGGGCATCGCGATGAGAATGCATGGCATGGCGGCGTTGCTGGCGGTGGCACTCGGCGCCTGTGCCCCCTTGCCACCGCAAGACCAGGCGGCGTTGCCGGCGGATGTCGGGCTCGGCATCGCCGACCCGGGGCGCAACGCGATCCTCAATACCGCCTTCGTCTTCTCCAGCGCCTCGAACCTGGCGGGGCAGCCGGCGGATGCGGCGCTCGCCATCGCCCAGGCGGAGTTCCTGGCCGTCGACCTCAACGTCAATCAGCGCTGGCGCGAATTCTCACCACTGGTGCAGATGGCCTTCACACGGGCCCGTACGGAATGGCGCGGCGCGATCGGTATCCAGCCGGATGCCCTGCCGCAGGCGGTGATCAACGCCCTGTTCAGTGCGCGCTATGCGCTGCAGCAGGGGGATGGCGCGCGCGCCGCGGCGTCCCTGCCGGCGCCGCTGTTCCAGGGCGGCGGCCAGGCGACGCTGGCGCGGCTTGCGGCGCTGCCACCCTTGCCGCAGACCGCCAGCGCCGCGCGTAGCGCGGAGGGCGAATTGATGCGCCAGCAGCGTGGCGGCCGCGGCGGCGGTATCCGTTGGTAGACCATCCTTGATACGAGGACATCGTTGATGCCATTGCCGCGCGCCGGGGGCGCCCTTCTCGCTGTCCTGGCGCTCGGCGCCTGCGATGAAATGCGGCGTCCGCCGCCGCCGGCCGCCCCCGCGGGGCTGGTGCGGCCGAGCGCCGATCCGATCCGTGACGCCATGAACGCGGCGGCGGAGGATTTCACCGACCAGGGGCGGAAGTTGCAGAACGACCCCGTCGAGGCGGCGCGGGCCGTCGCCCGGCTGGAATACGTCACCGAGGCGGCGCCGGGCTGGGGCCCGATCTCGCCCTCCATCGCCATCTCGCTCCGTGGCGCCCGTACCGAGACCCGTGAGGCCCTGGGCATCGACCCGCAGGCCCTGCCCCAACGCGTCATGCAGGCGCTGCTGGCGGCGGCCTCGGCGCTCCGCCGCAACGATCAGGCCGCTGCCGCGGCTGCCCTGCCGGCACCGCTGTTCCACGATGGCGGGGAGGCGATGCTGCGGCGCCTGGGCGCGCCCGGCCCGCTGCCGCATGCCGAACAGGCGACGGCGCAGCTGGTGCAGGAAGTGGCGCGGCTGGATGCCGAGCAGCGCTGGCAGGGAACGTTGGACCTTGGCATCAACACCACCGGCGGAATCCTGACCGAAGGGCTCGGGCGTGGATACTGACAGCTCGCGATCTACTACAAGACCGGCCTGCATCCATCTGAATTTGCAGTATTTCTCAGCGTGGCGCGGCGACGATCAGCGCCGCGCCGGCCAGGCACAGCAGCGCGCCGCCGAAGTCCCACCCGTCCGGCAGCAGGCCTTCCACCGCCCAGGCCCAGATGAGCGAGGCCACGATATAGATGCCGCCATAGGCCGCGAAGGCGCGGCCGGCGGCGGCACTGTCGATACGGGTCAGCAGCAGGGCGAAGCCGGCCAGCGCCAGCAGGCCCGGCAGCACCCAGAGCGCCGAACGCCCGAGCCGCAGCCAGGCCCAGAAGGCGAAGCAGCCGGCGATCTCGGCCAGCGCGGCCGCGGTATAGATGCCGGCGCTGCGCATCTCAGTCCGATGCCATGACCTTCACATAGCTGCCTGGCGCGGCTTCGACCGGCGCGAGGCCGCCGTCGCCGGGCTGCCGCGCGGGCACCTCGGCCCGGTCCAGCGACAGGATCCAGCGCTGCCAGTCCGGCCACCAGGAACCGGCGAGCTCGGTCGCGCCGTGGAACCAGGCCTCGGCCTCGGTGGGCAATTCGCCACTGACCCAGTGGCTGTACTTGCCCGCTTCCGGCGGATTGACCACGCCGGCGATATGCCCGGACGCCGCCAGCACGAAGCGGGTCGGGCCCTTGAAGAGCTGGGTCGCGCGATAGGTCGATGTCCAGGGCGCGATGTGGTCCTCCCGCGTCGAGAGGATATAGGCCGGCAGCTTGATCTTCCGCAGGTCGAGCGTCACCCCGTCCAGATCGATCCCGCCGGGCTTCACCAGGTCGTTCTGCTGGTACATGCGGCGCAGGTAGAAGCTGTGCATCTTCGCCGGCATGCGGGTGCTGTCGTCGTTCCAGTACAGCGGGTCGAAGGGGAAGGGCTCCTGCCCCAGCAGGTAGTTGTTCACCACGAAGGACCAGATCAGGTCATTGGCGCGGAGCATGTTGAAGGTGGTCGCCATGTCGCGGCCCTCGAGGTAGCCGCGGCTCTCCATCTTCTCCTCGATCGCCTGCAGCTGCTCCTCGTCGATGAAGACGCCGAGCTCCCCCGATTCCTCGAAATCCAGCATGGTGGTGAAGAAGGTCGCGCTCTTGATCCGGGTGTCGCGCCTGGCCGCCATATGCGCCAGCGTCGCCGCCAGCAGGGTGCCCCCCAGGCAATAGCCGATGGCGTTGACCGCCTTCTCACCCGTCGCCTTCTCGATCGCGTCGAGGGCCGCGTAAGGCCCTTCCCGCATGTAATCGACGAATTCCTTGTCGGCGTGCCGCTCATCCGGGTTGACCCAGGAACAGACGAACACGGTATGCCCCTGTTCCACCGCCCAACGGATGAAGCTGTTCTTCGGGCGCAGGTCCAGGATGTAGTACTTGTTGATCCAGGGCGGCAGGATCAGCAGCGGCCGCTTCAGCACCTTCGCGGTGGTCGGCGTGTACTGCAGAAGCTGCATCAGGTCGTTCTGGAACACGACCTTGCCCGGCGTCACCGCGATGTTCTCGCCCACCCGGAACTTGGTGTCGTCGGTCATGCGGATGCGGAGCTTGCCCTTGCCGCGTTCCAGATCGGCCAGCAGGTTGGACAGGCCCTTCAGCAGGTTCTCGCCGCCGGTCTCCGCGGTGCGGCGCAGCACCTCCGGATTGGTCAGCAGGAAATTGGTCGGGCTCATCGCATCGACGAATTGCCGGGTGTAGAAATCGATCTTCTGCGCGGTCTTCGCGTCGAGGCCGTCCTTGTCCTCGACCACCGTCCGGAAGAACCGCGCCGAGAGCAGGTAGGACTGGCGGATGAAGTCGAAGACCTCGTTCTCCTGCCAGGCATCGTCCTTGAAGCGCTTGTCCTTCGGGTCCTCGGCGATCACCGGCGGCGTGGTGTCGCCCATGATGCGGCGGGCGGTGTTCTGCCAGAGGGTCAGGTAGTCCTGCCAGAAGCCGAACTGCGCCTGCACCAGCCGCGCCGGATTGGTCATCAGCCGCGCGGTCATCTCCAGGAAGGCGGAGCCGATGTTGAAGGGATCGGCCGGCTGCTCGGCCGCCGCGGTCGGCTCCTCCGCCTGGCGGCGCAGGAAATCGCTGACGATGCGCTGCCCGCGCTCGGCCACATCGGCCATCGTCCGGGAGACGATGGCGGGATCCGCCAGCCGGAACGGAGGCGTGGCGTCGTCAGTGTCGTCGGCCATGCCGAGCTCCCTCCTTCCGCCCCTGGCCGGTTCGGGCTACCCGTGTGTTCCACAGCGGAAACACGGGCGGGCCAAGCATGGCGGGAGCCGATCGTTCAGCAAAGGGTAGGGGCCGCATGCCGGCCGATCAAGCGCGCGCGCTGACGATCGCTCTGCTCGCCACCCTGCCGCTGGCGCTCACGGCCTGCGAGGGCACCGGCCCGATCGCGACGCTCGGCCGCGTCTTCGGCCCGGCGACCGAAGGGCGGGAACGGCCGCCTGGCCTCGATGGCGGGGAATACCCGCCGCTCGGCACCGTGCCGCCGCGCCCCGACCGGCCGACCCCGCAGAGCCGACAGGCCCTGACCGACCAGTTGGCGCGGGAGCGCGCGCTGTCGCGGGACGAATTGCCGGTGACCGCGATGTCGTCCGGCCGGCTGCCGGCGCCGACCCGCGAGCTACCCGGCCCGCCGCCCAGCGCCCGGGTCGGCCCGATGGTCGCGGTGCCGCCGGTGCCGAGCTTCGGTATCCCGGCCACGCCGGCCGTGGCGCCGGTGCCCCAGCCGGCGGTCCCGCCCTCCACCCCGCGCACCGCCGTGCCCGCGCCGGAGCCGGCCCCGGCACCCGGCCAGGCGCCCGCCCTGGGCGGCCCGCCGCCCTTGCCCTCGTCGGATCTGCTCGGTCCCGGCAGCGGCAGCGGCCCGCCGCCGCTCCCCTCCCAGGATCTGCTCGGCCCCGGCGGCGCGCCCCCCGCGCGGCCCTGATCAGCCGCGCGTCCTGTTCAGGCCTCCGGGCGCTCCGGTCATCGGATGCCCTGGCCGCACCCCTTTCCAATAATTCCACCGGGGCGGGATCTGCTTTATGATCCGCGCCCTTTCTCCACTGGACCTGATCGATGACCGAGGAATTCCACCGCATCCGCCGCCTGCCGCCCTATGTCTTCGCCGAGGTGAACGCGGCGAAGGCAAAGGCGCGAGCTATGGCCGAGGACGTCGTGGATCTCGGCATGGGCAATCCCGATAGCCCGACGCCGCCGCACATCGTCGCCAAGCTGATCGAAGCGGTGCAGGACCCGCGCACCCATCGCTATTCGATGTCGAAGGGCATTCCCGGCCTGCGGAAGGCCTGCGCCGGCTATTACGAGCGCCGCTTCGGCGTGAAGCTCGACCCCGAGACCGAGGTGGTCGCGACCCTCGGCTCCAAGGAAGGCCTCGCCAACCTCGCCCAGGCGATCAGTTCACCGGGCGACACCATCCTGGTGCCGAACCCGTCCTATCCGATCCACCAGTTCGGCTTCATCATCGCCGGCGCCTCGGTGCGGTCCATCCCCTATACGCCGGATGACGAGATGCTGCGGGCGCTCGACCGCGCCGTGCGGCATTCGGTGCCGAAGCCGACCGCGGTGATCGTGAACTTCCCGTCCAACCCGACGGCGCTGATCGCGACCATCGACTTCTACCGCGAGCTGGTCGCCTTCTGCCGCAGGCATGAGCTCTTCATCCTGTCCGACCTCGCCTATGCGGAGCTCTATTTCGGCGCCACGCCGCCGCCCTCGGTGCTGGAAGTGCCGGGTGCCAAGGACGTGACGGTCGAATTCACCTCCATGTCCAAGACCTACAACATGCCCGGCTGGCGCATGGGCTTCGCGGTCGGCAACCCGAAGCTGGTCGCGGCGCTGGCGCGGGTGAAATCCTACCTCGACTACGGCGCCTTCACGCCGATCCAGGTCGCCGCCGCGGCGGCGTTGAACGGCCCGCAGGATTGCGTGGCCGAGATGCGCGCCCTCTATCGCGATCGCCGCGACGTGCTGGTGAAGGGGCTGCGCCAGGCGGGCTGGGATGTGCCGAGCATCGAAGGCTCGATGTTCCTCTGGGCGCCGATCCCGGAGAAGTTCCGGCATCTGGGCTCGGTCGGTTTCTCCAAGCTGCTGCTCGAGAAGTCGAAGGTCGCGGTCGCGCCGGGGCTCGGCTTCGGCGAGCATGGCGACGGCCATGTGCGCATCGCGCTCGTCGAGAACAACCACCGCATCCGCCAGGCGCTGCGTGGCATCAAGACCTTCCTGCAGGGGGACAATGCCGGCCCCGTGGAAGCCGAATCGGAGTTCGCCCAGTGAGCGCGTCTGATGGTCGGAGCGGCGAAGGCCGCGCCATGCGCCCCCTTGCCGTCGCCATTGCCGGCCTGGGGACGGTCGGCGCCGGCGTCGCGAAGCTGTTGCGCGACAATGCCGAGCTGATCGCGGCCCGTGCCGGCCGCCCGATCGCGGTCACCGCCGTCTCCTCCCGCGACCGCACCCGCGACCGTGGCGTGCCGGTCACCGGCCTGCGCTGGTATGAGGATGCGGTCGCGATCGCCGCCGATCCCGCCATCGATGTCGTCGTCGAGACCATCGGCGGCAGCGAAGGCCCGGCCCGCGCCCTGGTCGAAGCGGCGATCGCCGCTGGCAAGCCGGTCGTCACCGCCAACAAGGCGCTGCTCGCGGTGCATGGCGCGGCCCTGGCGCGGCAGGCCGAAGCCCGCGGCGTCGCGCTCGCCTTCGAAGCCGCGGTCGCCGGCGGCATCCCCGCCATCAAGGCGCTGCGCGAAGGTCTGGCCGGCAACCGGATCAGCCGCGTCGCCGGCATCCTGAACGGCACCTGCAACTACATCCTGACCACGATGCGCGAACGCGGCCTGCAATTCGCCGAGGTGCTCGCCGACGCGCAGCGCCTGGGCTATGCGGAAGCCGACCCGGCCTTCGACATCGATGGCGTCGATGCCGCGCACAAGCTGGCGATCCTGGCGGCACTCGCCTTCGGCCGCCCGGTCGACCTGGCCTCGGTGCATATCGAAGGCATCCGGGAGGTCTCCGCCCTCGACATCGAACTGGCGGAGGAACTCGGCTACCGCATCAAGCTGCTCGGCATCGCCAAGCGCGAGGAAGGTGGCATCAGCACCCGCGTGCATCCCTGCATGGTGCCGAAGGCCGCCGCCATCGCCCGGGTCGAAGGCGTCTTCAACGCGGTGGTCGCGGAAGGCGATTTCGTCGGCCGCGTCATGCTGGAAGGCCGCGGCGCCGGTGCCGGGCCGACCGCTAGCGCCGTGGTCGCCGACCTGATCGACCTGGCGCGCGGGCGCTTGACGCCGGTCTGGGGTGCCGCCACCGACGCGCTGTCGCAGGCGCCGTCCCTGCCCATGGCGAAGCATGTCGGCGCCTATTACCTGCGGCTGATGGTGCTCGACCGCCCGGGCGTCATCGCCGACGTCACCGGCGTGCTGCGCGACCACGCCATCAGCCTCGAAGCCATGCTCCAGCGCGGCCGCGCGCCCGGGGAGGCGGTGCCCGTGGTGCTGACCACCCATGACTGCGTCGAAGGCCGCATGCGGGACGCCCTGGCGCGGATCGAGGCGCTGCCGACCGTGGTCGAGAAGCCGGCCCTGATCCGGATCGAGGGCTTGTGATCCGGCGGCTGGCCGCCCGCCTCCTGCTGTCCGCCATCCCGGCGAACGCGCAGGATGGGGCCGCCGCCGGCGCGCCGCTGCCGTCCCGACGCTGACGCGGAAGGGATTTCCGGCTATGGGGCAGGGTGAAGGCGCCCTGGCGCCCGCCGCAGGCATCCCCGAGTCGGAGAACAGAGCAATGGCCGCAACAACGCCCGAACCCGGCATGGTGGTGGATCGCAACCTGGCCCTGGAGCTGGTGCGCGTGACGGAAGCCGCGGCGCTGGCCGCATCCCGCTGGATGGGCCGGGGCGAGAAGAATTCGGCCGATGGCGCCGCCGTCGACGCCATGCGCCGCGCCTTCGACACCGTCGCCATCACCGGCACCGTCGTGATCGGCGAAGGCGAGATGGACGAGGCGCCGATGCTCTATATCGGCGAGAAGATCGGCCTCTACGCCAAGACCGGCGGCGGGCCGGAGGTCGACATCGCCGTCGATCCGCTGGAAGGCACCACCACCACCGCCAAGGGCGGCCCCAACGCCATGGCCGTCGTCGCCCTGGCCCAGAAGGGCGGCTTCCTGCACGCGCCCGACATCTACATGGACAAGATCGCGGTCGGCCCTGGCCTGCCCGCCGATATCGTCAGCATCGACGCGACGCCCGAGCAGAACCTGCGCGCGCTGGCGCGGGCCAAGCAGGTCGAGATCAGCGACCTCGTCGTCTGCATCCTCGATCGCGACCGCCACAAGGAGATCATCGACGGCTGCCGCGCCGCCGGCGCCCGCATCATGCTGATCCCGGATGGCGACGTCTCCGGCGTCGTGGCCGTCTCCCAGCCGGAGACCGGCGTCGACATGTATCTCGGCTGGGGCGGCGCGCCGGAAGGCGTGCTGGCCGCCGCCGCGCTGCGCTGCATCGGCGGTCAGATGCAGGGCCGGCTGATCTTCGAGGATGACAGCCAGATCGAGCGCGCCCGCAGCATGGGCATCACCGATCCGAACCGGATCTACAAGCTGGAGGAGATGGCCCGCGGCGACGTGATGTTCGCCGCGACCGGCGTCACCACCGGGCCGATGCTGCGCGGCGTGCGGCGCTTCGCCAGCGGCGCGGTGACGCATTCCATCGTCATGCGCTCCAAATCCGGGACCGTCCGCTACGTCGAAGGCCACCACAACTTCGCGCTGAAGCCGACCGCCTTTGTCGCCTGACGCGCCGGTCGTGGAGCGTGATGATTCGAGGCCGCTCCGGCCGAAAAATCTGAACCACGCGACCGGACAAGGGGGCAGGGCATGATCGGTGAGCAACCGCGAACCGATCATGTCCTGGGCGTCGCCCGCAGTGTCACCGGGCGGTGCTGGGCCTGGCGGGAAGGGGATGCGCGCATCGGTGCCGGAATCGCGCAGCGCCTGGCCCTGCCGGAAGTGGTCGGCCGCCTGATCGCGGCCCGCGGCATCGGCATCGACGACGCCGCGGATTTCCTCGAGCCCACGCTGCGCGCGCTGCTGCCCGACCCCGCCGTGCTGCGCGACATGGGCACGGCCGCGGATCGGCTTGCCCATGCCATCCGCCATGGTGAGCACGTCGCCGTCTTCGGCGACTACGACGTCGACGGCGCCTGCGCCGGCGCGCTGATGACGCGTTTCCTGCGCGACCTCGGCTGCGCCGTTACCCCCTATGTTCCTGATCGCCTGAAGGAAGGCTATGGGCCGAACGCGCCGGCGATCGCCGGCCTTTGCGAGCGCGGCGCGACCCTGATCGTCTGCGTCGATTGCGGTATCGCGGCCGCCACCGCCCTCGCCGCCGCCGAAGGCCGCGCCGATGTCGTCGTCCTCGACCACCACAAGGCCGAAGGCGACCTGCCGCGCGTGGCCGCGGTCGTCAATCCCAACCGCCTCGACGACGACAGCGGGCTGCGCCACGTCTGCGCCGCGACCGTCGCCTTCCTGACCGCGGTCGCGACGCTCCGCACCCTGCGCCGTACCGGCCATTTCGGGCGCGAGGCCGAACCTGACCTGCGCCAGCTGCTCGACCTCGTGGCGCTGGCCACCGTCTGCGACGTCATGCCGCTGACCGGCGTCAACCGGGCGCTCGTCACCCAGGGCCTGAAGATCCTCGGCCGCCGCCAGCGCCCGGGCCTTGCCGCGCTGCTCGACGTCGCCGGTGCCCGCGACGTGCTCAGCGCCCATACCCTCGGCTTCACCATCGGCCCGCGCATCAATGCCGGCGGCCGCATTGCCGCCCCCGACCTCGGCCTCCGCCTGCTGCTGGAAGAAGACGCGATCGAAGCCCGCGCCATGGCCGAGCAGCTCGACGCCGTGAACCGGCGCCGGCAGGAAGTCGAGAGCGAGGTCATCGCCGCCGCCTTCGCCGCCGCCGAAGCCCAGGCCCAGGCCGGCCGCGCCGTGCTGCTGGTCGCCGGGGCCGGCTGGCATCCGGGCGTCGTCGGCATCGTCGCCGGCCGCGTGAAGGAGAAGTTCAACCGCCCGGCCTGTATCGCGGGCATCGCCGAAGGCCTCGCCAAGGGCTCCGGCCGCTCCGTCCCCGGCCTCGACCTCGGCAGCGCCGTCATCGCCGCGCGCCAGGCCGGGCTGCTGGAGACCGGCGGCGGCCATGCCATGGCCGCCGGCTTCTCCTTCCTTGAAGACCGGCTCGACGCCTTCCACGCCTTCCTCGAAGAGCGTCTGGCCGCGGCCAGGGCGCTGCCGGCCTCCGCCGATCTCGGCATCGAAGGCACCCTGACCGTGCCCGGTGCCACCACCGACTTCGCCCAGGCCGTCGAACGCCTGGCCCCCTTCGGCGCCGGCAACGAAGAACCCCTCTTCGCCATCGCCCGCGCCCGCATCCTGCGCGCCGACCGGCTGGGCAAGGAAGGCGCCACCATCCGCGCCATCGTCGAAGGCGAAGCCGGCGGCCGCCTGAAGACCATCTGCTTCCGCGCCAAGGACGGCCCCCTGGCCCAGACCCTGCTGGCCCAGGACCGCACCCCACTCCACCTCTGCGGCCACCTCCGCGCCGAACGCTGGAACGGCGACGTGACCGCCTGCCTGCAAGTGGTGGACGCGGCGGCGGTTGGGTGAGGCGCATCCTTGGAGAGGGCTCTGCCCTCTCCAAACCTCACCCGGCAGGAGCCTGCAGGCCCCTGCACCCGGATCAGTTTAGAGCCCTGATTGGCAAGGGGGTGCCGCCCACCTCGGGGCGGCACCCCCTTGCCAATCAGGGCACCAAGTGGACCAGGTCCAGGAGGCTGTAGCCTCCTGGCGGATGGGGTCTGGGGAAGGCAGAGCCTTCCCCAGGGCGCGACCTCACCCCACCTGCGGCGTGTACCGCCACACGCTGGCCGGCGGGAAGTTCAGGGGCGTCCATTCTTCGCGTTTTGCCACCAGGCTGTGCTTCTTCCACGGCAGGGGCGAGGTGGCGCAGTAGGAGTAGTGGAGGAAGCCGCGGTTCGGGGCGACAGCCTGCATGGCGTCGATGAAGCGGCGCTGTTCGGGGGCCGGCAGCAGCACCAAGGGAATGCCGCAGATCACGCTGCCGACGCGGCCCTGCAGGCGGGCCGGCAGCAGCCGGGGCAGTTCGCGGGCGTCACCTTCGATGACCGTGACGCCGGGCATGGTCTCGCGGAGCATGTCGGCCATGTCAGGCTCGATCTCGCAGACGACCAGGCGTTCCGGCGCCAGGCCGGCGGCAAGCAGGGCGCGGGCGATAACGCCGGTACCGGAGCCGAGCTCGAGAACCACTTCGCCGTCCTTCGGCCAGGCCTGGCGCACCACGCGGGCGCAGAGGGCCGGGGAGGAGGGGATCACCGATCCCATGCGCAGCGGGTTGGCCATCCAGCGGCGGAAGAACAGGGCGATGCCCCGGCCTCTGGGTCGCGCTTCGGCCTCGCTGCGCTTCTGATCGAGTGTCAGGGAGGAGGAAGCATCGGGTGGCGTCATGTTGCGCGGACCTGACCCTTGTGTGGCG
>DASYDR010000022.1:0-13930 GCA_036499545.1 Roseomonas sp. | reverse complement strand
AGGAGGATAACCATGGATATCGCCACGTCCCTCGGGCGGCTCAATGCCGCTTCGCGCGAGTTCATCACCCGCCGCCACAAGCTGCTGATCGACGGCCAGTGGGTGGCGCCCAAAGCCGGCAAGAGCTTCCCCGTCTTCGACCCGTCCAATGGCCAGCAGATCGCGGTCGTGGCCGAAGGCGGGCCGGAAGACATCGCGCTCGCCGTCGCCGCCGCCCGCCGCGCCTTCGAGGACAGCCCCTGGTCCCGCATGAAGCCGGCCGATCGCGGCAAGCTGGTCTGGAAGCTGGGCGACGTGCTGGAAGCCCATGCCGATGAGCTGGCGGAGCTGGAAGCGCTCGACAACGGCAAGCCGGTGCGCGACGCCCGTGCCGTCGACCTGCCCTTCGGTGCCGAGCTGCTGCGCTACATGGCGGGCTGGTCGACCAAGATCACCGGCCAGAGCATCCCGATCTCCGCCCCCGGCGACTGGCACGCCTATTCGATGCGCGAGCCGGTCGGCGTGGTCGGCCAGATCATCCCCTGGAACTTCCCGCTGCTGATGGCGGTGTGGAAGATCGCGCCGGCGCTGGCCACTGGGTGCGCCATCGTGCTGAAGCCGGCCGAACAGACGCCGCTTTCGGCACTCCGCCTCGGCGAGCTGGTGATGGAAGCGGGCTTCCCGCCCGGCGTGCTGAACATCGTGACCGGCGATGGCGTCGCCGGCGCCGCGCTGGCCGCGCATCCGGATGTCGACAAGGTCGCCTTCACCGGGTCGACCGAGGTCGGCAAGCTGATCGTGCAGGCCGCCGCCGGCAACCTGAAGAAGGTCTCCCTCGAACTCGGCGGCAAGTCGCCGGCGATCGTCTTCCCCGACGCCGATCTGTCGGTCGCGATCCCCGGCACCGCGTCGGGTATCTTCTTCAACATGGGGCAGTGCTGCACGGCGGGATCGCGGCTGTTCGTGCATGAGCGCATCTTCGACAAGATGATGACCGGCCTGTCCGACGAGGCCGCGAAGATCAAGATCGGCCCCGGCCTCGACCCCAGCACTCAGATGGGCCCGCTGGTCTCCGACGAGCAGTTCCAGCGCGTCACCGGCTTCCTGGAATCTGGCCGTACCGAAGGCGCCGAGGTGGTCACCGGCGGCAAGCGCCACGGCAACGAAGGCTACTTCGTGGAGCCGACGGTGCTGACCCGCACCACGCCCCAGATGAGGGTGGTCCGGGAAGAGATCTTCGGCCCCGTGGTCTGCGCCATGCCCTATAATGACGACGACCTGGAACGCATCGCCAAGCAGGGCAATGCGACGGAATACGGCCTCGCCGCCCGATCTGGACCCGCGACATCGGCATCGCGCACAAGCTGGCACGCAAGCTGAAGGCCGGTTCAGTCTGGATCAACGTGCACAACTTCAACGACATCGCGCTTCCTTTCGGCGGCTACAAGCAATCCGGCTGGGGCCGCGAGATGGGCTACGAGGCGATCGAGATGTACACGGAAACCAAGGCCGTCGCGGCGCGGCTGTAGCCACACCGCACGCAATGACGCGGCGCGCATCATCGATGCGCGCCGCAATGCGTTCTCCCCCCAACGATCGAAGGATCAGTCCATGACCATCGACGTCCAGACCGCGCGTCATCCCTTCCTCGACGGCAAGCCGAAGCGCATGCTGATCGACGGCAAATGGGTCGAAGCCGCTTCCGGCAAGACCTTCGCGACCTTCAATCCGGCGACCGGCGAGGAGCTGGCGCAGGTGGCGGAAGGCGATGCCGAGGATATCGACCGCGCCGTCGCCGCCGCCCGCCGCGCCTTCACCGGCCCCTGGAGCCGCTTCCGCCCGGCCGAGCGCCAGCTGCTGCTGCTCAAGCTCGCCGATCTGGTGGAACAGCATATCGAGGAACTGGCGGCACTCGACACGCTCGACATGGGCGCGCCGATCAGCCGCACCCGCGGCAACCGACAGCGCGCCGTCGGCATGCTGCGCTACTATGCCGGCCAGGCCACCCACATCCATGGCGAGACGATCGAGAATTCGCTGCCGGGCGAGATCTTCTCCTACACGCTGAAGGAGCCGGTCGGCGTGGTCGGCGCCATCATCCCCTGGAACGGCCCGCTGACCGCGACGATCTGGAAGATCGGCCCGGCGCTCGCCACCGGTTGCACCGTGGTGCTGAAGCCGGCCGAGGAGGCGCCGCTGACGCCGCTGCGCCTGGCCGAGCTCTGCCAGGAAGCCGGCGTGCCGCCCGGCGTCGTCAATGTGGTGCCCGGCTATGGCGAGACAGCGGGCGCCGCACTCGCGGGCCATCGCGATGTCGACAAGGTCGCCTTCACCGGATCGCACCTGACTGGGCAGAAGATCATCCAGGCTTCGGCCGGCAACCTGAAGCGCGTGTCGCTGGAGCTCGGCGGCAAGTCGCCCGACATCGTCTTCGCCGATGCCGATCTCGACCAGGCGGTGCCGGGCGCGGGCATGGCGGTCTTCGCCAATACCGGCCAGATCTGCAGCGCCGGCACCCGCCTCTTCGTCGAGAAGAAAGTCTATGAGGAGTTCACCGACCGCGTCGCCGCCTTCAGCAAGACGCTGCGCGTCGGCAATGGCCTCGATCCCGAGACCCAGGTCGGGCCGCTGGTGTCCTCCGAGCAGCTCGAGCGCGTCACCGGCTATCTCGCGATCGGCCGGCAGGAAGGCGCGCGGCCGCTTTCGGGCGGCGCCCGCCTGACCGAAGGCGCGCTCAGCAAGGGCTACTTCGTGCCGCCCACCGTCTTCGCCGACGTCAAGGACGAGATGCGCATCGCGCAGGAGGAGATCTTCGGCCCGGTGATCTCCGCCATTCCCTTCACCGACATCGAGGAAGTGATGGAACGCGGCAATCGCACCAGCTTCGGCCTCGGCAGCGGCGTCTGGACGCGCGACGTCAGCAAGGCGCATCGGCTCGCCAAGGGGCTGCGCGCCGGTTCGGTCTGGGTGAACTGCTACCAGGCGATGGATCCCGCGGTGCCCTTCGGCGGCTACAAGATGAGCGGCTACGGGCGGGAGAGCGGCAAGCAGCACGTCGAGGAGTACCTCAACGTGAAGGCGGTCTGGATCAAGACCGCCTGACGCACTGGCGGACGCGGGCATCCCGCCTGCGTCCCGCCCACGACGCGCGGCGTGAATTGCGCCGCGAATAAAGCGGGATGGCCGGAAGTCTTTATCGCAGGCGCCGTTGCCAATCAGGGCCGGCGCCGCAACCGATGGAGACCATCATGAAGAGCCTCACCCTTTTCGCCGCGCTCGCCGCCATGACCGTGGGCGTCATGCCGCTGGCGGAAGCCCATGGCGCGGCGCAGGCGGCAATGCCGCAGCATGGGATACTGGATGCCGGCCGTGGCATGGCGCCCGACACCGGCGTCACCACCACCTGGCAGCAGTTCCAGCCGCCCTCCTATGGCCGCTTCCTGGCGCAGCAGTACAATACCGACAGCGGCGCGTGACCCTGGCCGGGGCGCGGGCGGCGGCCCGCGCCCCCTGGCGCTCAGATCGCCATGCGGTGGGAGACGTTCTTCACCACCGTGTAGCAGGCCAGCCCCTCGATACCCCCTTCGCGGCCATAGCCGCTGTCCTTCACGCCGCCGAAGGGCGTTTCCGGCTGCGACGCGACCAGATGGTTGATCGACAGGTTGCCGGCCTCGATCTCGTCCGCCAGCCGTTCGGCATAGGTCGCCGAATGGGTGAAGGCATAGGCGGCCAGGCCGAAGGGCAGGCTGTTCGCCTTGCCGATCGCCTGGTCGATGCTGCCGGTGCGGCTGATCAGCGCCAGCGGGCCGAAAGGCTCTTCCCGCATCGCCAGCGCATCGTCCGGTACATCGGCCAGCACGGTCAGCGGGTAAAGGCAGCCGCGATTGCCGATGCGCTCGCCGCCGGCCAGCAGCTTGGCGCCGCGCGCGACGGCGTCGGCGACCAGCCGCTCCATCGCTTCGATCCGCCGGCCATTCGCGAGCGGGCCCATTTCCACCCCATCCTCCAGCCCGTTGCCGACGCGGATCGCGCGGGCCTTCTCGGCGAAGGCGGCGGCGAAGCGGTCATGGATCTGGTCGGCGACGAAGAAGCGGGTCGGCGAGACGCAGACCTGGCCGGCATTGCGCGACTTGGTGATGGCGGACGCGACACCGGCCGCGGCCGGATCCACATCCTCGCAGACGATCACCGGCGCATGGCCGCCGAGTTCCATGATCGCCGGCTTCATGTGCTCCCCGGCGAGCGCCGCCAGCCGCTTGCCGACGGGAACCGAGCCGGTGAAGGTGATCAGTCGGATTTCCGGGCGCGGGATCAGGTATTCGGAGATTTCGGCCGGCTCGCCGAAGACCAGGCTCAGCGCACCCTTCGGCACGCCGGCATCGATGAAGGCCTGCACCAGGAACTGCGCCCCGGCCGGGGTTTCCTCCGACGCCTTCAGGATGATGGCGCAGCCGGCCGCGAGCGCGCCGGCGACCTTGCGCGTCGGGGAGCTGACCGGGAAGTTCCAGGGCGCGAAGCCGGCAACGATGCCGATCGGCTCCCGCAGCACGGTATGCCGCATGCCGGGTTCGGAGGGGATGACGCGGCCATAGGCGCGGCGGCCCTCCTCGGCGTCCCATTCGATCATGTCGCCGGCGCGCAGCGCTTCGAGCCGCGCCTGGGCGCGCGGCTTGCCTTGTTCCAGGGTCACCGCGGTCGCGACCGCATCGGCGCGCTCACGCAGCAGCCGCGCCGCCTCCCGCATGATCTCGGCACGCTTCGCCGGGGCGGTGCGGCGCCACGCGCGGTAGCCGGTCTCGGCCAGCGCCAGCGCATCGTCGAGATCGGCCCTGGTCGCATGCGGCACTTCGCCGATCACACTGTCGTCGAGCGGGTTGAGCACGGGCCGGCCGGGCCGGCTGCGCCATTCGCCACCGATGCAGAGCTGAAGCTGCGGATACCCAGCCATGACGAACCTCCTCGCGATTTCGATATATACGAACAGATATAGCGACGGGTCCGGCTGTCAATCGGGTCGCCTGCTTGACTTTGATGTGCATATACACATATCGACGCGCATGCCGCAGCCCGCCACCCTGCCCCCGCAGACCGTCGCCCTGATCGGTGAGACCTGTCTCTGCCGCCGCGTGCAGCGGGCCGGCCGCGTGATCGGGCGGCATTTCGACGAGGCCTTCCGGCATCTCGGGCTCAACAACTGGCAATTCACCCTGCTGATGGCGCTGCATATGCCTGGCCCGCCCACCGTCAACGACCTGGCCGTGGAACTCGGCATGGACCGCACCACCATGACCCGGAATCTCCGGCCGCTGGAGCGGCGCGGCCTGCTCGGGATCCATCCGGATGCGGAGGATGGCCGCGTCCGGCGCATCGTCCTGACCGAAGCCGGCCGCGCCCTGCTGGCCCAGGCTCTGCCCCACTGGCGCGCCGCCAATGCCGCCATCGCGGCCCGGCTGCCTGACGAGGTCGCGCTCGCCGGCTTCCGCTTCGGCCTGGATGCGATCGCCCAGGACTGAGCGCCGGTTCGGCGGACCATATAAGTGCATATACATCTTTATTCCCAGACGAGGCCATGCCGATGCAGCACGCCAGGACCATCCTCCTTTCCGCCGTGGCACTCGCGGCCCTCGGCCTCGGCGGCGTCCTCCTACTCGGCCAGGGTGGCGCCCAGGCCGTTGCCGGCGATCCGCGTCGCGACCCGCCCCTGGTCCGTACCGCCGTGGTGCGCCCTGCCACGGCGCCGGAGCGCGGCTTCACCGGCATCGTCACCGCCCGCGTGCAGAGCAACCTGGGCTTCCGCGTGCAGGGCAAGGTGACGGAGCGCCTGGTCGATACCGGGCAGCGCGTGCGGGCGGGCCAGCCGCTGCTGCGCATCGACCCCAGGGATCTCGGCCTGGCAATGACGGCGCGCGAGAACGCGGTCGCCGCCGCCCGCGCGCTGGCGGTGCAGGCCACCGCCGACGAAGCGCGCTACCGCAGCCTGCTGGCCAGCGGCTGGGCGCCGCGGCAGCGCTATGAGCAAGCGCGCGCGGCGCTCGACAGTGCCAATGCCCAGCTCGCCGCCGCCACCGCCGAAGCCGAGGTCGCGCGCAACGAGACCGGCTATGCGGTGCTGACCGCCGATGCCGACGGCACCGTGGTCGAGACCCTGGCCGAGCCTGGCCAGGTGGTGGCCGCCGGCCAGGCCGTGGTCCGCCTGGCCCATGCCGGCGCGCGCGAGGCCAGCGTGAATCTGCCCGAGACCGCACGCCCGGCGATCGGATCGCCGGCCCAGGCCAGCCTCTATGGCGATGCCGCCGGCCGGTCCGCCGCGCGGCTGCGCCAGATCTCCGACGCCGCCGATCCGATGAGCCGCACCTATGAGGCGCGCTATGTGCTGGAAGGCACCGCGGCGGCAGCACCGCTCGGCGCCACCGTCACCGTCTGGGTGCCGACCGGGGCCGCTACCCAGGAGGCCGAGATCCCGCTCGGCGCCCTGTTCGACGATGGCCGTGCCAGCGGTGCCTGGATCGTCGATGCCGCGACATCGACGGTCGTCTTCCGCCCGGTCGCGGTGCGGCGCCTGGCGCAGGAAACGGCGATCGTCACCGGCCTCGCCCCCGGCGACCGGGTGGTGGCCCTCGGCGCGCAGCTGCTCTACCCGGGGGCGCCGGTGCGGCTCGCGGCCGTGGCAGGCGCGGCGCGATGAGCGGCTTCAACCTCTCCGCCCTGGCGGTACGCGAGCGCGCCGTCACCTTGTTCCTGATCATCGCCATCGCCGTCGCCGGCACCTTCGCCTTCCTGAAGCTCGGCCGCGCCGAGGACCCGCCCTTCACCGTGAAGGTGCTGACCATCACCCTCGCCTGGCCCGGCGCCACCGCGCAGGAAATGCAGGACCTCGTCGCCGAGCCCCTGGAGAAGCGGCTGCAGGAGCTGCGCTGGTACGACCGGGTCGAGACCATGACGCGCCCCGGCCTCGCCTTCCTGACGCTCACGCTGCGCGACGACACACCGCCCGCCGCTGTCGCCGAGGATTTCTACCAGGCGCGCAAGAAGCTGGGGGACGAGGCGCGCAACCTGCCGGCCGGCGTGCTCGGCCCCTTCGTCAACGACGAATATTCCGACGTGACCTTCGCCCTCTACGCGCTGCGCGCGCCCGGCATGGCGTCGCGCCTGCTGGTGCGGGAGGCGGAGACGATCCGCCAGCGCCTGCTGCACGTCCCCGGCGTGAAGAAGGTGAACATCCTGGGCGAGCGGCCGGAGCGCATCTTCGTCGCCTTCTCCTATCCGCGCCTCGCGACCCTCGGCATCGCGGCGCAGGATATCTTCGCCGCCCTCCAGCACCAGAACGCGATCACGCCGGCGGGCTCGATCGACACCGACGGCCCGCAGGTCATCATCCGCCTGGACGGCGCGTATGACGACCTGCAGCGCATCGCCGACACGCCGATCATCGCCGGCGGGCGCAACCTGCGGCTGGCCGATGTCGCCGAGGTGCGACGCGGCTATGAGGATCCGGCCACCTTCCTGATCCGCAACCAGGGCGAGCCGGCGCTGGCCCTCGGTGTCGTCATGCAGGCCGGCTGGAACGGCCTCGATCTCTGCCGCGCGCTGGAAGCGGAGACCACGCGCATCGCGGCCGCGCTGCCGCTCGGCATTAGCCTGGCGAAGATCACCGACCAGGCGGTGAACATCAGCGAGGCGGTCGACGAGTTCATGCTGAAGTTCTTCATGGCGCTCGGCGTGGTGCTGCTGGTGAGCCTGGTGAGCCTCGGCTGGCGCGTCGGCATCGTGGTCGCCGCCGCGGTGCCGCTGACGCTCGCTGTGGTCTTCGTCATCATGCTGCAGACCGGCCGCTTCTTCGACCGCATCACGCTCGGCGCGCTGATCCTGGCGCTCGGCCTGCTGGTCGACGACGCCATCATCGCCATCGAGGTGATGGTGGTGAAGATGGAGGAGGGCATGGATCGCATCCGCGCCGCCGCCTATGCCTGGAGCCACACGGCGGCGCCGATGCTGTCCGGCACGCTGGTGACCGTGGTCGGTCTGATGCCGGTCGGCTTCGCGCATTCCAGCGCCGGCGAATATGCCGGCAATATCTTCTGGATCGTGGGCTTCGCGCTCATCGCCTCCTGGATCGTGGCGGTCGCCTTCACGCCCTATCTCGGCGTGAAGCTGCTCCCGGCGATCAAGCCGGTGGTGGGCGGCCATCACGCCATCTACGACACCCCCGGCTTCCGCCGCCTGCGCGGCATGATCGCCTGGTCGGTACGGCACAAATTCATCGTCGCCGCCGCGGTGATCGGCATCTTCGCGCTGTCCGTCATCGGCATGGGCGCGGTGAAGCAGCAATTCTTCCCGGTTTCCGACCGGCCGGAAGTGCTGGTGGAGGTGCGTATGCCCGAAGGCAGCAGCATCGCCGCCACCGGCGCAGCGGTGGAACGCGTCGAGGCCTGGCTGCGGCAGCAGCCGGAAGCACGGATCGTCAGCAGCTATATCGGCCAGGGCGCGCCGCGCTTCTTCCTGGCCATGGCGCCGGAGCTGCCGGATCCGGCCTTCGCCAAGATCGTGGTGCTGACGCCGGATCCCGAAGCGCGGGAAGCGCTGAAGCAGCGGCTGCGGCAGCGTATCGCCGAAGGGCTGGCGCCGGAAGCGCAGCTCCGTGTCACCCAGCTCGTCTTCGGCCCCTATACGCCCTTTCCGGTGCAGTTCCGCGTCAGCGGCCCGGACGCCACCGTGCTGCGCGGCATCGCCGACGAAGCGCTGGCGGTGATGCGCGCCAATCCGAACACGCGGCTGGCGAACCGGGACTGGGGCCAGCGTTCGCCGACGCTCCGCTTCATCTTCGACCAGGACCGGCTGCGGCTGATCGGCCTGTCGCCGGCCGAGGCGGCGCAGCAATTGCAATTCCTGCTGACCGGCGTTGCCGTGACCCAGGTGCGGGAAAATATCCGTATCGTCGACGTGGTCGCGCGCAGCGCCGGCGAGGAGCGGCTGGACCCGGCGCGCATCGCCGACTTCACCCTGACCTCCCGCGACGGGCGGATGATCCCGCTCGGCCAGATCGGCCGGACCGAGGTGCGCATGGAGGATCCGATCCTGCAGCGGCGCGACCGGATGCCGACCATCACCATCCGCGCCGATATCGATGAAGTGCTGCAGCCGCCGGAGGTCTCGCTGCAGATCCTGGCGGCGCTGCGCCCGCTGATGGCGCGGCTGCCGGCGGGCTACCGCATCGAGGCGGCCAGATCGATCGAGGAGGCAGGCAAGGCCAATGCCGCGCTGGCCGCGGTCTTTCCGCTGATGATCGCGCTGATGCTGACCATCATCATGCTGCAGGTCCGGTCCTTCCCGGCGACAGCGATGGTGATGCTGACCGCGCCGCTCGGGCTGGTCGGCGCGGTGCCGGTGCTGCTGGCCTTCCACCAGCCCTTCGGCTTCAACGCCATCCTCGGCCTGATCGGGCTGGCCGGCATCCTGATGCGCAACACGCTGATCCTGATCGGGCAGATCCACGCCAACCAGGCCGACGGGCTCGACCCCTATCACGCGGTGGTGGAGGCAACGGTGCAGCGCGCGCGGCCGGTGATCCTGACCGCGCTGGCCGCGGTACTGGCCTTCATCCCGCTGACCCATTCGGTGTTCTGGGGGTCGCTGGCCTATACGCTGATCGGCGGCACCGCGATCGGCACCATCCTGATCCTGATCTTCCTGCCCGCGCTCTACGCCATCTGGTTCCGGGTCAGGCCGGCGGTGCCAGGAAGCGGGTGATCAGGGTCTTCAGCAGGCCGAGGCTCGCCTCCGCATCCAGCTTCGGGTCGCGCAGCGGCAATGTCCGGGCGCCGTCGATCACACTCATCAACACCCCGGCGGTGGGCTCGGGCGGCAGGCCGGGATCGATGGTGCCGTGCACCTGGCCCTGCCGGATGACGTCGGCCAGCAGCCGGCGCATGGTCGCGCTGTGGCTGCGCAGGATCTGGGCCAGCGCCGGGTTGCGCACGGATTCGGCCAGCAGGTCGAACAGCACCGCATGGCCGCCGGCACCGTCGCGCCGGTGCCTGGCCCGGGCGGCGTCCATGGCCGCGAGCAGCGCCTCGACCACGTCCGGGGCCGCCATGATGCGGGCGAATTGCGCCGCCACCTGCTCCATCCGGGCTTCGGCCAGGGCGGCGAGAATCGCCTCCTTGCTGGGGAAATAGTGATAGAGGTGGCCGGGGCTGATGCCGGCTTCGGCGCAGATGCCGGAAATCGAGGCGCCCCGGAAGCCGTCGCGCACGAAGCAGCGGCCCGCCGCCTCCAGGATGCCCTGGCGGCGTTCCGCATGTCTGACCGGGTCGACCGTCCGCATGGCCTTCATGCTAAACCAGAATAATCGCTCTATCAAAGCTTGACCGCGCCACCCACCACCCATACCTGGATGGAGCGATCATTCTAATTATGCCGCGGCGGGGCGCATCGGGCGCCCGGCACGATCGGACCGGATGGAGCACGCCATGCCCAGCGACCGCCGCGCCCTGATCCTGGAAGGCCCGGTCGGCACCGCCCTGCTGCGGCTCGGTGCGCCGATCATGCTCGGCAACCTGTTGCAGACCGGCTACCAGCTCACCGACGCCTTCTGGGTCGGGCGGCTCGGCGCCGCGGCGGTCGCCGCCGTCGCCATCAGCTTCCCGGTCACCTTCCTGGTCATCGCGCTGGGTGCCGGCCTCGCCATGGCCGGCGCGACGCTCTCCGCGCAATATGCCGGTGCCGGGCGGCAGGACATGGTCGATCATGTCGCGGCGCAGACCATGCTGATGGTGGCGGTGAGCTCGCTGCTGCTCGGCGGCATCGGCTTCGCGCTGGCGCCGGGGCTGCTGCGGCTGATCGGCGTGGCGCCGGATGTGCACGATGGCGCGCTGGGCTTCATGCGCGTCTCCTTCATCGGCATCGGCTTCGTCTTCCTCTACGCCATGTACCAGGCGCTGATGCGCGGCATCGGGCATACCTCGGCGCCATTGCTGATCGTGCTCGGCACCGTGCTGCTGAACTTCATCCTGGACCCGCTCTTCATCTTCGGCTGGGGGCCGCTGCCGGGGCTCGGCGTCATGGGCGCGGCGCTGGCGACGCTGGTGACCCAGGGCCTGGCGGCGGCGCTCGGCATCGCGCTGCTGCTGCGCGGGCGGCATGGCATCACGCTGCGCTGGCGCGACCTGAAGCCGGATGCGGCCTATCTCCGGCGCGCCTTCATGCTCGGCCTGCCGGGGTCGATCGAGCTGGCGGTGCGCGGTGTCGGCCCGATCGCGCTGTCGGCGCTCGCGGTCGGCTATGGCACGCTGACCGGCGCGGCCTATGGTATCGGCACCACCATCCTGCAGTTCGTCACCATCCCGGCCATGGGCCTGTCCATGGCGGTCGGGCCACTGGTCGGCCAGAATATCGGCGCCGGCCAGCCGGAACGCGCGACCCGCGCCGCGACGCTCGCCGCCGCCTGGGGCTTCGCCGTGCTCACCGCGGTCGGGTTGCTGGCCTGGGGCTTCGCGGCGCCGCTGGTCGGCTTCTTCGTCCCCGGCGATCCGGCGGTGATCGAACGCGGGGCGCAGTTCCTGCGCATCATGGCGCCGGCCTGGGGCGCGATCGGCGTGCAGCTCTGCATCGTGCAGGCCTTCCGTGCCTCCGGCCGCATGCTGCGGGCGATGCTGATCGCCCTGATCTCCCAGATCCTGGTGCAGTTTCCGCTGGCCTATGCCCTGTCGCGGTTCACCGACCTCGGCGAAGCCGGCCTCTGGTGGTCCTTCCCGGTGAGCCAGGCCGCGACCGCGCTGGTCTGCATCGCCTGGTTCGCACGCGCCGGCGGCGCGCGGCGCCTGACCGAAGGGCCCGCCTGATCTCGCACCCCGTGGCGAGCCGCGCGATCGACCGCCGGCTGGAGTAGCGCGTGAACGCCCATGCCGGAGGAGTCCACGCCACCTAGAAGTCGCGCAGGCAGTCGCTCAGGCTGCGGCTCCTGGGGTGGCTCTGGTCGTCCGGCCGTGGCAGCGGCACCGGCCCGAGAAGGGAGGCGACACGCGCATCCCGCGGGCTCATGCCGAATTCCCGGCGAAAGGCGCGGCTGAAGCTCGGCGTGTCGGAGAAGCCCATCTCCTCGGCGAGTGCGCCGATCGAGGTGATGCTCGCCCAGTCGCTGAGCAGCGTGAAGCTTTCCAGCAGCCGCTGGCGCTGGATGTAGCGGAAGACCCCACCCTCGCTTTCCATCAAACGATAGAGATGCGTGCGGGAGATGCCGAGCTCGCGGCACAGCACTGCCGGCCCCAGATCGGGTGAGCGCAGTTGCTTGCGCACGATCTGCCGCACGCGTTCCATCCGGCAAAGGTCGATCTGATCGGACGCCCGGGCGACCCAGTCGGGGGATGGCGCGACACAGGCGCCGATCATGGCGCGCAGCGCATGCGTCAGCCGGGGCTGCTCGTCCTCCGTGAGGTCCGGCAGATGCCTGTCCAGCAGGAACAGATAGTCCTTCAGCAGATGGCCGAGCGGCGCCGACAGCAATCTCCCGCATGCGGCATCGAGCTGTGGCGCAATGTCCTGGAAGGCATCGCGAGACAGGTAGAGATGCAATCTCTCGTCGGCGGCCCGTTCGCTCGTCACCTCCTGCCCGAGGGACTGGATGAAGGGCGTGTCGGGCGGCACCTCCAGCATCACGCCCTGGCCGATGATGCGGGAGCTGGCGCGTCGGCCGATGCCGAGGACCCAGTGGTCCACCGGGTTTCGGCGGATCAGCGATTTCGTCCGGGTCGCGTAGAGCGCGGGCGCGGCGACGCTGCCGATGGCAAATCCATTCAGGCTCCAGAGCCGGCTTTCCGCGACGAAGCCTTCATCGACCGGCTCCCGCGGCAGGACATCGAAGAGGGTGTCGAACCAGCCGCGCCAGGCTTCGAGTTGCCTCCGCGGCGGCAGGGCATGGTTGGTGAAGATCTCAGGCGTCATGATGTCCAGCACCGTGATCTGGCGGCGGCGTAGGGCGCACCCATCCCGTTCCGATGGGCCGCTCGATGCCGCCTGCAGCCGTGTTCGTCGGCACCGCCGGCCCGGTGCACCCGGCGGCTTCCTCGCGATACAGGTCGCGGAGCCGGCCGAGGGTCTGTCCACGGCGCATCACGATCCCCACCGGGGTGATGCGGCGCGCGGCATCTAGCATCGGGCGAAGGCGCCATGGTGCGCTCGAATGGCACATCACCCATGCGGTGCGGCCTTGCGGACAAGCCGGGCAGTGATCGAGGTCATGGCTGGATTGCTCCGGCATTCGGGCGGGCTCAGGACAGAGGCCGGCCCCTGACGCAGTGGCCTCTCGACGAGGGTGGCAAGTTTCAGGAGCAGCGCCGCCAGCTCCGGCTCCGCGACGGCGCCCGCGGCGTCCCGCAGACTGAACCACTGCCGCCGGCGCTGGTGCCGTTCCGGCCATTCGTCGAGTTCCCGCTCGACCCGCATGACGAAAGCGTCGACCACGCAGCGCATGCTTCCGCCCTGCTTCAGACGCTTCACGTAGCAGTAGGAACCGAAGGCTTCCGTGGCGACTTCGCCAAGCAGCCCGCCTTCCTCGAAGGCTTCCTTGGCCGCGAGCTGGGGGCCGGTCAGCCTCTCCTCCGCCCAGCCCTTCGGCAGGACCCAGCGGCCGGTGTCGCGGCTGGTGAGAAGCAGCACGCGTGCCGGGCCGCCGTCACCACGCAGGGGAAGAGCGCCGTATTGCTGTCCCGGACGGACAGGCATGCTCTGGGGGATGGTCAACATCGTACTCTTCTTCGAAGTCGAATCGCCGCGCACGCGGCCCCGCTGCGGGCCGCGGCCGTCCCGCACCGGTTCACCAGTTGAAGCGGATGCCGATGGCGCCCTGGGTGGCGGAGGTGCGGGCGCGGCCGCCATCGATCGACCAGCGGTAATCGGCATGCGCGTAGAAACTGGTGTTCGCGTTCACCCGCGCGGTGACGCCGCCGCCCACTTC
>DASYDR010000021.1:0-2312 GCA_036499545.1 Roseomonas sp. | reverse complement strand
GATCCTGGCGGAACCCGCTCCGGCCGCGGTGCTGGCGGTGCTGCCGGGCAGCCGCGCCGTCGGCGGCGCGGTTCGGGATGCGCTGGCCGGGCTGCCGGTGCATGACGTGGATGTCGCCGCCCCGCTGCCGCCGGAAGCGATCGCGAAGCTGTTGCGCAATGCCGGCCTCAAGGTGATCGAGACCGGGCTGGCGCATGGCACCGTCACCGCCGTGCGGGACGGCATGCCGGTCGAGGTCACGGCGCTGCGGCGGGATGTCGCGACCGATGGGCGCCACGCCGAGGTCGAATGGACGACGGATTGGCGTCAGGACGCAGCCCGGCGTGACTTCACCATCAATGCCATGTCGCTCGCCGCGGACGGCGCGCTGTTCGACTATTTCGGCGGCCGGGAAGACCTGGCCGCGGGCCGGGTCCGCTTCGTGGGCGATCCCGCGACCCGGCTGGCGGAGGACTATCTCCGCGCGTTGCGCTTTTTCCGCTTCGAGGCTCGCTATGGCCGCGGCGTAGCGGATGCCGACGCGATCGCCGCTATCCGTGCGGCGGTGCCGGGGCTGGCGCGGCTGTCGATCGAGCGGGTCTGGATGGAGCTGAAGCGCCTGCTGGCCGGCCCGAGCGTCGCCGAGACCCTGACCCTCATGCAGGCCACCGGCGTGCTGCCCGCGATCCTGCCGGAAGCGGGCCCGCCCGATGCCTTGGCCCGGCTCGCCGAACCCGACCCGTTGCTGCGTTTCGCCGGCCTGCTGCGGGACGATGCCGATGTCGCGGCCCTGGCCCGCCGCCTGAAGCTTTCCCGCGCGGAAGAAGCGACCCTGCTCGCCATGCGCGGCGCTCTGCCAGCCGGCGATGACGATGCCTTGCGCCGGGCGCTGGCCCTCCATGGCCGCGACGCCCTGCTGGCCCGTGCCAGGCTCGCCGAAGCGTGCGACGGCACCGATCGCACGCTGCTGCGCGCCCGGCTGGCGGCGCTGCCGGTGCCCGAATTCCCTCTGCAGGGGCGTGACGCGCTGGCACTCGGCGCCGTGCCGGGGCCGGCGGTCGGCGCGGCGCTGTCCATGCTGCGGGACTGGTGGATGGCACGGGGCTGCATCGACGATGCCGATGCCTGCCGCGCCGAGCTGGCCCTGCGCCTCCGAGGATCAGGCGGCGGGGCTTGAGCATCCGGTGACCGGAGGGCCGGATGGCCCGGAGGTCTGGATCGGATGCTCAATCTGGAGGGGGGATAGGGGAGACCGGACCCCGCCGCCTGCCTGACCACTCGGAACAAAAAGAGAACTAGCGCGGCGCCGTGCCGGGTGCAAGGGGGAATCGTGCCGCACCACCGCCTCTCGCGCTCCGGCGCCCGGCCTGCTACGCCGCGCGCATGGCCAAGCCGCTGCCCGCCTCCACCCGGTCCCTGACGCGCCGCCTCTGGCGGGAGCAGGTGCGCCGGCACCGTTCCGGCATCATCCTGGGGTTGGTCTGCACCGTGCTGATGGCCGGGCTGACGGCGCTCTACCCCGTGGTGATCCAGCAGAGCTTCGATCTTTTCACCGCCAACCGGACCGATCTGCTCTGGCTGATCCCGCCGGCGATCATCGCGGTGACGGTGGCGAAATCGGCCGCCCAATATGGGCAGGCGGTCGCGATCCAGGCAGTGGTGCTGCGGGTGATCGAAGGCCTGCAGCGGGACCTGTTCCATGCCCTGACCCGCGCCGATCTGGCGGCGGTGACGCGTGAGGCGCCGGCGCGGCATGCCGCCCGCTTCACCGCCGATGCGGCGATGATCCGGGAAGCGCTGACCAAATCCATCAACGCCATTGCCGATGTGCTGACCGTGGTCGGGCTGATCGGTTCCATGGTCTGGCTCGACTGGCAGCTCTCGCTGATCGCGGGGCTGCTCTATCCGGTCGCGATCCTGCCGATCACCAAGCTCGGCAAGCGCATCCGCCGGGCATCGGGCGGCGTGCAGGAGCGGGTGGGCGAAACCGCCGCGGTGCTGACCGAAAGCTTCGCCGCCGCCCGCGTGGTTCGCGCCTACCGGCTGGAGGATCAGGAGGAGGCGCGGGCCGCCCGCATCTTCGCCGGCCTGCGCGACAGCCTGCTGTCCATCGCCCGCACCCGGTCCAGCCTGGATCCGATGCTGGAAGCGCTGGGCGGCATCGCGGTCGCGGCGGTCATCGCCTTCCTGGGCTGGCGCGTCACCTCGGGTGCCGGGACGATCGGCGATTTCACCGGCTTCGTCGCCGCGCTGCTCATCGCCTCCCGCCCCGTGCGTGCGCTCGGTTCCTTGAACGCGGCGCTGCAGGAAGGCCTGGCCGGCCTCGCCCGTGT
>DASYDR010000020.1:0-9634 GCA_036499545.1 Roseomonas sp. | reverse complement strand
TGCAGTAATAGGCGGTGCTTTCCCGCGCGGTGTAGGCGTTCAGGTGGCCGCCCACATTGTCCATCGCCTGCGCGATCTGGGTGGCGTCGCGCTTGCGCGTGCCCTTGAAGGCCATGTGCTCGAGGAAATGGGAAACCCCATTCTCCTCCGCGCTCTCGTTGCGGGTGCCGGCCGCGACATAGGCGCCGAAGGAGGCGGTCTCGACGCGCGGCATGGCTTCGCTGACCACGGTCAGGCCATTCGGCAGGGTGGTCAGGCGGATGGCGTCGGACATGAAGCGGGGGTTTCCCTAATTGCGCCGGGCATGGGCGCGTACGGCGGCCTCGACGCTGCCGAGATCGTTCGGCAGCACGGCAAAGCTTTCCTCACGCTCATATAGGTCGGCAAGCCGCGCCGGCAGAGGGGGGCGGATCCCGGTGGCCCTTTCCACCGCATCCGGGAACTTGGCCGGGTGGGCGGTGGCGGCGACCACCACCGGCAGCCCGGCCGGCGCCAGGGCGCGGGCCGCGGCGAGGCCGACCGCGCTGTGCGGGTCGGCCAGATAGCCGCTCTCCCGGTGCAGCCGGCCGATCTCGGCCAGCGTCCCTTGGTCGTCGAGCGTGAAGCCCTGGAACAGCCGTGTCGCCTCCCGCCAGGCCGCATCCGGCACCGGCATCCGGCCTTCGGCCCGGAAGCGGCGCATGGTCTCCGCCGTGGCGCCGGCATCGCGGCCCAGCAGCTCGAACAGCAGCCGCTCGAAGTTGGAGGACACCTGGATGTCCATGGAGGGCGAGAGCGAAGGCTCGACCTCGCGCGCGGACATGTCGTTGGCGGCCAGGAAGCGGGCCAGGATGTCGTTGCGGTTGGCGCCGACGATCAGGCGGGGGATCGGCAGGCCCATGCGCCGTGCCGCCCAGGCGGCCAGCACATTGCCGAAATTGCCGGTGGGCACGCTGAACGCCACCTCCCGGTCCGGCGCGCCGAGTGCCAGCGCGGCATAGGCGTAGTAGGGGATCTGCGCCGCGATCCGGGCCCAGTTGATGGAATTCACCGCCGATAGCCGCATCTCGGTGCGGAAGGGCGCATCGGCGAACATCGCCTTCACCAGGTCCTGGCAGTCGTCGAAACTGCCCTGCACCGCGATGTTGCGGACATTCTCCGACAGCACCGTGGTCATCTGCCGCCGCTGCACCTCGCTGGTGCGGCCTTCCGGATGCAGGATCACGATGTCGATGGCGGCGCGGTCGCGGCAGGCCTCGATGGCGGCGGAGCCGGTATCGCCGCTGGTGGCGCCGACGATCGTCACCCGTTCCCCGCGCTTGGCCAGCACATGGTCGAACAGCAGCCCGAGGAGCTGCATCGCCATGTCCTTGAAGGCGAGCGTCGGGCCGTGGAACAGCTCCAGCGCGAAGGTGCCGGTGTCGGTCTGGACCAGGGGCGCCACGGCCGGATGCCCGAAGCCGGCATAGGCGCGCGCGGTCATGGCGCGCAGCGTCTCGAAGGACAGGCTGTCGCCAACGAAAGGCAGGATGACCCGCGCCGCCAGTTCCGGATAAGGCAGGCCGCGGAGCGCGCGCCATTCGGTGGCGGAGAATTCCGGCCAGGACGCGGGCACGAACAGCCCGCCATCCTCGGCAAGGCCCGCCAGCAGGACGGCTTCGAAATCACGGGGGGCGGCTTCGCCGCGGGTGCTGATGTAGCGCATGGTCCCCGGACCCTAGAGCGTGACCGCCGCAAGTTGAAGCGGTCACGCTTCAGGATCCTTGCCGGGTCGCGTGATTCACGGTTTTCGGCGGGGCGAGGGCTCCGCTGCCAGGGGCTCCGTCGCCCCAGCCCGGTTGACGACCGCATCGGCGAAGCTCAGCAAGCCCGGATGACCGACGATCTCCGCCGCCACGCCCCCGCCACGCTGCGCAACCGGGACGCGATCCTGGCGGTGTTGCGGCGCCATCTGCCGCCGGCCGGGCTGCTGCTGGAGGTCGCCAGCGGCACCGGGGAGCACGCGGCGCATTGCGCCGCCGCCCTGCCCGGCATCACCTGGCAGCCGACCGACCCGGATGCGGATGCCCGCGCCAGCATCGACGCGCATGCGCGTGCCGTTGGCCTGCCCAACATCCAGCCGGTGCTGGCGTTGGATGTGACGGCGACCTGGCCGATCGACCGGGCCGATGCGCTGCTCTGCTGCAACATGATCCATATCGCACCCTGGGAAGCGACGCCGGCGCTGATCGCGGGCGCCGCGCGGATCCTGCCGCCGGGCGCGCCGCTGCTGCTCTATGGCCCATTCCGGCGCGAGGGCCGGCACACGGCGCCGAGCAATGCCGCCTTCGACGACAGCCTTCGGGCACGGGATCCACGCTGGGGCATCCGCGACCTCGATGCCGTCATCGCGCTCGCGACGGATTTCGAGGTGGCGGCGATCGAGGCGATGCCGGCCAACAACCTGACGGCGGTGTTCCGGCGCCGCGGCGCGTGATGGCTTGAGGCAGGTGCGCCGAAAAGCCTGAATCACGCGGCCAGAGACCGCGTTGCCGGGCTTACCCCAGCAGGTCGAGGATGATCTGCCGGATCTCGTCCGGCGTCAGGCCGCAGGGTTCGGGGCCCTTGTCGGCGGGCAGCGGTGCGATGAGGGTGGTGAGAAGATGCGGATGCAGGTCGGCATCCGGACGCGTTTCAATCAATATGTTCATGACATGCGGCCGCATCGGCATGCCGGCGGCCGAAAGACTCCAGTTGGTAGTTGGGAAAGGGATGGCGGTGCCATCGGGGGCCGGTCGAACCGGCCAGGCGTCGCAGCATCGACGACGCAGTCACGGATGGGCACCAAGGCGCCCATCCGCAGCTTATCTGATCGCGTGATCTGGATTTTTCAGCCGAAATGGCCGCAAGCCGTCACGCTCAATCCCGGAAGGGAGATCAGTCGACCTTCAGGTTGCAGGCCGAGACCTTGCCACGATCGCCGCTCTGGACGTCGTAGGAGATCTTCGCGCCCTCGCGCAGTTCCTGCAGGCCCGAGCGCTGCACGTCGGAGATGTGCACGAACACGTCGCTGCTGCCGTCGGACGGCTGGATGAAGCCGTAACCCTTGGTGGCGTTGAACCACTTCACGGTGCCATTGGCCATGGGATATTCCATTCAAGCTTAGGGTGCCGCCGTGCAGGAAGGCACGGCGGATCAAACGTCGGGAGGAGTGGGCAGCAGGCTCGGCGCTCGATCACGAGCTTGGAGAGCAGGCCGAAACCAAACGAGGCTGACGAGCACACATATAAGCCGATCGGGCCGGGATGCAAGGGAATAGAATCAGCGCCGCCCTTCGAAGTCGATCCGCGGGTCGACCAACGTATATGTGAAGTCGCCGATGATCTGCATCACCAGCCCGAGCAGGGTGAAGATGTAGAGCGTCGCGAACATCACCGGATAGTCCCGCCGGATGGCCGCTTCGAAGCCCAGTAACCCGATCCCGTCGAGCGAGAACACGATCTCCACCAGCAGCGCCCCGGTGAACAGGATGCCGATGAAAGCCGATGGGAAGCCGGCGATGATCAGCAGCATCGCGTTGCGGAACACGTGGCCATAGAGCACGCGCGTCTCGCCCGCGCCCTTGGCGCGCGCGGTCACCACGTATTGCTTGCCGATCTCGTCCATGAAGCTGTTCTTGGTCAGCATGGTCAGCCCGGCGAAGCCGCCGATCACCAGCGTGATGGTCGGCAGTACCATGTGCCAGGCGTAATCGACCGCGCGATCCCAGAAGGGCCAGCCGCCGCTGCCCGGCGTGACCAGGCCGCGCAAGGGGAAGATCTGCCAGAAGCTGCCGCCGGCGAAGAATACCACCAGCAGGATGGCGAAGAGGAAGCCCGGAATCGCATAGCCCACCAGCACCATGCCGGATGTCGCGATGTCGAAGCGCGAACCGTCGCGCACCGCCTTGCGGATGCCGAGCGGGATCGAGACCAGATAGATGATCAGGGTCGACCACAGCCCGAGCGAGATGGAGACCGGCATCTTCTCGAACAGCAGGTCCACCACCGGCCGGTCCTGGAACAGCGACCGCCCGAAATCGAAGCTCAGATAGCCGCGCATCATCTCGTAGAAGCGGATATGAGCCGGCTTGTCGAAGCCGAAGGCGCGTTCGATCTCCGCGACCACGGCGGGATCGAGGCCGCGCGCGCCGCGATAGGTGCCGGACGGCCCGCCACCGCCGGTGCTGTTGGTCGGCTGGCGCACCTCGCCGCCGCCTTCGCCGGTGACACGGCCGAGCGTCTGCCCCTGGCCGCGCAACTCGGCGATCATCTGTTCGACCGGCCCGCCCGGCGCGAATTGCACGACCGCGAAATTGATCAGGATGATGCCGAACAGCGTCGGCACCACCAGGATCAGGCGGCGAAGGAGATAGGCGGCCATGGCGCTATTGCTGCTGGACGGCGCGCCGCCCTTCCTCGATCGCGCCGACCCGCGCCGCTTCGATCCACCAGGAATCGAGGCCGATATCGTAGCGCGGGTTGCGCGCAGGCCGGCCGAACTTGTCCCACCAGGCGATCCAGAACGCGCGCAGGTGCCAGTTCGGGATGACGTAGTTGTTCCACAGCAGCACGCGGTCCAGCGCCCGGGTCCGTGCCACCAGCGCGTCGCGGTCGGGCGCGTTGATCACCAGTTCCACCAGCTGGTCGACCACCGGGTTGCAGAAGCCGGCGACGTTCTGGCTGCCATTCTCCTGCGCCTTGGCGCAGGTGAAGAAATCGCGCTGCTCATTGCCCGGCGAGGTGCTCTGCGGGATGACGTCGACGGTCATGTCGTAGTCGAAGGCATCGGTCCGCACCTGATACTGCGCCGGATCCACGGTGCGCACCCGCGCGGTGATGCCGAGCCGTTCCAGCACCTGCACATAGGGCAAGGCGACGCGTTCGAAGGTCGCGCCGTTCAGCAGGATCTCGAACTGGAAAGGCTGGCCTTGCGCATCGACCAGGCGCCGGTCGCGCACCACCCATCCCGCTTCGCGCAGGAGTGCCAGGGCACGGCGCAGCGCCTCGCGGTTATTGCCGGAGCCGTCCGTCACCGGCAGGGCATAGGGCTCGGTGAACAGCGCCGGCGGCAGTTGCGCACGGAAAGGCTCCAGCACCGCGAGTTCCGCGCCCTGCGGCACGCCGCTCGAGGCCAGATCGGAATTCGAGAAGTAGGAGGTGGTGCGGCTGTACTTGCCGTAGAACAGGTTGGTGTTCATCCATTCGAAGTCGAACACCTCGATCAGCGCGCGCCGCACCCGCGCATCCTGGAACAGCGGCCGGCGCAGATTCATGGCGAAGCACTGCATGCCGGTCGGGATCTCATGGCGGAGCTCGTCGCGCTTCACCAGGCCCCGGCGCACCGCGGGAAAGTCGTAGGCGGTCGCCCAGTCGCGGGCGACGTTCTCGGTCCGGAAGTCGATCTGCCCGGCCTTGAAGGCCTCGAGCGCCACCGTGTTGTCGCGATAGTAGTCGTAGCGGATACTGTCCCAGTTGGCGGTGCCGCGCATGGTCGGCAGGTCGCGGCCCCAGTAATCCTCCACCCGGCGGTACACGACGCCGCGCCCGGGATCGAGCCGCTCGATACGGTAGGCGCCGGAGCCGAGCGGCGGTTCGAGCAGCGGTCGCGCGAAATCGCGCCCTTCCCACCAATGCTTCGGCAGCACCGGCATCTGGCCGAGGATCAGCGGCAATTCCCGGTTCTCGTTGGATCGGAAACGGAAGACCAGGCGCTTCGGCCCCTCTGCCACGCATTCCGCCACATCACCCCAATAGGCGCGATAGAAGGGGCGCCCCTGCTGGCGCAGCGTCTGGAAGGTCCAGACCGCATCCTCCGCGGTGATCGGGCGGCCATCATGCCAACGCGCCGCGTCGTGCAGGGTGAAGGCGACCCATAGGCCATCCGCCGGCAGCTCGATCTGTGCCGCCAGGTGCGCATAGGCGGTGCTCGGCTCATCGGTGCTGTCGCGGAGCAGCGTGTCGTAGAGCCTGCCGGTTCCCACCGCGGGCGTGCCGCGCAGGATATAGGGGTTGAGGCTGTCATAGCTGCCGAGGGCGGTCAGCACGATCTCCCCGCCCTTTGGCGCGTCCGGATTCACCCAGGGCCAGTGCGTGAAATCCTTCGGCAGCGCCGGCTCGCCAAGCAGCGACAGCGCATGCGTGCGGGTGATGCCATCCGGGTCCGGCCGCCCGGCCGGAGTGGCGGCGAAGCCGGTCCCGAAGGGTGCGAAGCCGAGGGCGGCCTGAAGGGCGAGGAAGCGGCGACGGTGCATGGGCGGAGAGTGGGGGTTCGGCGCCAGGGCCGCAACCGCGGAAGGGGCGGCCTTCCGCCGGCGCGGCTATCGCAGCAGGGCGATCGCTTCCGCCTGCAGGCCAGGATCACCCACCGCCAGCACATCGCCTTCGGCGCCGAGCCGCAAGGCCTGGCCGGCCCAGTCCGTCACGCGACCGCCGGCGCCTTCGACCACCGGCACCAGCGCCGCCCAGTCCCAGGGCTTCAGCCCGCTCTCGGCCACGACGTCGACGAGGCCGAGCGCGATCAGGCCATAGCCATAGCAATCGCCACCCCAGGTCACCCGCCGCGCGGCCTGGCGCAGGCGCTCGAAGCGCGGGCGATCGCCCGCCGCGAACAGATCGGGGGCGGTGCAGGAGAGTTCGGCGTCCGCCAGCCGCGCGCAGGGGCGGCAGCGCGGGGTGCCGCCCATGGGGGAGGTGAAGCGCGTCGGCTCGCCGGCGATGCCGGTCCAGCGTTCGCCGGTCACCGGCTGGTCGATCATGCCGAGCACCGGTACGCCCCTGTGCAGCAACGCGATTAGGGTGCCGAACAGCGGGCGGCCGGTGACGAAGGCGCGGGTGCCGTCGATCGGGTCGAGCACCCAGACCCATTCGGCATCGGCGCGCTCCGGCCCGTATTCCTCACCCCAGACGCCGTGATCGGGCAGGGTCCTCGCCAGGAAGTCCCGGATCGCGCGCTCCGCGCCCTTGTCGGCCTCGGTGACCGGGCTGGCATCGCCCTTGGCTTCGACCAGCAGGGGGGAACGAAAAAGGGGGCGGATGACCGCCCCCGAAATCGCCGCCGCCTGTTCGGCCGCCGCCACGAAGGCCGCGGGAACGGCGCCCATCAGGGCCTGTCTCGGAATCGGGCGGTGGCGAGATGGCGAGGCATCTTTCGTCCCTGTCGTGTCGGGTGACGCAGCCGATATTGGCAGCGCCGGCGATGCAGGGCGGCAGAGAACCGCCAGATCGCCGCCGCGCCGTTCCGGGACAGGCTCTCAGGGCGCGGGCGCGTTCGGGCTGATGCTGCGCAGATAGGCGATGACATCGGCCCGCTGCGAGGCGCTGGCGATGCCGGCGAAGCCCATGCGGGTGCCGGGCACGCCGCTGGCCGGGCGGTGCAGGAAGACGTTCAGCGCCTCATAGGTCCACTGGTCGCCGACCTTCGCCCGCATGCCGGGGGAATAGCTGAAACCCTCGGCATGGGCATGGTGGTTGCCGACGATGCCGTAGAGGTTGGGGCCGACGCGGGCCGGGCCACCTTCGTTGAAGGTGTGGCACGAAGAGCAGTAGCGCTGCACCAGCTGCTGGCCGGTCTGCGGATTGGCCGCGGCAAGCAGCGGCGTGACCGGATCGAGCGGCGCCTCGGCCGGGGCGGCGGCGCCGGCGGCCGGCGGCTCACCGACCTCGATCGCGGCCTCATGCAGCTGATGCGGATGGACGAGCAGCTTGCTGACGAAACCCGCCAGGCCGAAGACGACGCCGGCGGTCAGGACCGCGGCGAAGACCTTGTTGGTAGCCAGGGCATCCTTGCCCTTATCCGTAGACGCCATCCGGATCCGCCCTTCGCGACCGCAGCCAAACGGGCCGTGCATCCTGGGCTTTCACCCTGACGCCGCCTCGCCTAAAACGCGCCGGACCATATAGACCACGCTGCGTCGCGGCAACCCGTCCGGGCTTGCCAGACGCCACCGGAAACGCCGCCCGTGAACCCTATCATCCTGATTCCGGCCCGCATGGCCTAGACGCGTCTGCCGGGCAAGCCGCTGGCCGACATTCCTGGCAAGCCGATGATCGTCCATGTCCTGGAACGGGCACGGCAGGCCGGGTTGGGCCCGGTCGCGGTCGCCGCCGGGGAGCCGGAGATCGTGGCCGCCGTCCAGGCCGCCGGCGGTACCGCGGTGCTGGTCGCGGAGGAGGTGCCGAGCGGTACCGACCGGGTGGAACGGGCGCTGGCGATGCTGGACCCGGAGGGGCGGCATGACGCGGTGATCAACCTGCAGGGCGATTTCCCGACGCTCGATCCCGCGGCGCTGCCCGCCGCGCTGGCGCCGCTGGCGGATCCGGCGGTCGATATCGGCACCCTGGTCTGCCCGATCGCCGATGCCGCCGAACTCGCGACCGACAGCTTCGTCAAATGCGCCTGCGCCTTCCCGGGCGACGCCACCATCGCCCCCGCGCTCTATTTCTCGCGCGCGCCGATGCCCTGGGGGGAGGGGCCGCATTGGCACCATATCGGCATCTACGCCTATCGGCGTGCCGCGCTGCAGCGCTTCGTCGCCCTGCCGCCGAGCCCGCTGGAGACGCGGGAGCGGCTGGAGCAGCTTCGCGCGCTGGAAGCCGGCATGCGCATCGCCGCCTCCCGCGTCGCGCACGGCCCCTTCGGCGTCGACACGCCGCATGACCTCGAACGCGCCCGCAGGGCCTTGGCAGGACATCAGTAGCACCATGAGCCTCATCGCGTTCCAGGGCCTGCCCGGCGCCTATTCCGATCTCGCCTGCCGCGCCGCCTATCCGGGTTGGGACACGCTGCCCTGCCCCTCCTTCGAAGCCGCCATGGCGGCCCTTCGCGAAGGCCGCGCCGACCTCGCCATGCTGCCCTGCGAGAATTCGCTCGCCGGCCGGGTGCCGGATATCCACCGCCTGCTGCCCGAATCCGGCCTGTCCGTGGTCGGCGAGCATTTCGAGCGGGTCGAGCATTGCCTGATGGCGCCGAAAGGCGCGACGCTCGCCACCATCAGGCGCGCCCATAGCCATCCGGTGGCGCTCGGCCAGGTGCTGAACATCCTGCGCGAGCTGAACCTGACCCCGGTGATCGAGGCCGATACCGCCGGCGCCGCCGCCCTGATCGCCGAGCGCGGCGGTACCGGGGACGCGGCCATCGCCAGCGCGCTGGCGGCCGAGATCTACGGGCTCGAGATCCTGCGCCGGAACGTCGAGGACGCGGCCCACAACACCACCCGCTTCTACGTGATGGCGCGGGACCGCCAGGACGCGCCGGCGGAGGCCCCCGATACCGTCACGACCTTCGTCTTCCGCGTCCGCAACCTGCCGGCCGCGCTCTACAAGGCGCTCGGCGGCTTCGCGACCAATGGCGTCAACATGACGAAGCTCGAGAGCTACATGATGGACGGCCATTTCACGGCGACGCAGTTCCTCTGCGACGTCGACGGCCACCCGGACCAACCCGGTCTGCGCCGGGCACTGGAGGAACTGGCATTCTTCTCGAAGGAATTGCGGGTCCTCGGCGCCTACAAGGCGGACCCCTTCCGCACGCAACAGGCCGCCGAGTAGCATTCACCCGCGCGGCCTCACCGCGCGGGTGCCTGAGCCTGGAGCAGGATGCGTTCGCAAGCGCTCACGCATCCTGCTCCAGGGCTTTG
>DASYDR010000019.1:0-4174 GCA_036499545.1 Roseomonas sp. | reverse complement strand
CATGGGCGAGCTGCGGCAGGTCCGCCTTGCCGTCATAGGGCCCGCCGGCGACCGCTTCCATCAGCCCCGCCATGGTGTTGGTGGAGACCCGCGGCAGCGCCAGGCCGATGCCGGCCGATGCATGCAGCCCCTCCCGCGGCTGGCCGGGGCCGGAGCGGTCGGTCATGCGCACATAGATGTCCTCGACCAGCATCCGGAAACCCGGATCCTGGCGGTCGCGCGGCCGCGGCAGATCGACCTTGATCTCAGCCACCACACGGCCGGGATTGGAGGAGAAGACCAGGATGCGGTCGCACATCAGCACCGCCTCCTCGATATTGTGGGTCACCATCAGGATGGAGCTGATCGGCATCCGCCCCTCCGACCAGAGGTCGAGCAGGTCGGTGCGCAGCGTCTCCGCGGTCAGCACGTCGAGCGCCGAGAAGGGCTCGTCCATCAGCAGGATGTCAGGGTCGACCACCAGGGCGCGGGCCAGGCCGACGCGCTGGCGCATGCCGCCCGACAGCTCCTTCGGATAGGCGCTCTCGAAGCCGTCCAGGCCGATCAGGTCGATCGCCGCCAGGGCGCGCCGCCGGCGCAGGTCCGGCGCCACGCGCTTGGCCTCCAGCCCGACCTCGACATTCTGCAGCACGGTCAGCCACGGAAAGAGCGCGAAGCTCTGGAAGACCATGCCGACCGTGGCGCGGCCGCCCGCCGCCGTCTGCGGGAAGGTGACAGCGCCGGAGCTCGGCGCGATCAGCCCGGCGATGGTGCGCAGCAGGGTGGACTTGCCGGAGCCGGAGCGGCCGAGCAGCCCGACCACCTCCTTCCGCTTCAAGGTGAGGTCGACATTGTCGAGCACCAGCAGCTCGGCACCGCCAGGCTTGCCATAGGCGTGCCGCACACCGCGCACTTCGACGAGGTTGCGATCCTGGACGAGGGTCATGGCAGGGCTCCTCCGATCAATGAAACGGCACGCATCCTTCACGCATGCCGGACGGCCGGCGTCAGCGGCTCAATCGAGACGCAGGCGGCGCTCGGCATAGGCGTAGAGCGGGCGCCACAGGATGCGGTTGAAGGCGATGACGAAGATCGACATCACCGCGATGCCGAGGGCGACGCGCGGATAATCCGCCGCCTCCGTCGCCCGGGCGATGAAGGCGCCGAGACCCGCGGCTTCCACGTGCCGGTCGCCCCAGGACACCGCCTCGGCCACGATGCTGGCATTCCAGGAGCCGCCGGAGGCGGTCAGCGCCCCGGTCACATAATAGGGGAAGACCCCGGGCAGCCCGAGCTGGCGCCACCATTGCCAGCCGCGCATGCCATAGATCCGCGCCGCTTCGCGCATGTCGTTCGGCAGCGCGCTGGCGCCGGCGATGACGTTGAACAGGATGTACCACTGGGTGCCGAGCACCATCAGCGGCGACAGCCAGACATCCGGGTTCAGGTGCCAGCCGAGGATCGCCGTCACCGCGAAGGGGAACAGCACATTGGCCGGAAAGGCTGCCAGGAATTGCGCGACCGGCTGCACCCGCTGTGCCCAGGCCGGATGCAGCCCGATCCAGACGCCGATCGGCACCCAGACCAGGCTGGCCAGCGCGATCAGCACGATCACCCGCGCCAGGGTCGCGAAGCCGAGCCCGAAGGCCACCAGCACTTCGCGCGGGGTCAGGCTGGCCGCGATGAAGTGGGCCAGCAGCCACACCGCCCAGAGCACGGCGAGAACCACCAGCGCGAGCCAGAGCCGGTCCAGGGCGCGGCTGGCGGCGGCGCCGATGCGCGGCGCCGGCAGCGCAGGCAGGCGCGGCCAGTGGATGTGCCCGAGCCGGCGCACCGGCCAGTCGAGTGGCTTCAGCAGCAGCCGCATCAACCGCGTGCGCCGGATGATGTCGTACAGCCAGGAGCGCGGGCGCTGCTGCGAAGCCGTCTGCTCGAAGCGGAACTTGTCGGCCCAGGCCACGACCGGCCGAAAGACGAGCTGGTCATACAGCGCGATGACGACCGCCATGGCACCGACCGCCCAGGCCACCGCCGCGACATCCCGCCGCTCGATCGCCAGCGCCAGCCAGGAACCGATGCCCGGCAGCGTCACGGTGCGGTCGCCGACAGTGATCGCTTCCGAGGCAACGACGAAGAACCAGCCGCCGGACATCGACATCATGATGTTCCAGACCAGCCCAGGCGTCGCGAAGGGCAGTTCCAGCCGGATGAAGCGCAGCCAGGCGGAGAAGCCGAATTGCCGGCTCACCTCGGTCAGGTCCTTCGGCAAGGTGCGCAGCGACTGGTAGAAGCTGAAGGCCATGTTCCAGGCCTGGCTGGTGAAGATCGCGAAGATCGCGGCGCATTCGGCGCCGAGCTGGCGGCCCGGGAACAGCCCCATGAAGAAGGTCACGGTGAAGGTCAGGAAGCCCAGCACCGGCACCGACTGCAGGATATCGAGCGCCGGGATGATCACCATCTCCGCGCGGCGGCTGCGCGCGGCGAGCAGCGCGATGGTGAAGGTGAAGACCAGCGACGCCGCCAGCGCGGCGAACATCCGGAGCGTCGTCCGCAGCGCGTATTCGGGCAGGTTGGCGGGATCGAGCGTCACCGGCGCCGCGGCCAGCTCCGCCAGCGGGTGATTCATCTCGCCGGCGCCGTGCACCACCAGCACGGCCGCTGCGGCGAGCAGCAGGAACGCGATCACATCCGCCCAGGAGAGCGCGCCGCCGGTGCGCAGGAAGCGCAGGCGCGGCCGGGCACCCCTGGTGTCCTCGAAGAGGAAGACCATGGCTCACCTCGTGTTCAGCCGCGTCGGCCGCACGGGCGAGCCCTGAAGATCAGGCCCGGCCGGACGCCCTCGGCGGCGCGTGTCGTCGACTACTGTCGCTTGGCATGGGGGTCTGGGTTGTCCTTGGGTTGTCCCGGCAAGCCTGCTGGCGTGCCGGGGCGGGCGCGGACTTGATCCTTCGCGCCTGCGAAGTCAAGCCCAGGCTTGATCAGCATGGACGTGCTTTCACGATGGCTCATACTCGGCCTGGTCATCGCTGGAACGAGGGGGCCGCCGATCGCATCCCGCCTGCCGCCGCTCCGCGGCCTGCGCGCCTTCGAGGCGGCGGGCCGCCGCCTGAGCTTCACCGCCGCGGCCGAGGAGCTCGGCGTGACGCCCGGCGCCATCTCCCACCAGGTCCGGCTGCTGGAGGAATTCCTCGGCGCCCGCCTGTTCGACCGCCAGCACCGGGAAGTGGTGCTGACGCCGCAAGGGCTGGCCTATCTGCGGTCGGTGGGCGAAGCTTTCCGGCGCATCGAGGACGATACCCGCATCCTGTTCGCGGCCAAGGATCCCGCGACGCTCCGCGTCTATGCCTCGACCAATTTCGCGCTGCGCTGGCTGGTGCCGCGGCTGCCGCGCTTCATGGCGTCGCATCCGTCGATCGCGGTCGATATCGCGAGCCCGATCGGGCCGCCGCCGGCGCTGCAGCCGCGCCGCTTCGACCTGGCCATCACCCATGGTCCGGCACCGCTGGCCAAGGAAGCGCCGGCGCGGCTGTTCGACGGGCGCATGGTGGCGGTGTGCAGCCCGGGCTTCCTGGCCGGGCGCCCGCCCCTCACCCGCCCCGGGCAGCTCGACCCCGAGCGGCTGATCCATTCCCGCCAGCGCAAGGGCGATTGGCGCCGCTGGCTGCGCCTGGCGAAGGAACCTGGCCTCGATGCCAGTCGCGGCATCAAGTTCGACGACCTGAACCTCGGCTATATCGCGACGCTGTCGGGCATGGGCGTGATGTTGATCTTCGCCAACCTGGTCACCGAGGACCTGCGCGCCGGCCGGCTGGTCGTGCTGTTCGACATCGCGCTGACCGATGAGCCGGACTGGCTGGTCTATGCGACGCCGGCGCCGGAACGGCAGCGCGCCGCGCTGCTGTTCCGGGACTGGCTGCTGGCGGAGGCGCAGGCCTGAGCATCCGATGACTGAAGGGCCGAAGGCCCGGAAGTCTGAATCGGATGCTCCACGCGCAGAAGCCGGATCAGTTGCCGCGGCGCGATACGTTCCAGAACACCGGGATCGGGAAGGGCAGCACGCCGGTGAGGTCGGCGCGCCAGGCCGGTGGCGCGGAGAACTGCCCGCCCAGCAGATAGTTCACATTGTCATGGAAAGCCGCCTGCAACTGATCGGCCAGTTCCCGCCGCCGTTCCGCGGTCGGGGCGACCGCCAGGT
>DASYDR010000018.1:0-8058 GCA_036499545.1 Roseomonas sp. | reverse complement strand
GGTGGCCGCGGCGGCTGGTCCGAAGGCAGCGCGAACACCAATTGCCGTCCCGACCTGCTCGCCACCGCCGCCGGCGACTATGGCCGCACCGCGCGGATCCCGACGCTGTGGCTCTACACCGCGAATGATACCTTCTTCGCGCCGGCGATCGCGCGATCGCTGCACGCTGCCTACACCGCCGGCGGCGGCGTCGCCGAATTCCATCCGCTGGCAGGCTTCGGTCGGGATGGCCACCGGCTGTTCTTCGGCCAGGGTGGGAGCGCCATCTGGGGCGGGGAGGTCGGGCCCTGGCTCGCCGCCCGGCTTGGCCATCCCCTTGCATCCGGCGCTCGTCAATAAACGTAAGGAGCCAGCAAGGAGCAGCCGATGGCAGAGGATGACAGCGTGCCCCTGACCGGCAAGGTGCGGCAGAAGCTGGTCGAGAAGAAGCAGGGCTGGGCGCGCGAAGGCCGGCTGATCACCGGCCATACCGACGCTGCCCATGCCGCGCGCCTGCCGCCGGGCCAGACGCTCGTGAAGGACTGGCCGGTGCTCGATCTCGGCGTACAGCCCGATGTCGCGAAGGACCGCTTCCGCCTGCGCCTGGAAGGTCTGGTCGAGAACCGCGTCGCCCTCGACTGGGACTGGTTCATGTCGCTCGAGCAGGTCGAACAGGTCTGCGACATCCATTGCGTCACGCAATGGAGCCGCTACGACAACCGCTTCACCGGCGTGCGCGCCGCCACGCTACTGGCGCTCGTCCGGCCGAAGCCGACCGCGCGCTTCGTCGGCTTCACCAGCTATGACGGCTACACCACCAATGTCCCGCTCTCGGCATTTGCGGACGGCGATGTGCTGCTGGCGCACAGCTGGGACGGGCAGCCGCTGAGCCGCGCCCATGGCGGCCCGGTGCGGGTCGTGCTGCCCAAGCTCTATTTCTGGAAGAGCCCGAAATGGGTCACCCGCATCGAACTGCTGCTCAATGACCGGCCGGGCTTCTGGGAAGAGCGCGGCTACCATAACAACGCCGACCCTTGGCTGGAGGAGCGCTATGGATGAGATCCGACGCCGATCACTGCTGCTCGCCGGACCCGTGCTGATGGCCGCCGGCCCGGCCCCGCGCAGCGTCTACGACTTCACGCTGCCGCGCCTCGAAGGCGGTGACCTGCCGCTCGCCGGCTTTCGCGGCCAGGCGTTGCTGATCGCCAATACCGCCAGCTTCTGCGGCTACACCCCGCAATATGCCGGGCTGCAGCGCCTGTATGACCGCTTCAAGGCACGCGGCTTCGCGGTGATCGGCGTGCCGTCGAACGACTTCAACCAGGAAAGCGCCGACGGTGGCGCCATCCGCGAATTCTGCGACACCCAATACGGCATCGACTTCCCGATGGCTGGCCTGTCCCATGTCCGCGGCCCGGATGCCGACGCCCTTTTCGCCTTCCTGGCCCAGGCTGGCGGTGGCGAGCCGCGCTGGAACTTCCACAAATATCTGGTCGCCCGCGACGGCCGGCACGTCACCGGCTTCGCCACCCAGGTGGACCCCGACCAGCCCGACTTTCTGCGCGCCATCGAAGCGGCTCTGACGCAACGGGCACCGTAGCGCGGCCGCAGGCCGCCAACAGTCCCTGCGGAGCGAGGCGAAGCCGATGCTCCGGGGCCGCGAATGCGGCCCCGCGCGCGACCAACCTCAGCTGCCAATGCTCCGCCGACCGCGCGGAAGCCAAGCGCGCGCATGCGCGCGCCGGCGTTTGAGGCCAAGCAAAAAACTCAGCCGATGCGCTTTCAGCGCATCGGCGGGCTGAACATCATGCCGCCGCGGCTCCACAGGTCGTTCAGGCCGCGCGGCAGCTGCACCGGGCTGTTGGCGCCGAGGTGGCGGTCATAGATCTCGCCGTAATTCCCGACCGCCTTGATCGCGTTGTACATCCAGCGCCGGTCGAGCCCGAGGGCCGGGCCGAGATCACCGCTGACGCCGAGCAGGCGGCGGGTCGCGGGGCTCGGGCTTTGCAGCATCTGGTCGATGTTGGCGCGGGTGATGCCCTGTTCCTCGGCTTCGATCAGGCCGTAGGCGACCCAGCGGACGATATCGAACCACTGGTCGTCGCCATGGCGGACGGAGGCGGCATAGGGTTCCTTGCTGATGCGCTCCGGCAGCAGGACATGGGCGGCGGGATTGGGGAAGGCGGCGCGCACGGCGGCGAGCTGGCTGGCATCGCCGGTATAGCTGTCGCAGCGGCCAGCCTCATAGGCGCGGCGGGCTTCGTCCTTGTCGGCGAAGACGACCGGCGTGAAGTGGATGTTCTGGTTGCGCGCCCAGTCCTGCAGGTTCAGCTCATGCGTGCTGGCCGAGGTGAAGCAGATCGAGGCGCCGTCGAGCTGGCGGATGCTGGTCAGGCCGGCATCGGCGCGGACCAGGAAGCCCTGGCCATCGTAGAAATTGGGCGCGGCGAAGTTCAGGCCGTTGGTGACGTCGCGCATGAAGGTCCAGGTCGTGGTGCGGGTCAGCACGTCGATCTGGCCGGAGGCGAGGGTCGGAAAGCGATTCTGGCCGGTGAGCGGGTTCCAGGCGACACGGGCCGGATCACCGAGCACCGCGGCGGCGACCGCGCGGCAGAAATCGGCATCCATGCCTTGCCATTCGCCGCGGCTGTCCGGCTGGCTCCAGGCCGGATCGCCGGTGGAGATGCCGCAGGCGACGGCGCCGCGGTTGCGCACGGTGGTCAGCGTGGGCCCGGCTGCGGTGGTCTGGACGGTCTGCGCGATCGCAGGCTCCCCGAAGCTGGCGGCGGCGATCAGCAGGGCGGCGGCGAGGCGTCTGGTCATCGAAGGGTCCTTGGCGGGGGCGCGATTGCGCATGGTGCGCATGCGTCCCCGTGCAAGACCAGATCCCTTAAGCTTTTGGTCAGCGAACCGCCATGATGTTGCCGCCGCAACATTGGTGGATTTCGCGCGCATGTCCGGCACCGCGGGCAAGGGTTACCACGACTGGCCGCTTCTGCCGGCGCTGAAGGCCTTCCAGACCGGGGTCTTCGAACAGCGCGGCATCCTGCTCACGCAGTACCGGGACGAGCCGAAGCTGAAAGTGGGTGCCTGTCCCGGCCTGTCGCTGTGCTGGGCGCGCCGGCATGCGAGCAATCCGAATGAATCGGCGCGGGATCGTCTGGCGGCGATGGAAAAGCCGGAGGCCTGGACCGAGGCCACCCAGGCGACGGGCGCCTTCAACAGCGCTGCCGAAGGCACCTATGCCGGACGGGTGAGGGTCGGGCTGCAACTGCCCGTCAATGGCGCGTCGTTCAAATGCACGGAGCCGGCGAAGGATCCGACCGACTTCCTGAACGGTCTCGATCCGAACAACAAATACGCCATCATCATGTGCCACCTGGGTGGCCTGAACATCAACCATGTCTGCGCGGGCTACACCACGACGCATGGCCGCATCTTCAAGTCCAAGCAGGTGCTGATATTCGACCCGAACTTCGGTGAATTCACGGTCGAGCTGAAGAAGGAGCCGATGAAGAGGTTCCTGAAGGCCTGGGGCGATCAGTTCGCCACCTATATCGGGGGACGGACCGGCAAGGCGACGGAACTGACGCTTGATACGCTCGAGGTCATCAAGCTGTCGGATGTGCCGCCGGCGACCCGCGGCCGGCGCTGAGGCGGGCGAGCAAGGCTTCCACCGCCGCCTCGAACATCGCGGGCGTCAGGCGCCGCGTCGAAGTGTTGTAGCGGCTGACATGGTAGCTGTCGGCCAGGATCAGGCCGCCGGGCAGGTCGTGTTGCGCGCCATGCGCGAAGGCATGCCGGGCGGCCGGAATGCCCAGGCTGCGCAGCAGCGCGTTATGCGCGACGGTGCCGAGGGCCAGCACCGCGCGTAGCTCCGGCATCGCCGTGCGCTCGGCGACCAGGAAGGCGTTGCAGGTGCGGATCTCCGCCGGCGTCGGCAGGTTTTCGGGCGGCACGCAGCGGACGGCGTTGGCGATGCGCACGCCGACCAGATGCAGGCCGTCATCCGGACGCTCGGCGTAGTCGCCGGTGGCCAGGCCGTATTTCAGCAGGGTCGCGTAGAGCAGCTTGCCGGCGAAATCGCCGGTGAAGGGCCGGCCCGTGCGATTGGCGCCGCGCACCCCCGGCGCCAGGCCGAGGATCAGGATCGGTGCGTCGCGGTCACCCCAGCAGGGCACCGGCGCGTTGTGCCAATCCGGATTGGCTGCGCGGTTGGCGTCCCGATAGGCGACCAGGCGTGGGCAGAGCGGGCAATCGCGCGCCGGTTCGCTCATTCGAGGATCGGGTCCTCGGCGAAGGGCTCGGCCGGGGTGGCGCGTGGCGCGGCCGGCCGGGCCGGCGCGGGGCCGCGCGTCCGCGGCTCGGTCTGGCGGCGGGTGATCTCGGAGGCGAGATCCGCGAGATCCAGGAAGGCATCGGCCTGGCGGCGCAGATCGTCGGAGACCATGGGCGGCTGCACGCGCAAGGTCGACACGACGGTGACCTTCACGCCGCGGGCCTGCACCGCTTCCACCACCCGGCGGAAATCGCCGTCGCCGGAGAAGAGCACGGCATGCTCGATATGCGGCGCCATTTCCAGCATGTCGACCGCGAGTTCGATGTCGCAATTGCCCTTGATGCGGCGATGGCCATTGCCGTCGGTGAATTCCCGCGCCGGCTTGGTCACGACGGCATAGCCGTTATACGCCAGCCAATCGACCAGCGGCCGGATCGGGTTGTGTTCGTCGGTATCGAGCAGGGCGGTATAGTAGTAGGCGCGGATCAGCTTGCATTGGCTGCGCACATGCGCCAGCAGCGCGCGGTAGTCGATGTCGAAGCCGAGCAGGCGTGATGCCGAGAACAGATTGGCGCCGTCGATGAAGAGCGCGGTGCGCTCCGGGGTATAGTCGGACATGCAATGCCTTTGTCGAATGAAGAGGCGGTTTGAAAATGGCGGCGGCAGAGGTCTGGAAAGGCACGGTCCGAAAGGATCCGGCAGACCGACCCGCCGCTGTCTCCCAACGGACTCTGGGCTGGTGAACGAATGCCGCGCACCATAGGGGCGGTGGCCGGGGGCGCAACCGGCAACTTCCTGATCGCGATCGGCGCCAATCTGCCCGGGCCGGACGGCACGCCGGCGCTGGAGACCTGCCGGCGGGCCCTGGCGCTGCTGGACGGGTGCTGCGGGCTACGCCTGGCCGCGGCATCACGATGGTGGGAGAGTGATCCTATCCCGCCGGTTCCCGGCGCGCCGCCCTTCATCAATGGGGTCGCCCGCCTGGAAGGCCGCGCCGATCCGGACGCCGTGCTGGCGGCCCTCCACGGCATCGAGGACCGCTTCGGCCGCGTGCGCCCCTTTCCGAACGCGCCGCGCACCCTGGACCTGGACCTGATCGACGCCGCCGGCCTGTTGCGCGACGGCCCGGGGCTGGTGCTGCCGCATCCACGCGCGCATCAGCGTGCCTTCGTGCTGCGGCCGCTGGCGGAGGTGGCGCCCGATTGGATCCACCCGCGCCTGGGCCTGGGCGTGACCACGCTGGTCGCGGCAGTGGCAGGGCAGGGCATCCGGGCGCTGGGATAGGTCAGGCAACCCGCGGCCGGACCGCCGCCGCTTCCAGCCGCAGCGCCAGCACGGCTACGCCCAGCGCGGCGATCGGGAACAGGGCCGCGACCCAGGTGACCGCGTGCAGGCCGCCGGCATCCAGCGCCACGCCGCCGGCCCAGGCGCCGAGCGCGTTGCCGAGGTTGAAGGCGGCGATGTTGAAACTGGAGGCAAGGCTCTGGCCGGCGCCCTTGGCCTTGTCCAGCACCCAGAGCTGCAGGGGCGGCACGGTGGCGAAGCCGGCGGCGCCGAGCAGGCCGACGAAGAGCACCGCGGTGATGCGGCTTTCGACGGCGACGCCCATCAGCAGCAGGATGAGGGCGAGCAGGGCGAAGCTGCCAAGCAGGGCCGGCACCAGCCGCCGGTCGGCTACGCGGCCGCCGACCAGGTTGCCGATGACGAGGCCGCCGCCGAAGACCAGCAGGATCGGAGAAACGGCGTCGGCGCCGAAGCCCGTGATCCGGGTCAGGATCGGTGCGATATAGGTGAAGACGGCGAAGACGCCGGCGAAGCCCAGCACCGTGGTCAGCAGCCCGAGCAGCATCGGGCGGCGGGCCATGGCACGGAAATCGGCGCGCCAGTCGGTGGCCTCGGGCGCCGTGCGGTCGCGCGGGACGGCGAACGCGATGATCGCCAGCGCGATGATGCCGACCAGCGTCACGGCCCAGAAGGTCGCGCGCCAGCCGAGATGCTGGCCAAGCCAGGTGCCGAAGGGCACGCCCAGGATATTGGCGACGGTCAGGCCGGTGAACATGACGGCGATGGCGGAGGCGCGGCGGTCGGGCGCCACCAGGCCGGTGGCGACGACCGAGCCGACGCCGAAGAAGGTGCCATGCGCGAAGGCGGTCAGCACGCGGGCCCCCATCAGCAGCCCGTAGCTCGGCGCCAGGGCGCAGGCCAGGTTGCCGATGGTGAAGATGCCCATCAGCGCCAGCAGCACGGTCTTGCGCGGCCAGGCGGCGGTGAGCGTGGTCAGCAGCGGCGCGCCGGCGACGACGCCCAGGGCATAGCCTGAAATCAGCAGCCCGGCCGCGCTGGTCGAGACGCCGAGATCGGTGCCGACCTCGATCAGCAGGCCCATGATGACGAATTCGGTGACCCCGATGCCGAAGGCACCGGCGGTCAGCGCATAGAGGGCGAGTGGCATGGAAGGGTAGGCCCCGGAAGGAGGATCGTGTTGCGGTGCGAGATGGACCCGCCCCCGGCAATGTGCCAGGCGCCGGGAAGGAACAGCATCTGTGAATGGAATGCACCGCAGGCGGGGCGGCCTTGCCCGCCCCTGTCCGGGTGGTATTGGACCCTCGATCGGTGCAGGAGCGGGTCGATCGAATGCCGGTCCCGGCCCAGCCGCGAAACTTGATCGGCCATTGTGGTCGCGGCACGATTGATCCGGACGCCGGTTCCTGCTTGCCTCGGCGGCCGAAGTACCAGGGAACCGCCAATGCTCCGCACTCCAAGGGCGCGCCTCGTCGCGCTGCCGATCCTGGCCTCGCTCGTCTTCCTGCCGGTGGCCCCGCCGGCGATGGCGCAGCGCGGGCCCGCCGCCGGCGTGGAAGGCAGCGCGGCGGCTTTCGCGACGCGGCCGCAGGAGGCGGCGAATTTCCCGCCGCTGCAGCCGGACCAGCCGGTTTCGGTGCGGCTGCGCCCGCGCCAATCGGCCTTCTTCCGCATCGCGCCGGAAGCCGGCGGCGACGTCGTCGTCATCACCCGCCGGCTCGGCCGTAACACCGATACGGTGCTCGAGGTGCTGGATGGCAATGGCCGCAGCATCGCCGAGGATGATGATGGCGGCGACGAGCAACTCGCCTCCCGCGTCGAGATCGGGGCCCGCGACGGCGCCGCGCTGGTCCGCGCCGGGATCCTGGGCGACACCGGCGGTACCTTCGAAGTGCTGCTGACCCGCGCCGCGCCGGCGCCGGCACAGGATTTCGCGACGTCGCTGGAGCAGGCGGCCGCGAACCAGACGCCGGTGGCGACCGGCCAGGCGATCCCGATCCGGCTGCGGCGCAACCAGCAGGCCTTCTTCCGCCTGCCGGAAGGCGACCTGCTGGCCTTCACCCAGAACCTGGCGCGCAACACCGATACGGTGATCGCGCTGCTGGACGGCGCCGGCCGCGTGCTGGTCGAGGATGATGACGGCGGCGAAGGCCTGGCCTCGCTGGTCGATGTCGCGGCCGCGCAGCGGCGGCCGCTGTTCCTGCGCGCCGGCATCCTCGGCAATACCGGCGGCCAGTTCGAGCTGATGGTGCAGGCTTCGACCCCGGTGCCGGCGCCGGAATTCGCGACCTCCCTGGTCGATGCGGCGGGCCGCCCGGCGATGACCGTCGGGCAGACCACGCATATCACCCTGCGGCCGCGTCAGATGGCCTTCTTCCGGCTGCCGGAGGGCGAACGCGACCTGGTGGCGCTGACCCGCAGCCTCGGCGAGGGCGCCGACACGCTGCTGGCGCTGGTCGACGGCAGCGGCCGGGTGCTGACCCAGGATGATGATGGCG
>DASYDR010000017.1:0-4591 GCA_036499545.1 Roseomonas sp. | reverse complement strand
CCGACGATCCCCACCCGCACGGTATGCGGCGTCATGGACGCCGCGCCCCGGCCGGATGATGGCCGTTGAAGAGGAGGCTGAAGGGGAGGATGGGCGGTCCCGCGTTGATCACTTCCATTCTCCCTGTCTCGTCCGCTGGCCGGTGGCGCTGGTGGTCTCGAAACCAGGAACGTTCTTTCCTTCCTCGCAGCTGCACGCGCCGGATTGGAAATAACGCAACTCAATGTGAGCGCGACTTTTCCTTCTTCATGCGTTGGTAGCGACGGAGTGCGGGACGACTTCAGTAACGACGGTGACGAACTCTGCTGCCTACGCTCAAGCTTGTGTCGATACGCTCAAGCTTAGAGGCTTTGCTAAGCTCAAGCTTCGCAGGCGCTCAAGCTTGCGGGGACCTCTTGCTCTAAGGAGAAGCGCTGACGTGACAGACCGAATTCTGATCACCGGTGGTGCCGGCTTCATAGGCCGTCACCTCGCGCGCGCTCTGCTGGAGCAAGGCCATCATGTGCGCGTGCTCGACAGCTTCATCGCGCAGGTGCACGGCGATCGCGGCGAGGATGGCCTGGACCCGGATGCCGAATTGATCCGGGGCGATGTGCGGAACGGTGATCTGGTGCAACAGGCGCTCGTCGGCGTCGACAAGGTGGTGCACCTCGCCGCCGAGGTCGGTGTCGGACAGAGCATGTATGCGGTGGATCAGTATGTCTCCGTCAACGACCACGGCACGGCGGTGCTGTTCCAGCAGCTGATCGCGCGGCCGGTACGGCGCGTCGTGGTCGCATCCTCCATGAGCATCTATGGTGAAGGTCTCTACCGCGACGCCGATGGAGCCTTGGTCGAAGATGCGGTCCGGCAGCCGCGCGGTGGTGCCGACGCGCCCTGGGACCCGCTGGATGCGGCGCGGCGGCCGCTGGTGCCGGTGCCGACGCCGGAGTGGAAGCGGCCGAACCTCGCCTCCGTCTATGCCATCACCAAATTCGTGCAGGAGCGGCTGACCCTGACCTTGGCGCCGGCCTATGGCATGGAAGGCGCGGCGCTCAGGCTGTGGAACGTCTATGGCCCTGGCCAGGCGCTCTCGAACCCCTATACCGGCGTGCTGGCGATCTTCGCCGCGCGGCTGCATGGCGGGCAGCCGCCGCTGATCTTCGAGGACGGCAAGCAGCGCCGCGACTTCGTGCATGTCGAGGATGTCGCGCGGGCGTTCATGCTGGCGCTGGAGCATCCGAAGGCGGCCGGCGAAGTCTTCAACATCGCCAGCGGCGTCGATCGCACGGTGCAGGAAGTGGCCGCGGATCTCGCACAGGCGATGGGGCGAGCGGAGGTGGCGCCACTGATCACCGGCAAAGCCCGCGCCGGCGATATCCGGCACAACATCGCCGACATCACCAGAGCCCGGACGGTGCTGGGTTATGCCGCGCAACGGCTGGACTTCACTGCGGATCTCGCGGAGCTCGCCGACTGGGTGGCGCGCCAGCAGATCCAGGACCGCGTCAACCAGGCGCGAAGCGAACTGGAAGCGCGGGGGCTGGTCGCATGAAGGATCCCGCTCTCCCGGCGCTCGCCGGAACCCGGCCGATCCTGGTCACCGGCGGTGCCGGATTCATCGGTTCCAACCTCGCCGACCGGCTCGCGCAGGAAGGGCATGCCGTTCTCATCTACGACGCCCTGCTGCGGCCAGGGGTCGAAGCCAATCTGGATTGGCTGAAGCGCCGCCACCCGCGGCGGATTTCCACCTGCATCGCCGATATCCGGGACGCAGACGCGGTCGCGACGGCGGTGGCGGAGGCGCAGGCGGTCTTCCATCTGGCGGGGCAGGTGGCGGTCACCACCAGCCTGGCCGACCCGCGGCTGGATTTCGAAGTCAACCTCGCGGGCACCTTCCATCTGCTGGATGCCCTGCGCCGGCGCCATGTGCCGGTACCGCTGGTCTTCGCCAGCACCAACAAGGTCTATGGCGACCTCGCCGACATCGTCCTGGATCAGGTCGACGACGCCTATCTGCCGCAGGACCGCGCATTGCGCGCCACCGGCATCGGCGAAGGACGGTCGCTCGATTTCCATACGCCCTACGGCTGTTCGAAGGGCGCGGCCGACCAATACGTGCTGGATTTCGGGCGCAGCTACGATATTCCGACCGCGGTGCTGCGCATGAGTTGCATCTATGGCCAGCGCCAGATGGGAACCGAGGATCAGGGTTGGGTGGCCCATTTCCTGATCCGCGCGCTCCGCGGGGAGCCGATCAGCATCTATGGCGATGGCCGCCAGGTTCGCGACGTGCTGGATGTGGGCGATGCCGTCGCCGCCTATCTCCAGGCCTGGCGGCGGATCGGCGAGGTGCGCGGCCGAGCCTTCAATCTCGGCGGCGGTCCCGCCAATGCCATCAGCCTGCGCCAGCTCATCGCGCATATCGGCGCGCTGCTCGGCCATACCGTGGAGACCCACCATGGCGATTGGCGCGCCGGCGACCAGCGCTACTACGTCTCGGACATGCGCCGGCTGCAGGCGGCGCTCGATCTGCCCGCCACGCGGCCCTGGCGCGAGGGCGTCGCCAGCCTCGCCGAATGGCTGCGCGGGCATGCCGGCGTGCGGGCGCCGGTTCAGGTAGAGGCCCTGGCACCGTGACGGCCCGGCGCGGACAGGGGGACGGCATCCGTCTGGTCATGACCACCGATACCGTCGGCGGCGTCTGGACCTATGCGCTGGAGTTGGCGCGCGGCCTCGCCGCGCATGGGGTCAGGACCAGGCTCGTCAGCCTCGGCCCGGTGCCGGACGCCGGCCAGATCACCGATGCCGAAGCGGTTCCGGGCCTGGCGCTGCGGGTCACCGCATTGCCGCTCGATTGGCTCGCCGCCAATTCCGGGGAAGTACTGGCGGCCGGCCGGGAGATCGCCGCCATTGCCAGGACCGCGCGGGCCGACGTCATTCATCTGAACAGCCCGGCGTTGGCCGCGGCCGGCAGCTTTCACGCGCCGGTGCTGGGGGCGTGCCATTCCTGCCTCGCGACCTGGTGGGCGGCAGTGCGGGGCGGCCCGATGCCGCCCGATTTCGCGTGGCGGACCGACCTGCTCCGGCGCGGCTACGCGAACGCCACCGCGCTGGTAGCGCCCAGCCACGCCTTTGCGCGGGCAACGGCGGAAGCCTATGCGCTGCCGGTAATGCCGGCGGCCATCCACAATGGGCGAGCGCTCGCGCCGAGGCTGACGGCCACGCCGCCGGACGCGCCGGACTTCGTCTTCACCGCCGGCAGGCTCTGGGATCCCGGCAAGAACCTGGTGACGCTGGATCGTGCCGCCGCGCGCCTGTCACTGCCGGTCCTGGCCGCGGGGCCGCTGCGCGGGCCAGAGGGCAGTAAGGCCGCGCCCCGGCATGTCACCGCCCTGGGCCAGCTCGATGCGCAAGACATGGCTACCCGCTTGCAGGCCAGGCCGATCTACGTTGCGCTGGCCCGCTACGAGCCCTTCGGCCTCGCGGTATTGGAAGCGGCGCAGGCGGGTTGCCCGCTGGTGCTGTCGGACATCCCGACTTTCCGGGAGCTTTGGGCAGACGCCGCGCTTTTCGTGCCGAGCGAGGATGACGCCGCCGCCGCCGCCACCATCACGGCGTTGCTGGCCGACAAGCCGATGCGCGTGCGGCTCGGCCTGGCCGCCCAGCGCCACGCGCTGCGCTACACCCCGGGCGCCATGGCCGGCGCGATGCACGATCTCTACCTGTCACTGCTTGGCCGCCGCGGCCGGGTCGAGGCGGCGGCATGAAGATCGTCTACTTCACCCATTCGCTGCTCTCCTGCTGGAATCACGGCAACGCGCATTTCCTGCGCGGCGTCCTGCGGGAACTGGCGCATCGCGGGCATGACGTCCTCGCCTGCGAACCGGCCGGGAGCTGGAGCCTGGAGAACCTGCTGCGCGATCATGGCGAAGCCGGCCTCGCGGCTTATCGCGCCGCCTATCCCGAGCTGCGCACGCGGATGCTGGCATCCAACGAGGAGGTCGAGGCCGCCGTGTCCGACGCCGAGTTGGTCATCGTGCATGAATGGAACGAGCCGGCGCTGGTCGCGCGCATCGGTCAGGCCCGCCGCCGCGGCGGGCGCTACACCCTGCTCTTCCACGACACGCATCATCGCGCTGTCAGCGATCCCGAAGCGATCCGCCGCTTCGACCTCGACGGCTATGACGGTGTCCTTGCCTTCGGAGAGACGCTGGCGGCGGTATATCGGCGCTGGGGTTGGGGCGAGCGCGTCTTCGTCTGGCACGAGGCCGCGGATACCCGGCTGTTCCATCCGCCCGCGCAGGAGCAGCCGCGGGACGGTCTGGTCTGGATCGGCAACTGGGGCGATGGCGAACGCAGCGCGGAGCTGGAGAGCTTCTTGCTGTGGCCGGCCCAGTCCGCCGGCCTGCCGCTCGATATCTACGGCGTGCGCTATCCCGAGGACGCCATGGCGGTGCTGAATCGGCACGGCGCCCGGCTCCGCGGCTGGCTGCCGAATGCGCGTGCGCCGGAGGTTTTCGCCCAGCACTTGGCGACCGTGCATGTGCCGCGCCGCTTCTACGTGACGATGCTGCCGGGGATCCCGACCATCCGGGTCTTCGAAGCCCTG
>DASYDR010000016.1:0-7023 GCA_036499545.1 Roseomonas sp. | reverse complement strand
GTGCATCTCATCACCCGCCAGCAGCATCGGCGTGCCGGCGGACGCGAAGAGGGTGGTCAGCAGGGCGCGCTTCACCGCGCCGCGGGTGGCGTTGATGGCCGCGTCGTCGGTCTCGCCCTCCACGCCCCAGTTGCGGGAATGGTTGGTGGGATGGCCATCCTCATTGCCTTCGCCATTCGCCTCGTTGTGGCGCAGCTCGTAGGTCACGACGTCATGCAGGGTGTAGCCGTCATGGCTCGCCACGTAGTTGACGCTGGCGGCCGGGCGGCGATGGCGATGGTCGAACAGTTCGGCGGAGCCGGAGAGCCGCGCCGCGAGATCGGCCCGCATGCCAGGCGCACCGTTCCAGAACTGCCGCACGCCGTCGCGGAAGCGGTCGTTCCATTCCGCGAAGCCCGGCGGATGATTGCCAAGCTGGTAGCCGCCGGGACCGATGTCCCAGGGCTCCGAGATCAGCTTCACCCGCGACAGCACCGGGTCCTGCCGCACCGCGTCGAAGAAGCCGGAGCCGGGGTCGAAACCGCCGGCCTCCCGCCCCAGGATGGTGCCGAGGTCGAAGCGGAAGCCGTCGACATGGTAGCACTCGACCCAGTAGCGCAGGCTGTCCATCACCATCTGCAGCACGCGCGGATGCACGATGTTCAGCGTGTTGCCGGTGCCGGTGTCGTTGATCGCGTGCTGTTCCTGGCCGGGCATCAGCCGGTAGTAGGAAAGGTTGTCGAAGCCGCGCCAGGACAGCGTCGGCCCCATCTCGCTGCCTTCGCAGGTGTGGTTGTAGACGACGTCCAGGATCACCTCGATCCCGGCCGCGTGCAGTCGCCGCACCGCCACCTTCAGCTCGTTGCGCATCCAGGGTTCGACCATGTAGCGCGGCTCCGGCGCGAAGAACGCCAGCGTCGAGTAGCCCCAGTAGTTGCGCAGCCGCCGCTCCACCAGGAAGCGGTCCTGCAGGAACGCATGCACCGGCAGCAATTCGATCGCGGTGACGCCGAGCTTCAGCAGGTGATCGATCATGTGCGGATTGGCCAGCGCCGCGAAGGTGCCGCGCTCACGCGGCGGTATCTGGTCCTGCATCGCGGTCAGGCCGCGCAGATGCGCTTCATAGATCACGCTCCGTTCCCAGGGCACCATCGGCGCGGCGTCGTCGCCCCAGTGAAAGCTGTCATCGACGACGACGGCCTTCGGCATCCCCCGCGCGCTGTCGCGCCGGTCGAAGGTGAGATCGGCGCGCGCGCTGCCGACGCGATGGCCGAACAGCGCATCGGACCAGACCAGTTCCCCCCGCAATTCCCGCGCATAGGGATCGAGCAGCAGCTTGTTGGGATTGAAGCGATGCCCCACCCGCGGATCATAGGGGCCATGCGCGCGATAGCCGTAGAGCTGGCCCGGCTTCGCATCCGGCAGATAGCCGTGCCACACCTCGTCGGTGCATTCCGGCAGGGCCAGGCGCGTCAGCTCCCGCCGGCCGGACGGATCGAACAGGCAGAGCTCGATGCGGTCGGCATGGGCGGAGAACACCGCGAAATTGACGCCGAGCCCGTCCCAGCTGGCGCCGAGGGGATAGGGCCGGCCCGCCGCCAGACGGTCCACCATCAAGCCTCCGCCACCAGCATGATGGTGGCCAGCGGCGGCAGGGTCAGCGACAGGGACGCCGGCTGGCCATGTTCCGGCACCGCATCCGCCCAGGCGCGGCCGGCATTGCCGAGGCCGCTGCCGCCATAGGTGGTGGCATCGGTGTTCAGCACCTCCCGCCAGCCGCCGCTTGCCGGCACGCCGACGCGGTAGCCCCGCCGCGGTTCCGGCGTCAGGTTCGCGACCACCAGCACCGGCGGTGCGCCATCGGCCTGGCGCAGCCAGGCGAAGACGCTCTGCGCGCGATCATCGCCGATCACCCAGCGGAAGCCGGCCGGGTCGGCATCCAGCCGGTGCAGCGCGGGTTCGGCGCGATAGAGCGCGTTGAGGTCGGCGACCAGGCGCTGCACGCCGCGATGGCGGGCATCGTCCAGCAGCGCCCAGGGCAGCGCCACGTCGTGGTTCCATTCGCCGGGCTGGGCGAATTCGCCGCCCATGAACAGCAGCTTCTTGCCGGGATGACCCCACATGAAGCCGTAATAGGCGCGCAGATTGGCGAAGCGGCGCCAGTCATCGCCCGGCATGCGGCCGAGCAGCGACGCCTTGCCGTGCACCACTTCGTCATGGGAGAGCGGCAGGATGAAGCGTTCCGACCAGGCATAAACCAGGCTGAAGGTCATAGCGTCGTGGTGCCAGCGCCGATGCACCGGGTCGTTCTTCATGTATTCCAGGCTGTCATGCATCCAGCCCATGTTCCATTTGAAGGCGAAGCCGAGGCCGCCTTCGGAGACCGGCGCGGTGACGCCGGGCCAGGCGGTGCTTTCCTCCGCGATCATCACCGCGCCCGGGCAGCGCTGCGCGACCACGGTGTTCACCTCCCGCAGGAAATCCACGGCTTCGAGGTTCTCCCGGCCGCCATGCCGGTTCGGGATCCACTGGCCGGCGCCGCGCGAATAGTCGCGGTACAGCATCGAGGCGACGGCATCGACGCGCAGCGCATCGACATGGAAGTGCTCCAGCCAATGCACCGCGCTGGCCAGCAGGAAGCCGCGCACCTCGTGCCGGCCGAAATTGTAGATCGCGGTGTTCCAGTCCTGGTGCATGCCCTCGCGCGGGTCGCCATGCTCGTAGAGCGCGGTGCCGTCGAAGCGGTACAGCCCATGCGCATCGGTCGGGAAATGCGCCGGCACCCAGTCCAGGATCACGCCGATGCCGGCCTGGTGCGCCCGGTCGACGAAGCGGGCGAAGCCCTGCGGCGGACCGAAGCGCCCGCTCGGCGCGAAGAGCCCGAGCGGCTGGTAGCCCCAGGAGCCGCCGAACGGATGCTCGGCGATCGGCAGCAGCTCGATATGCGTGAAGCCGAGATCCGTGACATAGGGCAGCAGGCGGTCGGCCAGCATGTCCCAATGCGCCGGCCGCCCATCGGCGTCGTGCCACCAGGATGCGGCATGCACCTCATAGACGCTGATCGGCGCGGCGGCATCCTGGCGCCCGGCGCGCGCGGCCATCCAGGCGCCATCCTCCCAGACATGCGCGGCCGGCGACACGACGCGGGACGCGGTGCCCGGCGCCGGCTCCATCTGCTGCGCCAGCGGATCCGCCTTCAGCGGCAGCATCTGGCCGGCGGCATCGAGCAGTTCGTACTTGTAGGCCGCGCCGGGGCCGAGCCGCGGGATGAAGATCTCCCAGAGCCCGGCTTCCCGGCGCAGCCGCATCGGATGGCGACGGCCGTCCCAGCGATTGAAATCGCCGACCACCGAGACCCGGCGCGCATTCGGCGCCCAGACCGCGAAGCGCACGCCGGGGATGCCGTCCACCTGCATGCACTGCGCGCCGAGCACATGCGCCAGCTCGAGATGCCGTCCCTCCGCGAAGAGATGCAGGTCGAGCCCGCCGAGCAGCGGACCGAAGCCGTAGGAATCCTCCGTCTCCTCCACGCCGCCCGGCCAATGGATGCGCAGGCGGTATTCGCCATCCGGCGCGGCACCCAGGAAGAACCCCGCCGGATGCCGCCGCGCCAGCCGCGCCGCGCCTTCCCCCGTCAGCACCTCCACCGCGTCCGCGCCGGGAGCCAGGCAGCGCAGTTCCTGCCCATGCCGCCCGAGGATCGCGAAGGGATCGCCGTGGCGGCCCTGCACCAGGGCATCGACGGCCGCATCGTCCAGCCCACTCATGCCAGGATCCGCCGCGCCAGCCGGTCGAGCCCGCGCAGGGGCACCGCGAGCCAGCCGGGCCGGTTGGCGATTTCATAGCCGATCTCGTAGGCGGCTTTCTCGATCAAGAAAATGTCCATCAACTCCTGCTCCCCGGAAGCGCGCAAAGCGGGCACGGCGCCGGCACGGTAGGCATCGAGGAAGGCGGTCGCGGCCGATTGCCGCCAGGCGTCGAGCGTCGCCTGGCGGCGCTCCGGCGCCGGCATGTCGGCCATGGCGCTTTCCATCGGCAGCGTCGCCGCCGCGTAGTCGAAGCTGCGCAGCAGCCCGGCCACATCCTTCATCGGCGAGGTCTTGGCCCGGCGTTCGGCCAGGCTGCGCGCGGGCTCGCCCTCGAAATCGACGATCACCGCATCGCCCTGCGCCACCAGCACCTGGCCGAGATGGAAATCGCCATGCACGCGCGTCTTCAGGATGGCGCCGCCGGCCGAACGCAGCCGCCGCACCGCCGCCACCAGGGCGGCGCGCCGTTCGACCAGCGAAGCGGCCAGCGCCGCGATCTCCTCATTGTCCCAGCTCACCCGCCGGGCCAGCCTGTCGAGAGCGGTTTCAAGCGCCGTTGCGGCGGCATCGGCCCAGGCAGCGCAATCGGTCTCCGTCGCCGGCTCCGGTGCGAAGGCCGGGTCGTCGTTCGGCGTGGCGAGCGCGGTGTGCATCTCCGCCAGCCGGCGGCCGATGGCGGCGGCGAAGCCGAGATAACCGGCCATGGGATCGCCAGCTTCGGCCCCGCCAGCCTCCGCGTCCTGCAATGCACGGCGCAGCCAATCCAGGGTCCAGCCCCAGCCATCGCCCTGGTTGCGCACGAAGGCCTGGGCGATCAGCACCGCGACCGGCTTGCCGTCGCCATTCACGCGTTCGACATGGCCGAGCAGCGGCGCCACGGCGCCGATGCCCGCTTCGGTCAGGAAGCGCGTCATCTCCACTTCCGGGTGGATGCCCGGGGCGATGCGGCGAATGATCTTGAGCACCACGCTGTCGCCGATGACGAGGCTGGAATTCGACTGCTCCGCCGAGAAGCGGCGGACCCCGGCATCCGCCGGCGGCGCGGTCTGCGCCAGCAGCGGTGTCGGCAGGAAGCGCAGCGTGCCGTCGCTGGTCGGGATCGTCTCGCCGGCGCGCAGCGCGGCCAGCACCGCATGGGCGAAGGCATCGGCGGCGAAGGCATCGGTGATGAAGCCGACGCGCCGTCCCAGCCGGAAGCGCCCGAGCGCCAGCTGGGATGGCAGCGGTGCGATAGCCTCCGCCTCCTCCACCATCGCCAGCGGCAGGCTGAAGCGCTGCGGACCGCTCTCCAGCGTCGCTTCCACTTCGGCCATCACGACGCGGCCGCCGGTGCCGGGCAGGGCCGCGATCGCGGCGAAGCGCGCGCCGGTCAGCACCTGGTCCTTGGCGGAGAACCAGCGCCGCTTGCGCAGATAGGCGCCAAGTTCGTTCTGTTCGAGATCGGCGCGGAGCGGCCCATCCAGCATCTCGGCCAGCGGTGCCCGGAAGACCCGGGTGCGGAGTTCGGGCATCGGTTCCGGCGCCGGCGTGTGCCAGGCGGGCAGCGCGCCCTGCACCGGCAGGGCGAACCAGTAGAAGCCATAGGGCGGCAGGGTCAGCAGGTAGGGCAGCTGGCCGATCGGCGGGAAGATGCTGCCGCCCAGCATCTCCACCGGCACCCGGCCGCTGCTGTCGGACAGGTCGAGCTCCACCGCCTGCGCCGAGCGCGACAGGTTGAAGACGCAGAGCATGCTGGTGCCTTCGAATTCGCGCAGATAGGCCAGCACCTTGCGGTTGCCCGGATAGAGCAGGCGCATGCCGCCGCGGCCGAAGACGCTGCTGCGGCTGCGCACCGCCAGGATGCGGCGCATCCAGGCCAGCAGCGAATGCGGATCGCGCGACTGCGCTTCGACATTCACCGCCTGGAAGCCGTAGAGCGGGTCCTGCAGCGAGGGCAGTACCAGGCTCGCCGGATCGGCGCGGCTGAAGCCGCCGTTGCGGTCGGAGGTCCATTGCATCGGCGTGCGCACCCCGTCCCGGTCGCGCAGGAAGATGTTGTCGCCCATGCCGATCTCGTCGCCGTAGTAGATGACGGGCGTGCCCGGCATCGACAGCAGCAGCCCGTTCATCAGCTCGATGCGGCGGCGGTCGCGCTGCAGCAGCGGCGCCAGCCGGCGCCGGATGCCGAGATTGATGCGCGCGCGCCTGTCCGCGGCATAAGTGGACCAGAGGTAGTCGCGTTCCTGGTCGGTCACCATCTCGAGCGTCAGCTCGTCATGGTTGCGCAGGAAGATCGCCCATTGGCAGCCCGCCGGGATGTCCGGCGTCTGGCGCAGGATGTCGGTGATCGGGAAGCGGTCTTCCTGCGCGATCGCCATGTACATGCGCGGCATCAGCGGGAAGTGGAAGGCCATGTGGCATTCGTCGCCATTGCCGAAATACTGCTGCGTGTCCTCCGGCCACTGGTTGGCCTCCGCGAGCAGCATGCGGCCCTGGTAGTCCTGTTCCATCCGCGCCCGGATGCGGCGCAGGATCTCGTGCGTCTCCGGCAGGTTCTCGTTGTTGGTGCCGTCGCGCTCGATCAGGTAGGGCACCGCGTCCAGGCGCAGGCCGTCGACGCCGATGTCGAGCCAGAACTTCATGACGCCGAACACGGCATCGAGGACGCGCGGATTGTCGAAGTTCAGGTCCGGCTGGTGGCTGTAGAAGCGGTGCCAGAAATAGGCGCCGGCCACCGGGTCCCAGGTCCAGTTCGACTTTTCCGTATCGATGAAGATGATGCGGGTGTCCGGATAGCGCTGGTCGGTGTCCGACCAGACGTAGAAGTCGCGCGCGGAGGAGCCCGGCTTGGCGTGGCGGGCGCGCTGGAACCAGGGATGCTCGTCGCTGGTGTGGTTGATCACCAGCTCTGTGATGACGCGCAGGCCCCGTGCATGCGCTTCCTGCACGAAGCGCCGGGCGTCGCGCAGCGTGCCGTAATCCTCGTGGATGCCGCGATATTCGCTGATGTCGTAGCCGTCGTCGCGCCGCGGGCTGGGATAGAAGGGCAACAGCCAGACGGTGTTGACGCCCAGCTCCACGATGTAGTCGAGCTTCGCGAGCAGGCCCGGAAAATCGCCGATGCCGTCATCGTTGCTGTCGAAGAAGCTCTTCACATGCAGCTGGTAGATGACCGCGTCGCGGTACCAGGCGGGATCGCGCGCGTCGGGTGCGCCGCCGGTGGACGCCAGGGCGAAGGGCGTGCGCGGGGCGGGAT
>DASYDR010000015.1:0-3307 GCA_036499545.1 Roseomonas sp. | reverse complement strand
CTGGCTGCTCGCTTTCGGCTACGACCTGTTCGGGACGCATCTTTGGGTTTCGCTGCTGCTCGCCGAGCTGTGCATCGCCGCGGCTTACATCTTCGTCTTTCTGCTCGGGCGCGACCTGATGGGTGCGCGGGCGGCGCTGCTCGGCACGCTGCTGCTGCCGGCGGTGGCGCACTTCACCCTGGATGCGCTGCGCTACAACCACAATGTCGTCCAGCTCCCGCTCTGGATCGGCTTCTGCTTCTGTCTGTGGCGCGCGTCGGGCAGCGAGCGGCTGGTCTGGTGGATCCTGACCGGCGCGATCGCGGCGCTCGGCCTCTATGCGAAGTTCACCATGGGCCTGGTCATCGCCTTCGGGGCCTTGTGGATAATGCTCGATGCCGAGGCCCGGTCGCGGCTGCGCGGCCGGGCGCTCTATGTCGGGCTGCTGGTCTTCGTCGTGCTGTTGCTGCCGCTCGCCATGGGCTTGGGTGCCACCGACTTCGTCGCGCTCACCTGGGTCGCGCGGGAATCCGCGCATCGCGGCATCGCCGGCGGGCATTTCCTGCGCGATGTGGGAAAGACCGTGCTGTTCATGGCGCTGGGGCTGATCGGCGGCATGGCGGCGAGCCGGGTGCCGCTGCGCTGGACTGCGCCGCTTCCGGACCCGGCGGCGGAGCCGGCGATCGCCTCCCGCGCGTTCGTCTTCCTGCTGCTGATGGGCGGCGGGCCGATGCTGTTGACCCTGGCGATGGCGATGGTGAAGCCGGCGCGCCTCGAATGGGCCGCGCCGATGTACAGCATGATCGGCCTGCTGCTGGTGGCGCTGGCGATCCGCATCCGGCCGCGCGCGGCGCGCTGGGCGCGGGCCGGCCTGCGCCACGCCGTGCTGGCTCTGGTCGCCAGCCTGGCGGTGCTGGGACATGATGCGACGGCGGATCTGCAGGACCGGGCGGCGGGCCACATCCAGAAGATCATGTGGCCCTCGGCCGAGATCGCGGCGCGCTTCGACCGGATCTGGCAGACCGCAACCGCCCAGCCGCTCCGGATCGTCGGCGGCGGCAGCTGGGTCGCCGGGACGGTCGGCCTGTTGAGCACCGGGCATCCCTCGCTCTTCACCAACCTCGACCCCGAGCTCTCGCCCGCGGTCACCGAGCCGCGGCTGGAGCAGGACGGCATGCTCGTGCTCTGGAACGACGATTCCGCCTGGCGTCCCGACGGGGACCTGATCGCCCGCTTTCCGCACGGCCGCGAGGTTTTCACCGTGGGGCCGAAGGCGGTGCCGGTCGCCGTGAACTACCTGCTGGTCGCTCCGGACCAATGGACCGACGCCGACTGGGACCAGTGGGTGGAGCAGGCCGATTAGCCAACCTCGGCCCGGTTGACCCGGCCGCCGCCCGGGGGTCAAATCCGCACCCTGCGAATGAGGGGCGAGCGCGCGGCATGCACGGGGCGGTGATATCGGCGGGCGGCGAGACCGGCGCCGGCGCGGGCGCGGCACTCCCGGGCCGTGCCGCCCACCCCGGCGGTGCCGTTCCGGCCGCATCGGCGTTCAGCCGCTTGCCGCCGCCGGCGCTGATGCTGCTGGCGATCGTCTCGGTGCAGCTCGGCGCGGCGCTGGCGACGGTGCTGTTCTCCAGCCTGGGTGCGACCGGCACGGCGTTCGCGACCTCGCTCCTCTCCGCCGCCGTTCTCACCCTCATCGCCAGGCCGCGCGCTTTATTCGCCATCGGATCGACCCTGCGCCGCCACTTCCGCCTGATCCTGCTGTTCGGGCTGGTGGACAGCGCGATGGTGCTGCCGTTCTTCCTGGCGCTGGAACGGATTCCCCTCGGCATCGCCTCGACGGTGACCTTCCTCGGGCCGCTCGGCCTCGCGGTTGCGACCTCGCGGCGACTGGTGCATTTCCTCTGGATCGGCATCGCCGCCATCGGTGTCGCGTTGCTGACGCCGGAGATCTCGACTGGAATCGGGACGGGCGGCCTCGACCCGATCGGACTGCTCTACGCCGCGATCGGCGCCCTGGGCTGGGCCGCCTTCGTGCCGATGAGCCAGCGGGTGGGCGCGGTCTTCCCGGGCCATGACGGCTTGGCGCTCGGCCTCTGGGCCTCGGCGGCGATGCTGCTGCCGTTCGCGCTTTTCCAGCACGGCCTGTTCCATGCCGGCTTTACCGATCTCCTGGGCGCGCTCGGCGTCTCGCTGCTCGGGACGGTGCTGCCTATGGCGCTGGAGTTCCGCGCCTTGCAGCGCATGTCGGCGCGCACCTACGGCATCCTGGTGACCCTGGAGCCCGCCGTCGGCGCCTTGGTCGGCATGCTCTGCCTCGGCCAGCCGGCCAGCCCGCGCATGGTGGTGGCGGTGGTCTGCGTGATGCTGGCCGCCCTCGGCGTGACGCTCTCCGACCGCCGCGAATAGCGCAGACTCCGGCGACCTCCCTTGGCGCGGCGGGTGGTTAGCCCTTTCTTAATCCGAATCCCGGAACCTTCACCCCTGGAGGCCATATCCGGGCTAACCCTTATACGGAAAGACCCGGATTCTTGATCTTGCGCAAAGCCGCTAATGTTCGACCCGACAACATTCCTCGGCAACATTCCTCGGCGCAACGAGTGCGAGACAAGTACCGGTTCCTGGGACTGATCCCGGGGACCCGACAGGGAGAGGGAACGATGACCAAGCTCGACATGAATCTCGAAGCCATGACCGGCGTCCAGGCGAGCGGCGGCCGCGCCCAGATCCTGGTGGTCGATGACGACCGCGCCTTCTGCGAGACCATCGCGCGCTGCCTGGCGCAGCGCGGCTACGACGTGGTCTGCGCCGACGGCGGTGAGTCGGCGGCCGAGGCGATCGCCGAGCGGATCCCCGACCTGATCGTGACCGACGTGATGATGCCCGGCATGGACGGCATCGACCTCATCAACTGGCTGCACGACAACGCCTTCGAGGTCCCGGTGATCGCGATCTCCGGCGAGGGCATCGAGCAGGCCGAAGACGCCGAGTTCCCGCGCATCCAGCTCTGCGACCGCACCGGCGGCCGCGCCGCCGCCGCCGCTCTCGGCGCCGTCTCGGTGCTGCAGAAACCGTTCGGCCGCACCACCCTGGAAGGCGCCGTCGCCCGCGCCCTCGTCCACGGCGCCGTGATGCACTGACGCTCGATCAAGCCTGATCGCTCGTCATCCCCCGAGTAGCCCACCGCGCGAGCAGTGGGCGTCATCCCCGGATTTAGTCCGGGGATCGCGGCGTTTCTCGTCAGGATACGCACCCTCCATCGTCATGGTACGCGAAGGCGTACCATCCACGAGTTCCGCGCGCCCCCGCGCGCAATCCAAGACTC
>DASYDR010000014.1:0-1718 GCA_036499545.1 Roseomonas sp. | reverse complement strand
CTCCCGCCCCGGCGCCTGCGCGTACCAGTGGCGGCGGCCCTTCATCAGGATCGGGAGGAATTCGGCGATCGGCCCGAGATCGGCGATGGCATCGCCGCGCGCGCGCGCCAGCAGCGCGTCATGCAGCCTGGTGGCGTCGGGCAGGCGGTTCATGCGCGTCGACGGCGAGTCATGCCGCATCCTCGCACATCCCGGCCGGCAGCGCTGGCGATGTGCGTCGCAGCATCACGCCGTCGGGATGGCGAAATGGCGCGACGCGGCCGCGACGGGCCCGGATTTCACTGGCCGTCACCGGGGCGAGCGGCCATGCTGCCTGCCCGATCGCTTATCGGAGTACGCCCCCGTGATGCTCCCGGATACGACACCGGTCAGCCCGACCCTGCTGTCGAAGAAGCTGCTGCAACATCTCGAGATGCCGCTCGGCACGGCCAATGTGCGGTTCGAGAAGGATGCCTGGGGCGGCAAGCTCGTCGTCCTGCACACGCCCGATGCCCGGCTGCCGCGGGAACGCATGCCGAGCACCTTCGCGGGCGTGCGCGTCGTCTATCGTCCGCGCCGCCCGGCCCCGATCGCGGCGGATTAGCACCGCCGCCATCGCCGCTACCGGACCTGCCGCTTCTCCAGCTTCCGCGCCAGGGTGCGGCGATGCATGCCGAGGCGGCGCGCGGTTTCGGAGATGTTGAAGCCGGTCTCCGCCAGCACGCTGTGGATGTGTTCCCATTCCAGCGTCTTGATGCTGGTCCGCGCCGTCGGCAACGCGATGCCGGCATCGCCCGCCGCCTTGTTGAAGGCATTCTCGATGTCGTCGGTATTGGCCGGCTTGGCGAGATAGTGGCAGGCGCCGAGCTTGATCGCTTCCACCGCGGTCGCGATGCTCGCGAAGCCGGTCAGCACCACGATCAGCATCGCCGGATCATGCGCATGCAGCAGTTCGACCGCGCTGAGGCCGGAAGCATCGGCGAGCTTCAGGTCCACCACGGCGTGGTCCGGCGCATGGTCCCGCAGCAGCACGGTCAGCTCCGCCAGGCCCGCGGCCAGCAGCACGGCATAGCCGCGGCGTTCGAAGCTGCGCTTTAGCGTGTTCGCGAAGGCGGCGTCATCCTCGACGATGACGAGCAGCGGTTCAGGGTTCATGCGCGGGATCTCCGATCGCGAGCGCCACGAGCGGCAGGGAGAGGGCGACGGTGGCGCCGCCCTGCGGCCGGTTGGCGACGGTCACCGTGCCGCCCAGCTTGCGCACCACATTGACCACCAGGAACAGCCCGAGCCCGCCGCCGCGCCGCCCCTTGGTGGAATGATAGGGCTTGCCGAAATGCGCCAGCATCTCCGGCGTGAAGCCGGGGCCGGCGTCATCGACCCGGATGGTCAGCGTCCCGGCGCCGCGCGACGCCTCCAGATGCACCCAGCCGGGCGAGACCTCCAGCGCATTGTCCAGGATGTTGAACACCACCTGCTTCAGCGTGGTGTCGGAGACGATGGCGAAGTCCTCTCCCACCAGGTTGTCGTAGCGCAGCAAGGTGCCGGCGGAGCGCGCGCCGCGCCATTGCGCCACCAGCTCGCCAAGGAAGGCATGCACCGTGGTCACCGCCGGCGCCTCGCCCCGCGTCTCGCCGGCGGAGGCCAGGATGCCGGTCAGGATCTCCTTGCAGCGCTGCACCGCCGCCTGCATCTCCGTGATCTCCTGCGCCGTCTCCGGGTCGCCGGCACGGGCCGGCATG
>DASYDR010000013.1:0-9435 GCA_036499545.1 Roseomonas sp. | reverse complement strand
CCGTGGCGACCGTCGTCGCGGCCTTCCAGCCGGAGCCGGAGCTGGATCAGCCGCGGCCGGTCGCCAGGGGATGACGCCGCCGGCGGGCGGCGCGCCCGCCCGTCACCGGCCGCCGGCCGGCCGCGCCGGCGGCCGCAGCATCAGCAGCAGGCCGATCACCGCCGCGGCCATCATCGCGACACAGAGCGCGACGGTACCGAAGGCCGCGACATAGGCGGCTTGCGTATCCGCGCCGCCGGCCAGCCGGCCGGCCAGGGTCGCCGCGAAGGGGATCTGCAGCAGGGCGACGCCGAGCGCATTGCCGATGCGCTGCATCGTGGTCAGGACGCCGGCCGCGGCCCCCGCGTGATCCTCCCGGATGCCGCCGAGCACGACGTTGATCACCGGCGCCATGAACAGGCCCTGCCCCGCCCCGGTGATGACCAGGGCCGGCAGGAGGTAGCCGGGCGTGAACCCCGGCAACGCCGCGCAGGCGCCATAGGCCAGCAGGCCGCCGGCGGATGTGAGGCAGGCCCCGGCCAGCAGGATGCCGCGCGGATCCCGCCGCCGCATCCGCCCGGAGAGGAAGGAGGCCGAGGCGAAGGCCAGCGCCAGCGGTGAGAAGGCGATGGCGGCATCGAAGGGGGACCGCCCGAAGCCGAGCTGCAGCATGTAGGTCAGGCACAGGAAGAAGGGGCTCAGGGTCGCGTAGAACAGCAGCACCAGGAACAGCCCGACCGTGAACGACCGTTCCCGGAACAGGGTGGTATCGACCAGCGGCGATCGCCCCGACACCGTCCTGGCGTGCTGGTGCAGGCCGAATGCCAGCAGCAGGATCGCCGCCGCCGCGAGCATGGCGATGGACCAGCCGGGCCAGCCCGCTTCCCGCCCTTCGGCCAGCGGGTAGAGCAGCAGCCCGAGCCCGGCGGCGCCCAGCACGCTGCCGGCCAGGTCGAGCCTGGCGACGCCCGGCGCGCGCGATTCCTGCAGCACCCGCGGCGCCGCCAGCAGCATGATGGCGCCCACCGGCAGGTTGATCAGGAAGATCGGCCGCCACGACAGGCCCCACAGATCGGCCGCGATGATCAGCCCCCCCAGGATCTGCCCGAGCACCGAGGCCAGGCCGATCATGATGCTCATGCAGGCCAGCGCCCGCCCGCGCTGGCGCGCATCCTGGAAGGTCACCCGGATGATGGCGAAGACCTGGGGCATCAGGATCGACGCCGACAATCCCTGGGCGATCCGGCTGCCGATCAGCGCTTCCGGCGACGTCGCCAGGCCGCAGAGGCAGGATGCCAGCGTGAAGGCGCCGCCGCCGATCATGAACATCCGCCGGCGGCCATGGCGGTCGCCCAGCCGCCCGCCGGTGATCAGCCCCACGGCGAAGGTGAGCGCATAGGCGGCCACCACCAGCTCGGCCTCAGCGGAGCTCGCCCCGAGGCTGGCGCGGATATCGGGGATCGCGACCAGGACGATGAAGTTGTCGAGCGTCGCGACGAAGACGCCCGCGAGCAGCACGGACAGGCTGGCCCATTGCCTGAGGCTGAGCCGGTCGGCGGCCAGGCCCGCCCCATCGTCAAACGCGTCAGGCATGGACCTTCCCTTGCGGCGAACCGGCTTGCGGGATAATTATGCGTATATGCGCCTATCGGCAAGCCTTCACTGCGATGGGCCCGGCAGCAGGGGCAATGCTCATGGCGTCCGTTTGCAACTGCCTGGCGCTTCGCCAGGCGACCCGGCGGGTGACGCAGTTCTATGACCAGGTCCTCGCCCCGCTCGGGCTGCGCGCGACGCAGTATTCGCTGCTGAGCCGCGTGGCCGATCTGGGCCCGGTCGCGCTCAATCCGCTGGCGGAGGCGCTGGTGATGGACAGGACCACGCTCGGCCACAACATCCGCCCGCTGGAGGCGCGGCAGCTCGTGCGGATCGCGGTGGGCGCCGACCGGCGAAGCCGCGAACTGGTGCTCACCGAAGCGGGGCGCAGCCTGCTCGCCGAAGCCGGGGCGCTCTGGCGCCAGGCGCAGGCGAGTTATGAAAGCAGGATCGGCGCGGCGGATGCCGCCGCCCTGCGCGGCCTGCTCCACCGCGTCGCCGCGGTCGATTTCGAGGCGCCGGGGGCGCCTTGAAGCCGGTCCCGGACGGCGGCGGCGCAGGGCGGTCAGGCCGGGATCAGGCCGGCGTCGCGAAAGCCCTGGATCAGCGCGTCGTACAGGCCCAGATCCGCGCGGCTGCGCGCCATCAGCTGGGCGCCGGCGACGGCGGCGAAGATCGCCCGGGCCCGCGCCTCGCCCTGGCTTCCGCCGATGCCGGCCGCGGCCAGCATCCGGGTGAGCCAGGCCACATGCACGTCGGAGAAGGCCTGGACCTGCCGCTTCACCGCGTCCGGCAGGTCATCGTATTCGGCCGCCATGAAGCTGCAGAGGCACATCCGGTTATCATCCTCGAGTGCCTGGCGGAACAGGCCGGGATAGGCGCGAAGCGCCGTCGCCGGATCCCCGGCCGCTTCCGCCAGCGCCTCCAGATTGGCCGCGGTATTCTCCCAGTAGCGTTTCGCCACGGCTTCACCCAGCGCGGCCTTGCTGGGGAAGTGGTGGTAGATGCTCGCCGCCTTGATGCCGACCTCGGCCCCGATGTCGCGGAAGTTGAGCCCGCCATAGCCGTGCGCCTGCGCCGTCCGCCGCGCCGCCTCCAGGATCGCTTCTCTCGCATTGTCGTTCATCGGCACTCTCATAGCCCATCCTACCAACTGTCAGGCAGGGATTGACAGCGGGGATGACAGCGCTCAACCATCTCCCTACCAATAAGTAGGTAGGACAGCTTCGATGACCAATGAGATCACCCGCATGGATGCCAGCCGGATCGCCGCGCTGATCGCCGCGCGCGCGCTTTCCCCGGTCGAGGTGATGCAGGCCCATCTCGATCGCATCGCCGCGGTCGATCCCCGCCTGAATGCCATCGTGACGCTGGCCGACGGCGCGATCGACGCCGCCCGGCGGGCGGAAGCGGCGGTGATGGCGGGCCGGCCCCTCGGCCCGCTGCATGGCGTGCCGTTCACGGTCAAGGACGGGATCGACGCGGCGGGCCTGCCGGCGCAGCGCGGTTCGCCGATCTTCAAGGGGCGCGTGGCCGATGCCGATGCCACGGCGGTCGCCCGGCTGAAGGCCGCCGGCGGCATCGTGATCGCCAAGACGAACACGCCGGAATTCTCCTACTCGGTCGAAACCGACAACCTCCTGACGGGCCGCACCAGCAACCCCTGGAACCTGGACCACACCCCGGGCGGATCCAGCGGCGGTGAATCCGCCGCCATCGCGGCGGGCCTGTCGCCGCTCGGCCTCGGCAGCGATGTCGCCATCTCCTTGCGCGGCCCGGCCGCGCATACGGGCATCGTGGGCTTCAAGGCCACCCATGGCCGCGTGCCGATGACCGGGCATTGGCCGCGGGTGCCGCGCCGCTTCTGGCATGTCGGGCCGATGGCGCGCACGGTCCGCGATATCGCCCTCGCCTATTCGCTGCTGGCGGGGCCCGATGGGCTGGACGGCTTCGCCACGGTCCCGCCCGGCCTCGATGCCGGCATCGGCCTGGCCGCGGACCGCCCGCTGCGCGTGGGCTGGATGGCCTCCCCGGGCTTCTTCGGGCCGACCGATCCGGAGGTGGTGGCCACCGTGCAGGCCGCGGCCCAGGCCCTGCGCGACGCCGGCTGCGCGGTCGAGGATGTCCGGTTGCCCCTGCTGGAGGAGACCGATGCCGTCGCCATCCTCTGGAAGCTGCAGCAGATGGAGACCCGCCCCGAGTTCGAGGCGGTGACCGCCGGGCGTGAGGCCGAGGTCTTCCGCCATGTCAGGGCGATCTTCGCCACCCCCGACACGCCGATCGCGGACTTCGTCGCCGCCGAGCAGGCCGTCGAGCGGCTTCGCGACAGCTTCGCCGCCTATTTCCAGCGCTTCGACGCGCTGCTCTGCCCGGTGACCCCGTTCCCGGCGACGCGGCATGGGCTGGATGACCTCGTGGTCGCCGGCGAGACGGTCTCGCCATTCCACGTCATGAGCGCGACCGCGCCCTTCAGCCTGACGGGCCTGCCGGCGCTGTCGATGCGGTTCGGCACCAGCCGGGGCGGCCTGCCGATCGGCGTCCAGATCGTCACCGCCTGGCTGGCGGAATCGACGGCGCTCGACCTCGCCGCGCGGCTCGAGGCGGTGAGCCCGGTCCGCGACCTGCATCCCGCCATCTGAACCCAACCCGCGGCGGCCCCCGCCGCACAGCATCGAAAGGTGATTTCACATGCCCCTCGCCCGGATCGATCTGCTCAAAGGCAAGGATGCGGCTTATCGCCAGGCCATCGGTCGTGTCGTCTATGAGGCGATGATCGGCGTCGGCGTTCCGGAACAGGATCGCTTCCAGATCATCCACGAACACGACGCCGAAAATTTCCTGTTCGACCCGACCTATCTCGGCATGCAGCGGTCGCAGGACCTCATCATGATCCAGATCACCTGGAATGACGGCAGGTCGGTCGACCAGAAGAAGACCCTCTACAAATCCATCCTCGACGGCCTGGTCGCGGCCATCGGCATCCGGCCGGACGACCTGCTGATCAACCTGATCGAGGTGCGGAAGGAGAACTGGTCCTTCGGCAACGGCATCGCGACCTACGCGGACTAAACGTGTGCGCATCGCGCGGCCGCCCCCGCGATGCGCGCCGCCTCGCCCGCAACCGCCCGATCCCCAGGAGCATCGCCGCATGACCGCGGACCCTGTCGACGCCGCCGATCCTTCCATCGGCCGGCGAAGCCTGCTCGGCCTCGCCGCGGCCACGGCCGTGCCGGCGCCTGCCGCCCGCGCCGCCCCGGCGGCGGCGACGCCCGCGGCCGCGGGCGGTATCCGGGCGATGACCTTCGACATCCAGGGCACCGTCTTCGACTACTACCAGCCATTCCTCGCCACCCGCACCGCCCTGGATGCGCGCAAGGGCCGGCCCCTGGACTGGTCGGGCTTCCTCGCGGACTGGAATGCCGGAGCGGCGTCGGCCATCCAGGCCATCATCGCCGGCACGCGCCCATGGATCCCGCCCGGCCGGATCTATCGTGAGGCGCTCGACACCCCCCTGGCCGCGCGGGGGCTGGCCGGCCAGATGGACGAAACCGATCGCCTGGAGCTGATGTCGGTCTGGGGCCGGATGCTGCCCTGGCCCGACAGCGCCGAGGGGATCGGGCGGCTCAGGCGCAAGGTCACCGTGGCGGCGCTGTCCAATGCGGGCATGGCCGCGGTCATCGCCCTGGCCAGGCGCGGCGGGCTGGCATTCGATGCGGTGCTGTCCGGCGAACTGGTGCGGTCCTACAAGCCGGCGCCCGAGGTGTATCGGGCCGCCGCGACCTATCTCGGATTCGCGCCGGGGGAGATCATGATGGTCGCCGCGCATAAATTCGATCTGCGCGCCGCGAAGGAAGCCGGCTTCGCGACGGCCTACATACCGAGGCCGCGCGAACTGGGCCCGGAGACGCACCCCGACCGCGCCCCGGAGAGCTTCATCGACATCGTGGCGGATGACCTGCTGGATCTGGCGGCAAGGCTGGGTGCCGGGTAACGCCTGGCCGCCGCGGCGCAAGGCGGCCAGGCAGGGCCGTCAGCCTTCGACCGCCGCCGCTTCGGGCATCGGCGCCGCCGGCGCGGCGGCTTCCGCTTCCCGCCGCGGCGTCATGCGGTTCCAGGCGTCGAGCGCGGCGATCTTGTAGGCCTCCGCCAGCGTCGGATAGTTGAAGGTGTTGTCGATGAAGTAGTCCAGCGTGCCGTGCAGGTTCAGCACCGCCTGGCCGATATGCACCAGCTCGGTGGCGCCTTCGCCCACGATATGCACGCCCAGCAGGCGGCGCGTCTCGATCGAGAAGATCATCTTCAGCAGGCCGCCATTCAGCCCCATGATGTGCCCGCGCGACGTCTCGCGGAACCGCGCGATGCCGCACTCATAGGGGGTGCCCGCCTTGCGCACCTCCTCCTCGCTCATGCCGACGGTGGAGATCTCCGGCACCGAATAGATGCCGTAGGGAAAATAGGACGGCGCCGCGGGCAAGGGATTGCCGCAGGCGTGGCAGGCGGCGATGCGCCCCTGTTCCATCGACATCGACGCCAGGCTCGGGAAGCCGATGACGTCGCCGGTGGCGTAGATATGCGGCACCGCGGTCTGGAAGGTCTCGGGGTCGACCTGCAGCCGGCCGCGCGCATCGGCGGAGAGGCCGCTGGCGGCGAGGTTCAGCGCATCCGTGGCGCCGACCCTGCCCGCCGCGAAGAGCAGCATCTCGGACCGGACGCGCCGGCCGCCATCCAGGATCGCCACCGGCTGCCCCTTCTCGAACTGGATGGACTGGACCTTCGTGCCGAGGCGGAAGTTCAACCCGCGCTCGCGCAGCTGGTGGACGAAGTCATCGACCAGCTCGCGGTCGATGAAGTCCAGCAATTCGCTGCGCGGCTCCACCAGGGTGACGCGCACATCGAGGGCGGAAAAGATCGTCGCGTATTCGACGCCGATGACGCCGGCGCCGACCACGGTCAGCGACTGCGGCACGCATTTCAGCTCGACCAGTTCGTCGCTGTCGACGACGGTCTCGCCATTGAAGGGAATATGGGCCGGGCGCAGCGGCGACGTGCCGACCGCGATGACGATGCGCGCGGCCTCGATCACCCGGGTCTCGCCGGCTTCCATCTGCACCTCGATGCGGTGCGGATCCACGAAGCTGGCCAGGCCGCGCAGGACATGCACGCGGTTGCGGGCGAACTGGTGGTCCAGCGTCTCGACCTCATGCTCCAGGGTCTTGTGCAGGCGGGCCATCAGGTCGCCGGCCTCGATATCCCGCTTCACGCGATAGGCCAGGCCGTAGAAGCCGCGTTCCCGCCAGCCGGTCAGGTTCAGCACGGTCTCCCGCAGGGTCTTGGACGGGATCGTGCCGGTATGCACGGACACCCCGCCGACCCGCCGCCCCTTCTCGATCACCAGGACGGAGCGACCGAATTTCGAAGCCTGCACGGCGGCCCGCCGCCCGGACGGGCCGCTGCCGATCACCACCAGATCATACTGCATTCAGAAAGCCGCCCCATGCCGCGGCGGCTAGGCACTCCGCCGCGGCCAGGCTTGTCAAGTTCCCGCCCCGCCGCGGCAGGCGACGTCACGGAAGTTTCGCGGTGCGCGCCGCCGCCGGCCTCACGCCGCGTAGGCCGGGAAATCCGTGAACCCCACCGCGCCGCGCCGCGTGTAATAGGTCTCCCGCGGCGCATCGACGATCGGCCAGCCATGCTCCAGGCGCGCGGCCAGGTCCGGATTGCCGATGAAGGGCCGCCCGAAGGCGATCAGGTCCACCAGGCCGGTGTCCAGCGCGGCCTGGGCGGCAGCACGATCGGTGAAGCCGCCGCACCAGATGATGGCGCCGGGGAAGCCGGCCCGGACCCTGGCCAGCACGTCATGGGCGACGTGGTGCTGTTCGAACTCGGCGCTCTCCATGTTCGCGGTCGGCATCAGCTGGTAGATCAGGTGCAGATAGGCGACGCCGCGGCGGCCCAGCTGCTCGCTCAGATGCAGCAGGGTCTCCTCGGCGAACGGGTCGAAGGGCATGGAGTTGAACAGGCCGAACGGCGCCAGCCGCACGCCGACGCGCCCGGGGCCGAATTCCCGCATCGCCGCCTCGGCGACCTCCATCAGGAACCGGGTGCGGTCCTCGGCGCGCGCGCCGCCATACTGGTCGCTGCGGGTATTGAGCGCCGAATTCATGAACTGGTCGAACAGGTAGCCATTGGCCGCGTGCAGCTCGACCCCGTCGAAGCCTGCCTGCCGCGCATGGGCGAAGGCCTCGGCGAAGGTGCCGACCAGGGCCTGGACCTCGTCGGTCGCCAGGCGCCGCGGCGTGCCGGCGCGGATATAGCCGAGCCTGCCTTCCGCATCATGGGCGAAGACATCCGAATTCTCCGCCCTCTGCTCGGTCACGCCGAGGGGCACTTCCCCATCGGGCATCAGCGACGGATGCGCCATGCGGCCGACATGCCAGATCTGGGCGAAGATGGTGCCGCCCTGGCGATGCACCGCATCGGTCACCAGCCGCCAGCCCTGGCGCTGCGCATCGGTGTAGATGCCGGGCGTCATGGCGTAGCCCTTGCTGGACGGCGCGACGTCGACCGCTTCGGAGACGATCAGGCCGGCGCCGGCCCGCTGGCCGTAATAGGTCGCCATCAGCGCATTGGGGATGTCGCCTTCCGAAGTCCGGGTGCGGGTCATCGGCGCCATGACGATACGATTGCCGAGCGGCACGGTGCCGCCGAGCAGGAGGGGGTTGAACAGGTCCACCACGGGGTCGTCCTTCGATCCTTGTTGATCGGAGGTGTACGCCCCGCCCGTCATCCCCATCTGCACACCGTTTGGTCTGTGGTGGCACATGAAGCTGATCAAGAGGCTCCCCGGCCTGCCGGTCGAACGCGCGCTCAAGGTCCTGTCCGGGCGCTGGAAGGCCGTCATCCTCTGCGTGCTGCTGGATGGCCCGCACCGCACCTGCGACCTTGAGGGCCGCATCGACGGCATCGCGCAGAAGGTGCTGCTCGAGCAGCTGCGCGCGCTCGAGCAGCACGGCATGGTGGCGCGGCGGCCCAGCGCCCTGGATCGCCAGGGGGTCGAGTACCTGCTCACCCCGCTCGGCGAAAGCCTGCGCCCCATCCTGGCGGCCCTGATCGACTGGGGCGCCCACCACGCGGAAGAATTGCACGAAACCCACCGGCTGCTGCCATGCGCGGCGGTGGTCCGGGACCGCGGGACCTGACGCGGCGGGGTCAGCCCGCGAGCGCGGCCTCGATCTTCGCGATGTCGATCTTGCGCATGGTCATCATGGCTTCCATCGCCCGCTTCGCCGCGGCCGGGTCCGGATCCTTGATCGCGGCCATCAGGGCACGCGGCACGATCTGCCAGGAAAAGCCCCAGCGGTCCTTGCACCAGCTGCACTGTCCTTCGCTGCCGCCACTCTCGATGATGGCATTCCAATAGCGGTCGGTTTCTGCCTGATCGTCGGTCATCACCTGAAAGCTCACCGCCTCGTTCGGTGTAAGCGAGGGGCCGCCGTTAAGACCGACGAACGCTTGGCCGAGTACGGTGAACTCAACGGTCAACTCGCTGCCTTGCTGACCGCCAGGGTAATCCGATGGAGATTGGAGTGCCTGCCCGACATGGCTGTCGGGAAAGGTGGCCGCGTAGAATTCCGCCGCTTTCCGCGCCTCACCATGGTCGAACCACAGACAGGTGACGATCTTTCCGGGCATCGAACTGTTCCTTCATATGCCTTGACGGGGCAGTTCGATACAAACGCGCACGGCGGATGTCGATAAAGTCCGCTTCAATATCAGGTTATTCGTCTGGCATTACGAGGCCACCTGGCGCTCCACCTCGTGTTCCTTGATCGATACGCGCCAATGGATGCGATCCTCGTTTGG
>DASYDR010000012.1:0-2939 GCA_036499545.1 Roseomonas sp. | reverse complement strand
AGGCGTGCGGAAGCTGTCGTGGCGGATTTCCACCGCGTGGCGTAGCGGCTGCCGGACCGCGCAGGTGAGCCAGGCGCGGCCCGCGAGCCGCGCGTCGTGCCGGCGCGCCAGGGCCAGCGCCTGGTCGGTGTCGCGCGGCAGCAATGCCAGGAAGCTGCGGAAACGCTCCGGGTCGAAGGCCATGCGCGGCGGAAACTGCCAGAGGATCGGCCCGAGCTTGGCGCCCAGCCGCAACAGGCCGGAGGCGAAGAAATTCGCGAGCGGGGTCTCGACCTCCCGCAGCCGGCGCATATGGGTGATGTAGCGGGACGCCTTGATGGCGAAGACGAAACCGTCCGGCGTTTCCGCATCCCAGCGGGCGAAGCTTTCGGGGCGCTGCAGGCCGTAGAAGGTGCCGTTGATCTCGAGGGCGGGGAATTGCCGCGCCGCATAGGCCAGTTCCTGCCGCTGCGGCAGGCCCTTCGGGTAGAACACGCCGCGCCAGGACGCATAGGTCCAGCCCGAGATGCCGATGCGGATCCTGCCTGGCGTCATCCGATCACCTCCGGGCCATGAACCATCCCGGACGATGAATGTTTCCGACGCGCCGCCGCGGGCCCGCGGCGTTGACAGGCCCCGTCGATCCGCCATGGTCATCGCGCGGCCCGCTGCCGCGGGGGATGCCGCGAAGACGGCGCCCCAGGGAGAAGGAAACGATGTCAAAGGCAGGCTTCGGCCGGCGCGCCTGGCTGGCCGGCACCGCTGCCCTGACGACCGGGCGCGCGGCCCAGGCCCAGGCCTATCCGGCCCGGGTGGTGCGCGTGGTCATCCCCTATGCCGCCGGCGGCGGCGCCGATACGGTGGGCCGGCTGTTCTGCGCCCGCCTGGTCGAGCATCTGGGACAGCAATTCGTCATCGAGAACCGCGGCGGCGGTGGCGGCACCATCGGCGCCAACGCGGTCGCACGGGCAGCGAATGACGGCTACACGCTGCTCTATGATTCCTCCGCCTTCGCGGTGAATCCTTTCCTGCAGCCGAGCCTGCCTTTCGACACCATCCGCGATTTCGCGCCGGTCTTCCTGGCGGCCCTGGTGCCGACCTTCCTCGTGGTGCATCCCTCGATCGAGGCGCGCACCGTCCCCGAACTCGTGGAGCACGTGAAGCGCGCCGCCGGCGGCGTCGAATGCGCCAGCCCCGGCAACGGCACCGTGCAGCATCTGGCGGTGGAGATGTTCAGGATCCGCACCGGGGCGCAATTGAACCACGTGCCCTATCGCGGTGGCGCGCCGGCGATGAACGACCTGGTGGCGGGCCAGATCAAGATCGGCTTCGTCGACGGCGCCGCGGCGATGAGCTTCGTCCGCGCCGGCAGCTTCCGTGCCATCGCGCATTGCGGCAGCGGCCGGCTGGCGACGCTGCCAGGACTTCCCGCCATGGCCGAGAGCGTCCGCGATTTCGCGGCAGTGGTGTGGAACGGCTTCATCGCGCCCGCGGGCACGCCGCCGCCGGTCATCCGCCGCCTCAATGCCACGCTCAACGACATCATCCGGGAACCGGCCTTCGCGTCGCGTCTCGAGGACATCAATGTCGGCACCCGCGCCAATACGCCGGAGGCGTTCCAGGCCTTCCTGGCAGCGGAAATGGCACAATGGGGCGCGCTGGTGCGGGAGGCGCGGATCACACTCGGATAGGAGTTTCGTCTCAAATTGGATTTAAAGCTCGTTTATTTAATTTAAAGTTGCATTTTTCTTCGCACCCCTTAACCTGTAACGGCTGCGCAACCGGAGAAGCGCGCCTTGGACCAATCGCGTGCGGCCCCGTCGCTGCTGCCCGGCATCCAGCTGCTGCGCGGCCTGGCGGCGACAGGTGTCGTCTTGCATCACGCCCTGGAGGAATCCTCGGCCGGCCGCGTCGGACCACGCAGCCCGGAATGGCTGACCATGTCCGGCGCCGCCGGCGTCGACATCTTCTTCGTGATCAGCGGCTTCATCATGCTCTACGTCGCTTTCGGCGAGACGCGGCCGGTGATGCGGCCGCTGACCTTCCTGCTTCGGCGCGCGCAGCGCATCTATCCGCTCTACTGGCTCTGCTGCGCCGCCTTCATCACCATCGGCGCCGCCGGCTTCCTGCAATCGCAGAACTTCTCGCCTGGCGTGATCATCCGCTCGGTCCTGCTCCTGCCATCAGCGCCGATGATGATCCTGGTTGCCTGGACGCTTGTGTTTGAAATGATATTTTATGTTATTTTTGCATCGACATTGGCTTTTCGATCACGCCGCGTTTCCATCACCGCCACCACCATCGCCATCCTGGGCTTGACCGTCTTCAGTGAATGGCTTCCCGACGACGCCACCCGGCAGACGCTGAGCAATCCGATCGCCCTCGAATTCTGCTTCGGCCTGATGCTGGCGCTGTGGTTCAGCCGCAGCCGGCACCGGGGCGCGCTCGGCCTGCCGGCGGCGGCACTTGCGATCATCATCATCGCCGCGGCACCGTTCTTCGTGGGACACGACAGCACCGCCGGCCTGGCGGGCATGCCACGGATCCTGGTCTGGGGGGGCGCCGCCACGGTCATCGTCGCGGCATTCCTGCATGTCACGCCGCGGCCAGGCTGGCCGATGAGGCTCAGCATGCTGTTCGGCGATGCCTCCTACGCCATCTACCTGACCCATGCCTTCGTCATGATCGTCTATGCGAAGCTCCTGAAGGTCACGGCGCTCGGCGATCTCCCCCAGCCGGCGATCGTGGCCGCCGTCGTGCTGCTTGCCGTCCTGATCGGCATCGCCGTCCATCTGCTCGTCGAACGCCCTCTGCAGGCCTGGGTGCGGCACAGTTTCAGCGGGGCGGCAAAGCCCGCCGGGACCGCGCCGATCCGCAATGCCGCCACCGCCGGGCCGGGCGGCAGCGATCGCTGATCGCGCCGCGGCCACTCTCCTCCGCCACCTTCCGCGCCACCGCAT
>DASYDR010000011.1:0-39743 GCA_036499545.1 Roseomonas sp. | reverse complement strand
CCCGATCATCGAGGGCGGGGGCACATTGCTGGCCTGGGGCACCGCCTGCCTCTTCACTCTGATCGTCGCCGGCATCAGCAGCGCCTTCTTCGTGCGCTTCCGCGATCGCCTGGCCTTCTGGGTCTGACCGCCATGGCGCTGATTTCGCTCAAGGATGTCGCGATCGAGTTCCCGCTCTATCACTTCGGGGCGCGGTCGCTGAAGAAGCGCCTGCTGGCGCGACTCAAGACCGATGATTCGAACCGCATCGTCGTGGCCGCGCTGCGTGACCTGAACATCGAGATCAACAGCGGCGAACGGGTCGGGCTGATCGGCCATAATGGCGCCGGCAAGTCGACCCTGCTGCGCACCATGGCCGGCATCTACGCGCCGGTCGCCGGCCGCCTCGAGGTGCGAGGCACCGTCGGGTCGCTGATCGATCCGGCCGCGGGCATCGACCCCGAGAGCACCGGCATCGAGAATATCCGGTTGCACTGCCTCTATCGCGGCATGGAACGCGCGGCGACCGATGCCTTCATCGAGGAGGTGGGCGCCTTTTCCGGCCTCGGCGAATTCCTGGACGTGCCGGTGCGCGGCTATTCCGCGGGCATGAGCGTGCGCCTGTCCTTCGCGATGGCGACCGCGATGACGCCGGAAGTGCTGCTGATGGACGAGTGGTTCCTGGCCGGCGATGCCGATTTCATGAAGAGCGCCGAGACGCGGATGCACAGCCTGGTCGGCGGCGCCGAGATCCTCGTGCTGGCCAGCCATGCCCACGGCATCCTGCGCCGCTGGTGCAACCGCATCATCCATCTCGATCGCGGCCGCATCATCGCGGATGGCCCGACGGAAGAGGTGCTCGGCAAGGTACCGGAAGCCGCGTCCGAGGCGCAATGATCACGCCGGGCACGGCAGCCCGGACGGCTCGCTGACGCCGGCGCTGCCGTTCGCGGCGGCGATGCGACCGAGAATCCGTCATCACCGGCGCCGCGGTGCGTGTCCAGGCGGCGCCCGGCGCCAGGCCGGGCCGGTGGGCCGGGAGTTGGCCGGTCCGCCACGCCTCCGGATCGCCGGGCCCCGGAGCGAGCGCGGCGATGGCGGCCCGGGCGAGCATGGGGCAGCCTGATCGCCGCAACAGGCCGGGCTTCATGATGAAACATGACAGAGTGGACGGATTGGTGGCCCGGTTTTGGACGGACCGGCTTGCAAAAAGCCGGCGGACAGCGCATCTAGCCGGCCGACCGGACGATTCTGACACTATGTAAGTTCAAGCGGCCGTTTCAGACCTTCGGGCCATCCGGCCCGCCGGTCATCGGACGCTCAGATCCTCTCGCGGCCGGCTCAGGTGAAAACCCGGGCCCGGGCCCGTTCATGCTTATGGAGGCCCACCGTGGCGCGCACACCGCTCGACAAGATCCGCAACATCGGCATCACCGCGCATATCGACGCGGGCAAGACGACCACGACCGAGCGGATCCTCTATTACACCGGCAAGTCACACAAGATCGGTGAGGTCCACGACGGCAACACCACCACCGATTACATGGACCAGGAGCGTGAGCGGGGCATCACCATCACCTCCGCGGCCGTGACCGCGGTGTGGAACGACGTCCGCATCAACGTCATCGACACCCCGGGCCATATCGACTTCAACATCGAGGTGAACCGGTCGCTGCGCGTGCTCGACGGCGCGGTCTTCATCATCGAGGGCGTGGCCGGCGTGCAGCCGCAGTCCGAGACCAACTGGCGTCTGGCGGACCGCTACAACGTCCCGCGCATCATCTTCATCAACAAGCTCGACCGCACCGGCGCCGATTTCTATCGCGCCGCCGCGACGCTGACCGAGAAGCTCGGCATCAACTGGATCGCCTTGCAGCTGCCGATCGGCATCGAGGATACCCTGAAGGGCATCGTCGACCTCGTCACCATGAAGGCGCTGGTCTGGGAAGGCGACGACCTGGGCGCCCAGTACCACGAGGAGGAGATCCCCGAGGATCTCAAGGAAAAGGCTGCCGAATACCGCCAGCTGCTGCTCGACACCGCGCTCAGCGTCGATGACGAGGGCATGGAGGAGTATTTCGAGAAGGGCGACGTCTCGGTCGAGACCCTGAAGCGCGCGATCAAGACGGGCACCATCTCCGGCGCCTTCCGCCCGGTCTTCTGCGGCTCCGCCTTCAAGAACAAGGGCGTGCAGCCGCTGCTCGATGGCGTCGTCGACTATCTGCCGAGCCCGGTCGACATCCCCGGCATCAAGGTGGCCCTCGAAGAGGGTGAGGAAGAGGGTGACAACCCGAACCGCCGCATCATCCCCGCGAAGGAGGATGCGCCCTTCGCCGGCCTGGCGTTCAAGATCATCAACGACAAGTACGGCAACCTGACCTTCGTGCGCGTCTACGCCGGCGTGCTGAAGCAGGGCGACATGATCATGAACACCACCAAGGGGCATCGCGAGCGCATCGGCCGCATGTTCCAGATGCACGCCGACAAGCGCGAGGAGATCAAGGAAGTCTCCGCCGGCGACATCGCCGCCTTCGTCGGCCTGAAGGACACCGGCACCGGTGACACCCTCGCCTCGTCCGACGATCCGGTGGTGCTGGAGCGCATGGCCTTCCCGGTGCCGGTCATCGACATCAGCGTCGAGCCGAAGACCAAGGAAGGCGTCGAGAAGATGACGCTCGGTCTGCAGAAGCTGGCCGGCGAGGATCCCTCGCTGCGCCTGAAGACCGACCAGGAGACCGGCCAGACCATCCTGTCCGGCATGGGCGAACTGCATCTCGAGATCATCATCGATCGCCTGCGGCGCGAATACGGCGTCGACGCGAATATCGGCGCCCCGCAGGTCGCCTATCGCGAGACGATCTCGAAGTCGCATACCGAGGTCTATACCCACAAGAAGCAGTCGGGCGGCTCGGGCCAGTACGCCGAAGTGAAGATCACCTTCGAGCCGAAGGACCGGAATTCCGGCATCGAGTTCGTCAACGGCATCGTCGGCGGCTCGGTGCCGAAGGAATACATCCCGGCGGTCGACAAGGGCATCAAGGTGCAGGCCGACACCGGCGTGCTCGCCGGCTTCCCGACGGTCGACTTCAAGTACACCCTGATCGACGGCAAGTACCACGACGTCGACTCGTCGGCGCTCGCCTTCGAAATCGCCGCCAAGGCCTGCTTCCGCGAAGGCATGAAGAAGGCCGGCCCGGTCATCCTCGAGCCGATCATGGACGTGGAAGTGACCACCCCGCAGGACCATGTGGGCGACGTCGTCGGCGACCTCAACCGCCGCCGCGGCGTGATCCAGAACCAGGAGATGGCCGGCACCTCCGTGCTGGTGCGTGCCCATGTGCCGCTGAAGGAGATGTTCGGCTACATCTCCAACCTGCGCGGCATGACCAAGGGCCGCGCGTCCTTCTCCATGCAGTTCCACCACTATGATCCGGTGCCGCGCAACGTCGCCGAAGAGATCATGAAGGCCAGCGCCTGAGCATCCGATGACCCGGGGCCGAAAGGCCCCGGCGTTTCCATCCCAAAAAGGGCGTCCGGCCTCAGTGCCGGGCGCCCTTTTCGTATCCGGGGCCGCTACTCGCCCTCCCAGTAATCCAGCTGCTGATTCTCGTGCCCGACAAAGGCGAAGCCGCGCGGTGTGCCATCGGCACCGGGCGCCAGCTCGGCCAGGATCCCGAACTTGCCGCTGTCCGGATACTCGCAGATCTCGGGCGAGAGCTTCGTGCTGACCGCCAGGTAGCGCAGCGCCTCCGTCCCGGTGTTGATGATCTGATGCGCGGTCTCGGCGCCGCCCGCCGGGCAGGCGATGATGTCGCCGGCGCGGATCGGATGGGTGTCGGCCCCGATGCGGACCGCGCCGCTGCCCGCCAGCACGAAGAACATCTCCTCGTTCACCTGGTGGTTGTGGAAGGGGAAGGCCCGCTTGCCGGGCGGCACCTCGGTCACGTTGTAGCCAAGCTTCCGGGCGCCGATGCGCGTGCCGATGAAGCCCATCGCCGCGTCATGGCGTTCCGCCGCGGCGCCTGTCGGCGCGAACCGGGACGGCCGCGGCAGCGGTTCGATCTCCGCGATGTTGATGATCGGCTTTGTCATGATGTCCTCCTGCTGTCGTGTCCTGCGATGGCTGGCCGCTACCAGAGGTTCTTCCCGTCGATGACCTGCACGGGCAGCGCCCCCAGGTCGACATCCTCGAACAGGCGCGCGTTCACGCCGATCCTGGGCTTGCTGAAATCCGGCTGGCCGCTCGACCAGTCGGGCGATTCGGAGAAGGTGCCGCAGCCGCAGACCGGGCAGAAATGGTGCGCCACCGTCTTCGTCTGCCAGCGATAGGTGGCGGCCTGCTCGCGGGGCGTGATCAGCCGGAACTGGGCCGGGGTGTAGTAGGCCCAGAGGGCACCGCGCTTGGAGCAGAGGGAGCATGTGCAGCGCACGACATGCTCCGGAGCCGCCACGGCCTCGAACCGTGTCGCGCCGCAATGGCAGCCGCCCTTGATCGTCATCAGGTCATTCTCCCGAAGGTGCCTGCGGGCAGAATACGGACCCATACCTGTCAGTTGCTGTCAGGTTGGGGCATAAGCCTCGGTCATGCGGGCGAGCCGGCTGCTGTCCATCCTCACCACCCTGCAGGCCCGCGGCCGCGTGACGGCCCAGTCGCTGGCCGATGCGTGCGAAGTGTCGCTCCGCACCATCTATCGCGACATCGAAGCCCTGAGTGCGGCCGGCATTCCGGTCTACAGCGAGCGTGGATCCGAAGGCGGCTACCGCCTGCTCGATGGCTATCGCGTCCGGCTGAACGGACTTTCCCCGCGCGAAGCCGAAGCGTTGTTCCTGACCGGCCTGTCCGGTCCGGCCGCCGATCTCGGCCTCGGTGCGGTGATGGCGGCGGCGCAGACCAAGCTGCTCGCCGCCTTGCCGCAGGATCTGCGGATGGGGGCCGAGCGGATGCGCGCGCGCTTCCATCTCGACGCGCCAGCCTGGTTCGGGGAGGCGGAGCAGCCGGCGCATCTGCCCGGCATTGCCGACGCGGTCTGGCGGCAGCGCCCGATCCGGATCCGCTACCGGAGCTGGAAGGCCGTGCGGGAGCGGCGGGTCGAGCCACTCGGCATCGTCCTGAAGAGCGGCGCCTGGTATCTCGCCGGCCGGGTCGAGGCCAGCGTGCGGACCTATCGCATCGCCCGCATCCTCGACCTCGTGCCCCTCGACGGGCAATTCGAGCGGCCGCCGGATTTCGACCTGGCTGTCTATTGGAAAGCCGCCACGGAGCGGCTCGAGGCGGAACTCCGCCCGGACACGGCCCGGCTGCGGCTCTCGCCCTGGGGCGTGAAGATGCTCGCCGCCTTCAGCTCTCCCTATGTCCGGGCAGGGACCAGGGTCGAGCCGGTGGCGGATGCTGCGGGCTGGCGCCTGGCGACGCTGCCCATCGGCTCGCTGCGGGAGGCCGTGGTCGATCTTCTGCGCCTGGGCGCGGAGGCGGAGGTGATCGATCCACCGGCGCTGCGGGCCAGGATGGCGGCGATCGCGGCCGGCATGATCGCCCTCTACGGTGGGCCTGCGTCAGACGGCTACAGTGATGACGTGCTTCCGCCGGAACCGAACGGGTGATCCCGCCATCGGGCGCGGGATTCCGTCTCGCGCCGGCGGCGGCCCATTGTCATCCGGCTGCCCTTTCACACGGTGGCGATTCCGATCCAGGCTGGGCGCAGTCCGCATCGCCACCCGAGCATCGAAAGCGCAGGCCAGGCCATGAAACCCGACCGCGACCTCGACAAGATCTATCCGCTGCCGGATTTCATCGCGAAGCTGCGCCGGTTGGCGGATACGCTGGAAGCGGGCGGGCGTTTCGAGATCCAGATCGCCGGTGAGCGCATCCATGTACCGGCGCGCGCGATCTGCTCCATCGAGCATGAGCGCGACGAAGGGCGGGAGGAAATCGAGTTCCAGCTCCGATGGGAAGCGTCGCCCGCGGCGGAGCCGGCGCCGGCCCCCGTCCTCGACAGCCCGGCGCCGCCTGTAGCAGACTGAGCCCTGGTTCTCCGGTCGCCGCGTCCTCATCGACCGGGACGAAGGTGTGACCCGATGACGCCCAGCCTCAGGCTCGATGCCCTCTTCGACGCGCAGGAAGCGCAGGAGAAGCGGGAACAGGATGCCGCACGCCGCCTTGCCGCCGAAGCCGCGGCGAAGCAGGAACTGGAACGGCAGCATTTCGACCAGCGTCCGCTGACCGATGCCGACAAGCAGTTCTTCCTCCGCCGCATCCACACCGAATTCGAGCATCATGAGCGGGAGGCGCTGCTGGCTTCCTTCCCCAGCGACTATTGCAGCGACAGCGGCCGCCACATCAATCACCACCTGGATGGCTGGGAGGAGACGCTGCCCGGCTATGCGCGGCGGATCCATGATTTCTGGCACGCCGATCTGCGGCTGGGCGGTTTCGGCTTCAGCGCCCGGATCATCAGCTTCTCGCACGATATGATGCCGCAGGATGTCGGCCTCTTCGTGACCTGGCCGGAAGTTCGCGGCTGAGGCCCTGACGGGCCGTGGCGCGCGGAGCAGAAGGTGGCCGTCATCGGATTCGGGCCGGTGCGGCCATCGGCGGAATCGAGCGCCGCGATCGCCGCCTGATCCCCGTCATCCAGCCGGAAGCCGAACACGTCGAAATTCTCGGCGATGCGGCTTGGCGTCACTGATTTCGGGATCACGATCAGGCCCGCATCCAGGTGCCAGCGGATGATGACCTGCGCCGGTGAACGGCCATGCTTCGCCGCGATCGTCGCGATCACCGGCTCGGCCAGCAGGCGACCGCTGCCGAGCGGACTCCAGGACTGGGTGGCGATGCCGAGCCGGGCATGCGCGTCCCGCAACGCGCGCTGCTGGAAGCGCGGGTGCAGCTCGATCTGATTGAGCACCGGGGTGACGCCGGTCTCGCCGATCAGGCGGTCGAGATGCTCGACCTCGAAATTGGAGACGCCGATCGAGCGCACGCGGCCTTCTTCCCGCAGGCGGATGAAGGCCTTCCAGGTCTCGACATAGCGGCCACGGCGGGGCGAGGGCCAATGGATCAGGTAGAGATCGACCTGGTCCAGGCCGAGCTTCCCAAGGCTCTCCTCGCAGGCCCTGAGGGTGGCGTCGAAGCCCTGCGCTTCGTTCCAGAGCTTGGTCGTCACGAAGATCCGGTCACGGGCCAGGCCGGAAGACCGGATGCCGTCACCGACGCCCGCCTCGTTGTGATAGGCGGCCGCGGTATCGACATGCCGGTAGCCAGCCCCCAGCGCGGCCCGCACCGCCGGGCCCGCGATATCGGGCGGGGTCTGCCAGACGCCCAGGCCGAGTTGCGGAATCGCGTGTCCGTCATGCAGGGCGATCCGGGGCTGCGCGGTCATGATCGGTCCTTGTGATGGCGGGGCCGGGCACGCCATGTGCAACGTCGCGGCCGTCGAAGCGTCTGCAGGCTCAGATGGTGGGAAGGGCGGCAATTGCCATGCTGAAAGACGCGCCGGAGATCCTGTGGCTGGGCCGCCGCGACTGGGTTCCGAACAACCTTCACCTTCCGGTGCTGCTTTATCGCGGCGTGCCGGCGACCGGATCGGATGATCCCGCCGCCGCGCTGGAGGCGCTGTTCGGGCGCCACGGCTGGCCGGCCCGCTGGCGCAACGGCGTCTATGCCTATCACCACTATCACGCCACGGCGCATGAGGTGCTGGGCTTCGCCCGCGGCACCGCGCGGCTGATGCTGGGTGGTCCGCAAGGGCGGGAGGTCGCGGTCGGGCAGGGCGACGTCGCCGTGCTGCCGGCCGGCACCGGCCACTGCCGGCTGGAGGCGAGCGCCGATTTCCTCGTGGTCGGCGCCTACCCGCCCGGCCAGGACGGCGACATCCAGCGCCGGGCCGCCACGCCGGCGATGGAAGCGGCGATGGCGGCGCTGCCTTTCCCCGCCTCCGATCCGGTCTTCGGTGCGGATGGGCCCTTGCCGGCATTGTGGCGCTAGATCGGGCGCCATCGCATCCTTCCACGCCAGGCTTGCCATGCTTCGCGGCAACCCCATGCTATGACCATGGTTATCGTGGGTGGATCAGCGGAGCCTGAGCAATGACCACCACGCCGCCCTGCACTCTCGTCATCTTCGGCGCCGGGGGCGATCTCACGCGGCGGCTGCTGGTGCCGGCTCTGTACAATCTGTCCGGCACCGGGCTGCTCGACCCCAGCTTCAGCGTGATCGGCATCGGGCGCGCGCCGCTGACCGACACGGCCTGGCGTGACAACCTCGGCCGCGACCTGCATGCGCTCGCCGCCGATCCCACCGCGGAATTCCACGCCGAGCGGATCGACGATGCGGCCTGGGGCTGGGTGCGTGACCGGCTGCACTACCTGCGCGGCGATTTCAGCCAGCCGGAGGTCTTCGCGGAACTCAGCCGCCAGCTGACCGGCAATGTCGTCTTCTATCTCGCGATCCCCGCGCGTGCCTTCGGGCCAGTGATCGACGGCCTGGGTGCCGCCGGGCTGTTGCGCGACGCCCCGGATGCATTCCGCCGCGTGGTGATCGAAAAGCCGTTCGGCAGCGACCTGGCCTCGGCCCGGGCATTGAACCAGCGCATCCTGCGCGTCGCGCCCGAACGGCAATTCTTCCGCATCGACCATTTCCTGGGCAAGGAAAGCGTGCAGGCGATCGCGACGCTCCGCTTCGCGAACGTGGTGTTCGACACGCTGCTGCATCGCGGTTGCGTCGACCATGTCCAGATCACCGCCGCCGAGACCATCGGCGTGGAGCAGCGCGGCGCCTTCTACGAGGAGACCGGCGCCCTGCGCGACATGGTGCCGAACCACCTGTTCCAACTGCTGTGCATGGTGGCGATGGAGCCGCCGGAATCCGCCGATGCCGAAGCCGCGCTCGCCGAACGCGCCCGCCTGCTGCGGGCGATCCGCCCGGTGGCGCCGGAAAACGCCGCGCGCGGCCAATACGCCGCGGGCGATGTGCTCGGCCAGGCGGTGCCGTCTTATACGCAGGAAGCCGCGGTCGCCGCCGGCAGCCGCACCGAGACTTATGCGGCGCTCACGCTTGGCATCGACAATCCGCGCTGGGCGGGCGTGCCCTTCTACCTGCGCACCGGCAAGCGATTGCGGACGCGCCGGACCGAGATCGCGGTGCGGTTCCGGCAGGCGCCGCCAGTTCCTTTCTCTTCCCTCAGCTTCGCCGATGCAGCGGCGAATACGCTGCTGTTCCAGGTCGACCCGGCCCATGGCCTGGCGCTCCGGTTCAGCGCCCGGCTGCCCGGCGCGGCCCTGCGGCTGGGCGCCGCCGAGGCGGGTTTCGATGCGCGTGGCGCCTTCGCGGACGGGTCCGATGTCGGGTACGAGGCGCTGTTGCACGGCTGCATGCGCGGCGATGCGACGCTGTTCCAGCGCGGCGACATCATCGAAGCGAGCTGGGCGGTGGTCGATCCGTTGCTGCGTGCCTGGGCCGATGCCGTGCCGGAGCATTATGCGGCAGGCAGTGAGGGGCCGGCCTCGGCGGCGGCGCTGCTGGCCCGTACCGGGCGCCAGTGGCGCGCCCTGGGCGACGCATGACGGCGGCGCCGGCCGATCCCGGCCTGCCGCTGCCGATCGAGGATTACGGGCTGATCGGCGACTGCACCACAGCGGCCCTGGTCGGGAAGAACGGGTCCATCGACTGGCTCTGCTGGCCGCGTTTCGACAGCCCTTCCTGCTTCTCCGCGCTGCTCGGCCAGCCGAAGCATGGCCGCTGGCTGATCGCACCGCGTGACGAGACGACCCGCGTGACGCGATCCTATTGCGGCGACACGCTGGTGCTGGAGACGGTGTTCGAGACGGCCGATGGCGCCTTCGCCGTGATCGACTTCATGCCGGTGGGGCCACCGGGCGCAAGCACCGTGGCGCGCATCGTCGAAGGGCGGCGCGGGCGGCCGCGTGTCACCATGCACCTCACGCTTCGCTTCGATCATGGCTCCTCGATGCCCTGGGTGACGCGGTTGCCCGACGGCGGTGGTGTCAGCGCCATTGCCGGCCCGAACCTCGCCGTCCTGCGCACCGCGGTGCCGCTGCGCGGCGAAGCCTTTTCCACCATCGCGGATTTCGCGGTGGCGGAGGGTGAACGCATCCCCTTCGTGCTGCGCTACGGCCCTTCGCATCGCCCGCCGCCGGAGGCGATCGATGTGGAAGCCGCGCTACGCGATACGCTGGCCTATTGGCGGAGCTGGTCGCGGCATTGCTCCTATCATGGGCGCCATCGCGGTGCGGTCATGCGGTCCCTGCTCACGCTGAAAGCGCTGACCTTCGCGGAGACTGGCGGGATCGTGGCGGCGCCCACCACCTCCCTGCCGGAATGGCCCGGTGGCATGCGCAACTGGGATTACCGCTTCTGCTGGCTGCGCGATGCGACCCTGACCCTGGTGGCACTGATGCGCGGCGGCTACTACGAGGAAGCCAAGGCATGGCGCGACTGGCTGCAGCGCTCCGTCGCCGGCAGCCCCGCCGATCTGCAGATCATGTACGGCATCGGCGGTGAGCGGCGGTTGACCGAATGGGAAGTGCCGTGGCTGCCCGGCTATCAGGGCGCCGCGCCGGTACGGATCGGCAATGCCGCGTCCGGCCAGCTGCAGCTCGATGTCTGGGGCGAAGTCATGGATGCGTTGCGCCTGGCCCGCGACGGCGGCCTTGCGTCGCCAGCCACCGCCTGGGCCTTGCAATGCGGTGCGCTGAAGCACCTGGAGAAGATCTGGCGGGAGCCGGATGACGGGATATGGGAAATGCGCGGCGGTCGCCGCCATTTCACCCATTCCAAGATCATGGCCTGGGTCGCTTTCGACCGCATGATCCGCGACGCCGAGAAATACGGCTTCGAAGCACCGCTGGAACGGTGGCGTGCGACGCGCGATGCGATTCACGCGATGGTCTGCGAACAGGGCTACGATGCCGCGCAGGGCTGCTTCACCCAGAGCTTCGGCGCGCCGGAACTGGATGCCAGCCTGTTGCTGATCCCGGCGGTCGGCTTCCTGCCGATCGGCGATCCGCGCGTCGCCGGCACCATCGCGGCGATCGAACGGGATCTCGTCACCCATGGCTTCGTCCTGCGTTACCGGACGGAAAGCGGCGCCGACGGCTTGCCGGCCGGGGAGGGTGTTTTCCTGCCCTGCAGCCTCTGGCTCGCTGATGCCTATGCCATGCAGGGGCGCTGGGCCGAGGCCCAGGCGATGTTCGAGCGCGTCCTGGCATTGCGGAACGAGCTCGGCCTGCTGAGTGAGGAATACGATCCGCGTAGCGGCCGGCTGCTCGGCAATTTTCCGCAGGCCTTCTCGCACCTCACCCTGGTGAGCACCGCGATCGGCCTCGGCGAGCATGGGCCAATCCGCCGCTCTTCCGAGCGGCGCGCGGAAGGCCACATCAACGGTCAGGCGGACAGCACGAAGCCATCATAGCCACGCGCCGCGATGCCGTCGCAGATCGCGCGATAGCGCGCCATGCCGCCGGCATAGGGCATGAAGACGCGCGGCTTGCCCGGCACATTGGCGCCAAGATACCAGGAACTGGCCGCCTGCGGCAGCAGCGTCGCATCGGCGGCCGCATTGACCTGGTCCACCCAGGCATCCGCCGCCGCCGCCGTCGTCTCGATCCGCTGCAGCCCGCGCGTCCGCATATGCGCGATGCAGTCGGCGATCCACTCCGCATGCTGTTCGATCGCGACCGGCATGTTGCAGAGGACGGACGGGCTGCCGGGGCCGGTGACGGTGAAGAGATTGGGGAAGCCCGCGACCTGCAGGCCGAGATAGGTGCGCGGCCCGTCTGCCCAGGCCTGTTGCAGCGTCACTCCGTCGCGGCCGCGGATATCGATGCCGAGCAACGGGCCGGTCATGGCATCGAATCCGGTCGCGAAGACAATGATGTCGAGCGGGTATTCGGCATCCCGCGTCCTGATGCCGCGCGGCGTGATGCGTTCGATCGGCGCCGCCCGCAGATCCACCAGGGAAACGTTGTCGCGATTGTAGGTCTCGAAATACTCGGTGTCGATCGGCGGGCGCTTGGTCGCATAGGGATGGTCGAAGGCGCACAGCAGCGCCGCCGTCTTCGGGTCCTTCACGATCGCGCGGACCTTGGCGCGAATGAAGTCGACGGCGGTGTCGTTGGCGGGCTTGCTGGTCAGGATGTCGCCGAAGGTGGCGCGGAACTGCAGGCCGCCCTTCTCCCAGGCCTTCTCATACAGCGCCTGGCGCTCCTCCGGCGGGGCGTCGAGCGCCGAACGGTCGGAGATGGTGAAGGGATGGCCGTTGGTGGTGGCGCGCGTGACGCTGCGGATGGTGTCGTAATTCTCCTTCACCCAGCGCTTGAAGGCCGGGTCCAGCGGCACGTTGCGTGCCGGCACGCTGAAATTCGCGGTGCGCTGGAAGACGGTGAGATGCCTGGCGGTGGCGGCGATCACCGGTACCGCCTGGATGCCGGTCGATCCCGTGCCGATCTGCCCGACGCGCTGGCCGCGGAAATCGACGCCGGCATGCGGCCATTCGCCGGTGTGGTACCAGCGCCCTTCGAAATCCTCGAGGCCCGGGATCTTCGGCACATTCGCGGTGGACAGGCAGCCGACCGCGGTGATCAGGAACCGCGCCGACAGCCGCTCACCGGCGGCGGTGGTGACGTGCCAGAGATTGGCAGCGCCATCGTAATGCGCCGCGGTGACGCGGGTTTCGAAGCTGATATCGCGCCGCAGATCGAAGCGATCGGCCACGTGGTTCAGGTAGCGCAGGATCTCCGGCTGCTCCGGATAGCGCTCGGTCCATTCCCATTCCTGCTGCAGCGCCTTCGAGAAGAAGTAGCAATAGGAATGGCTTTCCGAATCACAGCGCGCGCCGGGGTAGCGGTTCCAGTACCAGGTGCCTCCGACGCCATCCGCCGCTTCCAGCACCCGGACGGCGAGGCCGAGGCGATCGCGCAGCAGATGCAGCTGGTAGAGACCGGAGAAGCCGGCGCCGATGATCAGCGCGTCGAGGACGCCGGCCTGGGCCGGGGATTGCGTCTGCAGGGCGGACATGGGCTTCCTCAACTCTGGCTGAAACTGCGCAACGCGCCAGGGCTGGCGCTGCGGCCGCCATCGACCAGGTACTGGCCGCCGGTGATGCTGCCGGCGAGGTCGGAACTCAGGAACAGGACGAGACTCGCGATCTCCTCCGGCGTCGCGTAGCGGCCGATCGGGATCGCCGACTGGTAGCGCTCGCGCACGCTGTTGCTGCGCCCGGGGGAGGATTGCTCCTCCAGCGAATGGATCATGCGCGTATCCGTGGGGCCGGGGCAGATCGCGTTCACCCGGATGCCGGCATGGCCATATTCGCTCGCCGCCGTGCGCGTCAGCCCGATCACGCCGTGCTTCGACGCGACGTAAGCCGAGAGCCCGGGTGAACCGGCGATGCCCGCGGTGGAGGCGGTGTTGACGATGGCGCCGCCGCCCTGGCGCAGCATCACCGGCAGCACATGCCGCAGCCCCAGGAAGACGCCCTTCAGGTTCACCGCGATGACCGCGTCGAAGACATCCTCGTCATATTCGCCGGTCGGCATCACCCGGCCTTCGATGCCGGCATTGTTGAAGAAGCAGTCGATCCGGCCATAGGCATCGAGTGTTGCCTGCACATAGCCGTGCACCTCGGCCGCGCGCGTGACATCGGCGGCCGTGAAGCGCGCTTCGCCGCCGGCGTCCCGCACCTGCTTCGCCGTTTCCTCGCCACCGGCGGCATCGCGATCCACCGCGACTACCCGCGCGCCCGCCCGGGCGAAGGCGAGTGCCGCCGCGCGCCCGATGCCGCCGGCGGCGCCGGTGATCAGCGCGACCTTGTTGCGGAAATCCATCGCGATCCTCCCGAGCATCGGTTCATGGTATGGCGGGCGCCGTGCTCTGCCAGGCATCGCTCAGGGCAGCGGCGATGAACCCCATGACCCCGTCCGCGATACCGATGAAACGGCTCATGGTCAGCAGGCCATGCAACTGATCGCCGAGATGCAGCGCCGTCACCCGCACTCCGTCATCGGCCAGGCGCCGGGCATAGAGCCGCGCATCGTCGCAGAGCGGATCGAGGCCGCAACTCAGCACCAGCGCCGGCGGCAGGCCGCGCAGGCTGGGCGCGCGCAGCGGGGAGGCGCGCCAATCCGCGCGGGATGCGGCATCCGGCGCATAGAAATCCACGAACCAACGCATGGTCGCCGCGGTCAGCGGCAGGCCCTCGGTGATGCGGGCATAGCTGTCCGTCGCCATGCCGAGGTCGGTGGCCGGGTAGAGCAGCGCCTGGAAGACGCTGCGCGGCAGCAGGCCGTCGCGCCCCATCAGCGCCAGCACGGCGGCGAGATTGCCGCCGGCGCTGTCGCCACCGACCGCGATCCGGGTGGCATCGATGCGCAGCGTCGCGGCATGCTGCGCGACCCAGCGCAGCGCCGTCGCGGCGTCGTCGATGGCCGCGGGGAAGGGGTGCTCCGGCGCCAGCCGGTAGTCGACCGCGATCACGCAGCAGCGTGCGTCATTCGCCAGCCGCCGGCAGACCCCGTCATGGGTGTCGAGATCGCCGAAGACCCAGCCGCCGCCATGCAGGTAGAGCAGGCAGGGCAGCACCGCCGCCGCCGCGGTGCCGTCGCCGCGGTAGAGGCGCAGCGGCACCGTCTCCGCCATCAGGTCGCGCGCCTCCGCGACGGGCTGCGGTGGCGGCTGCAGCGCGGCGCGGCCCGCGGCGTAGAGGCGCCGGGCCTCGACGGGGGACAGCGTTTCGTAAGGGGGGCGCCCGGCGGCCCGGATCACCGCCATCAGGGCTTCCACATCGGGATGGGCGGGCGGCGCCACGGTCATGCGGGGAGGCCGGGGGAGGCGAGGCCGTCCCGGGCTGGGCTATCTCGCAGCGGGACGGCCTGCACCTTTGCTTTCCTCCGGTTCCTCGGGCGCCGCTTCGGCCGGGCATCCGGGCCCGGCCCGGAATTCTCCCGCTGATAGCGCTAACGCCTACCTGATCGGTAGCGCTATCAAAGGGTAGACGCAAGCCCGGTTCCGCCAGGCGGTCCGGGAGATGGATGAGCAGGGCGATGGTGAGGCTACGCAGGCGCCGCGGCGCCCTGGGGGAGATGATGCCGGCTTCCGGCATGGATGCGCTGGTGGCCGCGCCGGCGGCGCTGCGCATGGAGGATGTCGCGCGGCTGGCCGGGGTTTCGGTGATGACCGTCTCCCGCGCGCTCCGCGCACCCGCGACCGTGGCACAGCCGACGCTCGCCCGGGTCCGGGCCGCCCTGCAGGAGACCGGCTATCTGCCGAACCTCGTGGCCAGCGGCCTCGCCTCCTCCCGCACCCAGGTCGTGGCGGCCATCATCCCGCTGATCAGCCAGCCCTTCGCGCCGACCCTGCAGGGCATGACCGATGTGCTGCGCGGCGCGGCCTACCAGCTCGTGCTGGGCGTCAGCCATTATGATCCGCGGCAGGAGGAAGCGCTGGTGCGTGCCTTCCTGTCGCGCCGCGTCGACGGCATCGCGCTGTTCGCCGGGGGCCACACCGCGGCGACGGCGGCGATGCTGCGCCAGGCCGGCGTGCCGCTGGTGGAGATGTGGGCCGATCCCGCGACCGAGGTGCTGGTCGATGCCGTCTCGGTGCCGCAGCGGCTGGGCGCCCGCGACGCGGTCCGCCACCTCGTCGCCCGTGGTCGCCGCCGCATCGGCTTCATCGGCGGCTCGACCCTGCACAATATCCGTCAGCAATCGCGCCTGCGCGGCTATCTGGACGGGCTGGCCGAAGCCGGGCTGCCCGAGGATGTCGCGGCGCGGGAGGAGACGGATGGCTTCCTGATGGAAGCCGGCGCCGCCGCCCTGGCGCGGCTGCTGGAACGCCGCCCGGGTCTCGATGCCGTCTGCGTCTCCAGCGACATCCTGGCGGCCGGCGTGGTTTTCGAAGCGCATCGGCGCGGCCTGGCCGTGCCGCGCGACCTCGCGGTGACCGGCTTCGACGATGCCGAGATCGCACGCGCCATGTTCCCGTCGCTGACCACCGTCGACATGAAGGCAGAAGCGATGGGCCGGCAGGCGGCGGCGATGCTGCTGGACCGTGCCCGCCAGGGCGGCCGCGTCGACCTGGCCGCGATGCCGGCGCGCCGCTGCGACCTGGGCCATGCCCTGATCCTGCGCGAAAGCAGCTGACCCTGGGCCCGCCGCATCCGTGGGCAGATGCCACCCGGAGTGGCAGCGCGGTCTCTCGAAGGCTGCATGCGATCGGCGAACGGAACCTTGGCCGCTTGTCCGCCCCGGTGCGGCAGGACATGCTGGCGGCCGATTTGTGACTACCGATGGAATGACGCGCGATGGCCCGGGATCCCGAGCACACATCCTGGGCCGGCATCGGCCGCTGGCCGCTATCCGTGCAATGGGCCTTGCTGGTCGGCCTGTCGGCCGGCTTCTGCGTCGTCCTGACCTGGGCCGGCCTGCCGGCGGCCCTGCTGCTCAGCCCGATGATCGCCGGCATCCTGGTCACCACCAGCGGCGGCAGGCCCCGGATCCCCGCCGGCGCCTTCTCCCTCGCGCAGGGCGTCGTCGGCTGCATGATCGCGAAGATCCTGCCGCTGTCGATCTCAGGCGAGGTGGTCGGCGACTGGCCGCTCTTCGCCGCCGGCGTGGTGTTCGTGATCGCCGCCAGCGGGCTGCTCGGATGGCTGATGGCGCGGCTGCGGCTGCTGCCGGGCAGCACGGTCGTCTGGGGGCTGAGCCCGGGCGGCGCGAGCGCGATGATCGTGATGGCGGAAAGCTACGGTGCCGACACCCAGCTCGTCGCCCTGATGCAGTATCTGCGGGTCGTCATGGTCGCGGCGCTGGCTTCGGCCGTGACGCATTTCTCCGGCGTCGGTGCGCTGCATGAGGTGCATGCGGTCACCTGGTTTCCCACGGTGGATTGGCCGTCCTTCGCCGGCACGCTGGCCCTGGCGATCCTGGGGCCGCTGGTGGCCGGCCGGCTGCGCATGCCGGCCGGCGGGATGCTGCTGCCGCTGATCGGCGGCGTCATCCTGGTCCATGCCGGCTGGCTGACGATCGAATTGCCGCAATGGCTGCTGGCGATCAGCTACGCGCTGATCGGCTGGCGCATTGGCCTGCGCTTCACGCGGCAGCTGCTGATCCACGCGGCGCAGTCCCTGCCGCGCATGATCGCCTGCACGCTGGTGCTGATCGCCGCCTGCGGTGCCCTTGCTGCGTTCTTCGTCGTCACCGCGGGCGTCGACCCGCTGACCGCCTATCTGGCGACCAGCCCGGGCGGGGCGGATTCGGTGGCGATCCTTGCAGCCTCCAGCAATGTCGACGCGCCTTTCGTGATGACCATGCAGATGGCGCGCATGGTGGTGACCCTGATGCTGGGACCGGCCATGGCGAAGTTCATCGCGACCCGCAGCGGTATCGCCTGAGCGGCCACACGCTATGTCGCGACCCGGTCCCGTCCTGCCGCCTTCGCGCGATACAGCGCGGCATCCGCGGCGGCGATCAGTTCTTCGAATCCGGTGAGCGTGCCGCCCGGCAGGCGGGAAGCGACCCCGATGCTGACCGAGATCCGCGGTCCGGTGATCTCCGCGACCCCATCCGGCCTGTCCGTCGTGACCGCGCTGCGCAGCCGTTCGGCGACCGCCTGCGCGCCGGCTGCGTCGGTATCCGGCAACAGCAGGGCGAACTCATCGCCGCCGAGCCGTGCCGCCAGATCGCGGCTGCGCACTTCAAGCCCCAGCATCTTGCCGGCGACCCAGCGCAGCGCCGCATCCCCGGCCTGGTGGCCATAGCGGTCGTTGATCTGCTTGAAGTTGTCGAGGTCGAGCAGCAGCAGCGCGACCGGCCGCGGATTCCGCCAGGACGCCTCCAGGGCGGCGTCGAAGCTGCCGCGATTGGCGAGCCCGGTCAGGCTGTCCCGCGCCGCGCTGCTGCGCAGCGCCTCTTCCTCCGCATGCAGCCGGGTCACGTCGCGCGCGACGGCCAGGATATCCTCGCCTGATCGATCGAGGACGGCTTCCAGCCAGACCAGCCTGTCATCAGGGCCGCGCATCCGGAACCGGATACGGGCCTGCACCATCGTCTGCGCATGGATCGCACTGAAGGCGGCGGCCGCGGCGTCGCGATCCTCGGGTTCGATGCTGTCGATCAGGGCTCTGCCCTCCAACCCGTCGCGCGGGCGCCCGAGCACGCGTTCGACCGCCGGGGAGATGTAGAGGCAGCGCCCGGCGCCATCCATCAGCATGACGATGTCGCTGGTATTGTCGATCATCCGATGGAACCGCTCCTCGCTCGCGGCCAGGGCTGCTTCGGAGCGCGACCGCCGGCGCAGCTCGCGGTCGAGGGCGAAGGCGACCAGCAGGGTCAGCAGCACGCCGCCGAGATTGGCGGCGGCGATGATGACCGCCCGGCCCCGCCATTCGGCCTCGATCTCCTGCGCATCCTGGGCGACGTTGAGCAGAAGCGTGGTGCCCGGCAGCGTACCCGATGTGTAGAAGCGGCGGGCGCCGTCCAGCTGCGCCTTGGCGACGAACTGCGCTTCCGGCTCGCGCAGCATTCGCTGGAACACCGGCGATGCCGAGAGGTTCCGCGCATTGTCCCCGCCAAGCTGTGGTGCGCGGGTGATCACCGTCCCGTCGCGCCGCAGGAGTGAGACCGACCCGCGCGCGCCAAGCCGCAGGTCGCCGAACAGGGCCTGCAGACGATCGAGCGGGATGAAGGTTACCGCGACGCCGGCGAAGCTGCCATCCGCGGCCTCGATCCGACGGCTGATGGGCACGATCCGGATGTTCCGGCTGCGCAGCCACACCGGTTCGCCGATGAACAGGCCGGCATCGTCCCAAAGCTCATGGGCGGTGAAGTAGCTTCGGTCGACACTGCCGCTCTGATCGTCCATCAGGCCGCCGGAATTCAGGATGGCGCGGCCTTCGGTGTCGAGCAGCATGATGCCGCGGTTGTCCGGCTCGGCCGGCAGCGCGCCGAGGATGGCCAGCCGCCGCGCATCGGGCGGCAGGGCGCGCAGCCGCTCGTCGGCGTATCCGATCAGGGCGCGCCGCAGCGACATGTCGCTTTCGCGGAACAGTTCCTGCAGCCGCTCGCGCAGCACCAGCCGGATATTGCGCCCGGCCTCGCCGGCATCCTCCCAGACATCCCTGCGCATCAGCCACAGGCCGATGGCGGCCTGGGCGAGCAGGCCGATGCTGATGCCGACCGTCAGCAGCATCAGCCAGCGGCGATGTCGGGCGATCACCATGGTGCGGCTCGTTTCAAGGGATGGGCACGAATGCGAAGCCCTGTCCTGAAGCGCGAAGGGGCGGCGCGCAACCCCAGGCATCATGCCGGAAGGCGCTATAAGCCTATGCTTTACTTTTTAGGCTACGCTAACATACAAATGTCCAATCATTAATCTTAAGCGTAGGCTATGCATGGAGTTGTCACATCCAGCCCGCGGCGACGGCTGCTAAGAGCCTCTCGCGCAGAAAAGGCCGTCTTCGTGTACGCACCACCTGGGCCGGCCAGCCGGCGATCCGGTGCATCGCGCCAGTGGCGCGGCGCCCTGCTGGCCATGGTCCTGGGGCTCACCATCGCCATGCCGGCCCGGGCCGAGGATGGGTGCGAGGATGGCCGGCCGATCGCCGATGGCCTCTGCCTGTCCGCCCAGGGAACGCTTGACATGCTGGGCACGGTGCGGGGCGGCGTCCGGCAAGGCGCGATCGCGACGGGCATGGCGCGGCTCGGCCTCGACGCCGATCTCGGAACGCTGGCCGCGCTGGATGGCTGGCACGTGCGGGCCGTGGTCATGGGCATCTATGGCCGTTCGGCGACGGCAACCCTCACCGGCGGCCTGGCGCCCACCAGCAACATCGAGGCCTTGCCATCCGCGCGCCTGGATGAATTCTGGGTGCAGCGCGACCTCGGCGGCTGGGGCACGCTCCGTGCCGGGCAGATCGTGGCGGATACGGAATTCCTGGGCGCCGACGCCGCGACGCTGCTGGTCAATTTCGGCTGGCCGGCCATCCTGGCGGGGATGCTGCCGGCAGGTGGCCCGTCCTATCCCCTCGCGGTGCCTGGATTGCGGCTGGCGCTCGGCGATCCGGACAACGGCACCGGATTCAGGATCGCCCTGTTTGCCGGCAACCCCGCCGGACGCCCCGGTGACGCCGCGAACCCGCAGCGTCACAACCGTTTCGGCACGAATTTCTCGTTGGCCGGCGGCGCTTTCGCCATCGCCGAGGCGGTGACCGGCGGCACGGCGCCGGCGGCGGACAGCCCACGCCCCTGGGTCGCGAAGCTGGGCGCCTGGTTTTTCAACGGGGGCACCGATTCCCAGCGCCGGGATGCTGCCGGGCTGTCGCTCGCGGATCCCGCAAGCAGCGGCGTGGCGCGGCGTTATCGCAATGATTTCGGCGGCTATGCGATCGGGGAAGCGATGCTTTGGCGCGGCGAGGAAGGCAGCCTCAATAGCTTCCTTCGCGTCTTCGCCGCGCCATCCGACCGCAACCTGGTCGCCGCCCAGCTCGATGCCGGGCTGGCCTGGCGCGGTCCCTTCGGCCGGCAGGCGGATACGCTGACGCTGGCGGTCTCGGTGGCGCAAATCGGCGCGGCCGCCCGCGGCCTGGACCGTGATCGCCAGGCATTGGGCGAAGTCCGCACCCGCCGCGATCAGGAGACCCTGCTGGAACTGAACTACGATTATGCCGTGATGCCGGGCCATCTGTCGCTGCGGCCGGTGCTGCAATGGGTCGGCCATCCGGCCGCGCGGGAGCCGGATGCGCGGGCCAGCGCGACGCGGCCGCTGCGCGATGTCGTCCTGCTGGGGATGCGCGTGACCGCGACCTTCTGATCCGCCGGCCCTCGCACATGGTTGCTAGGCCGTGCCGGTCGGCGGCAGGATCGGCGCGCGGCCGCCGGGGCCGTGCCCGCGGAAGAGGATTGCGATGCGCCGCCGGACCCTGCTGATCGGTGGCGCTGCGTTGGTCGCGCTGGGTGCCGCCACCTGGATCTTCTGGCCGGATGACGAGGATCAGGGCGTGCCGGTCAGCCTCGGCTGGCCGCGGCTGACCCTGCCGCTGATCCGCGCCACCATTGCCGGCCAGGACCGGCTTTTCATGCTGGTCCGGCGCTCCGAGACCGAGACCGGCGCGGAGGTGCCGGCCGGCGCCGGCTGGCGCGGGGAACGGCTGGAGATCCGTGCCTATGACGCGGCCAGCCTGGCGCCGGTCTTCGCCGCGCCGGTGATCTCCGGCCGCGGCGGTGGCTTCCGTACCGCCGGACTGATCGGGGAACAGGCGGCGACCCTCTGGCTCTACGGCACCGGGCTCGGCGCGGCCTCGGCGGTGGATGGGCAGGTCTTCCTGGGCGGCGAGGGCTTCGCGGCGGTGACGCCGCAACTCACCGGTGCCTTCAACCAGCCCCGCGAGGTCTATCGGATGGAGGAAGCGCTGGTGCTCACCTCGCTCGGCTCGCGCTTCCGGCTGAATCCACGCAGCTTCGCCGGCACCGCGGCGCCCGACCGCGACCAGGGGCGCACCGATGCCGCCTTCCCGCCGCCGACGCTGCCCGCGCCGTTCGACGCCGCGGGCGGTCCCGGGGCGTTCCGGGTGCCCGAGGCGTCGCTGGGGGACATCTGGTTCGGGCTGCCATTCGCGAATGCGGACCTGCAGGACGGACAGCCGCAAGGGGCGAATGCCCGCTTCATCCCGCTCGCGGACACCCGCGGCGCCGCCCAGCGGCTATGGCGTGCGGGAACGCGGCGCGGCGTGCCGCCGGTGATGGGCCCCGGCGGTTTCCAGGGCAGCATCGGCGGTGGCGAAGCCCTGCTTCTCGACCGTCCGGCGGCCGTCACCCTGGAAGCCGCCGCCCCGCGATACGCCGGCTTCCTCACCGCCGGCACGCCGGCACCGCTGCGGCCGCCTGGCAGCCCCGGGCTGTTCCTGTTGCAACAGGCCGACATCGCCGCGCCGCTGGTGCTGCGGCGCCTGGGCGAGGATGGCCGCGCGCTCTGGACGGCGACGCTGTCCTTCCCGCGGCTGATCTCCGTGCTGCCGGGCGCGGCCACGCTGGTGCTGGTCGGCCAGCGCGGCAGCGGCCCGGCGGAGCAGGACATCATCGTCGCGGTGGCGCTCGCCGACGGGCAAATGAAGGAATTGATCCTGAACTATGGCGGCGCGGGCTGAGCGATGATCAGCGCCTGAGGAAATGCGTGCCGATCGCCTCCAGCACCAGCACGCCGTCGCCGGTTCGGGTCGCGGTGTGGCGCAGCTTCGCGACGCCGAGCTGCCGGCCGGAGCGGGAGGGGCGCAGTTCCACCACCTCGGTGCGGATCGCCACCTCCTCATCCGGGCGCAACGGTGCCGGCCAGCGCGTGTCGATCTGGTTGCCGCCGAGCGAGATCGCGTTGAAGACGCCGCTGCCCATGATCCGGCCGAAAGTGGCGGACAGGGTGTGCAGCCCGCTCGCCACCAGCTCTCCGAAGATGCTGTCCTTCGCCGCTTCGGGGTCGAGGTGGAAATATTGCGGATCGAAGCGGCCGGCGAAGTCGCGGATCTCCGCTTCGGACAGGCGGAAGGTGCCGAATTCGAAGACCTGGCCGATCGTCAGGGCGTCCAGCGATGCGACCGGCGTGAGGGGGGGCAGCGCGCTCACGCCAGGAACTGGATGTCGCCATCGACGCTGAGCGCCTGGCCGCTGATGCTGCGGCCGAAGGGGGAGCAGAGATAGAGCGCCATGTTCGCGATGTCCTGCTGGGTCACATAGGTGCGGAGGGAATTGGCGGCCAGAAGCTGCGCCTCCTTCTCGCGGAAGGGAATCCCCTCGGCCTGGGCCTTGGCCTCGATCACCCGCCGGATGCGGTCGCCCGCGACCAGGCCGGGCAGGATCGCGTTCACGCTGATGCCGTCGGGGCCTAGCTCGATCGCCAGGGATTTGGTGAAGCCGACCACGCCCCATTTCGCCGCCGCATAGGGGGAGCGCAGCGGGAAGCCGAACCGGCCGGCGGCTGACGAAAGATTGACGATGGTGCCACCGCCGGCCGCGCGCAGCGCCGGGACGGCGCGGCGGGTGCAGTGGAAGAAGCTTTCGATGTCGATGGACATCGTCCGCTCGAGATCCTCGGTGCGCACATCCTCCACGCGGGCGGTCGGCCCGGCGATGCCGGCATTGTTGACCAGCACGTCGAGCCCGCCGAGGGCGGCCAGCGCGGCGCCCACGAAGCCTTCGCAGGCCGCGGCATCGGCCATGTCGGCCTCCATCTTCGCGTGCGGGCAATCCGCCAGCGCTTCCCGGTCGACGTCGCAGACGAAGACGCGGGCGCCGCGGTCGGCGAAGCTGTCGGCCATGACGCGGCCGATGCCGCCGGCCCCGGCGCTGATCGCCACGCGCAGCCCCGCGAGGTCGACGGTGAGCGGTGTCGTGCAGGGTTGGATCATGGTGCTCTCCCTCGGGTTCAGGCCCGCGATGGTGGACCGGGTACTGCCGGACAGGCTAGCTTGCCGTGACGGAAGCGCATCGAGGGCTCATATGGAATTCGTCGGCTTCGGCACGATCGTACTCATCGTCCTGCTGATCATCGCGGTGGTGACGGCGGCCAAGGGCATCCGCACCGTGCCGCAGGGCGAAGTCTGGACGGTGGTGCGCTTCGGCGCCTTCACCCACGCGCTGCAGCCCGGGCTGAACTTCATCATCCCCTACATCGACAGCATCGGCCACCGCATCAACGTGCAGGAGCAGGTGCTCGACATTCCCGAACAGAACGTCATCACCCGGGACAACGCCTCCGTCACCGTGGACGGCATCGTCTATTACCGGGTCATGGATCCGGCCAAGGCGGCCTATGCGGTGCAGGACCTGACCCAGGCGCTGCAGCAGCTCTCCATGACCAATATCCGCGCGGTGATCGGCGAGATGAACCTCGACGACACGCTGTCCGGCCGCGACCGCATCAACTCCGCCCTGCTGACCATCCTGGACGGCGCGACCGAGCCCTGGGGCGCCAAGGTCAGCCGCGTCGAGATCAAGAAGATCGAGCCGCCGGAGAACCTGATCCGCGCGATGAACCTGCAGATGACCGCCGAGCGCGAGCGCCGCGCCACCGTCGCCAAGGCCGAGGGCGACCGGGAAGCCGAGGTGAAGCGCGCCGAGGGCGAGAAGGCGGCACTGGTGCTCTCCGCCGAAGGTCGCAAGGAAGCCGCCTTCCGCGACGCCGAGGCGCGCGAACGTTCCGCCGAGGCGGAAGCCAACGCCACGCGCATGGTGGCCGAGGTCGCCGCCGGCAGCGGTGTGCAGGCGCTGCAATACTTCATCGCGGATAAATACGTGAAAGCCTTCGAGGTGCTGGCCGGCAACCCGGCGCAGAAGCTGGTGCTGGTGCCGATGGAGAGCACCGCGCTCGCCGGCGGCATCACCGCCGCGCTGGAACTGCTGCGGGGCGGCGGCCTGGGCGAGGGTGGCACGCCGCCGCCGGCCGCGCCGCGCAACCCGCCGCCGCGGCCGAACCCGCCATCTTCCGGCGGGCCCGCCGCCATGGCGCCATCCGCCCCGGGGTCGCCGTGGACCCGGGGCTGATCTGGATCCTCGCCGGGTTGGTGCTGCTGGGCGGCGAGTTGGTGCTGCCCGGCATCTTCCTGCTGTGGATCGGCCTGGCCGCGATCGGCACCGGGCTGATCATGCTGGTCGCGACGCCGTCCTTCGCGCTGACGGTGCTGATCTTCATCCTGCTGCTGGCCGCCGGCATCACCGTGGCGTTGCTGCTGCGGCCGCGTCGGCGCGGGCCTTCGCAGTTGAACACGCCGGTCTCGGGCCTGGTCGGTCGCGCCGGCACGGTGGTGATGGTGGCGCCCGAGGGCCTGCGCGTCCGGGTCGGTGACAGCGACTGGCCGGCGAGATTGCCGTCGGGCACCGCCGCTGTCGCGCCCGGCACGCCGATCCGGGTGGAAGCGGTGGACGGGCTGACGCTGATCGTGCGGCCCGGCTAATCACCATGGCCGCGTGTCCATCCCGCGCGGCTCGCGACACGCGGCACCGCGGATCGGTGCCGCTTCGTCCGGTGCCGGGGAAGAAGATCGCAGGCGCCTGGCGCGTCGCCGCAATGGTCTTGCCGGCCGGCTCCCGCATGGCATGGTCCCGTCTGGCCGGCGCATGATGGCGTGCGGGCGGTCGCCGCGGGAAGCGGCATGCTGGGGTGGACGACGATGATCCGAAGACTGGCCGAGGAGGGGCGCCTGTCCGGCGCCGTGGTGGCGGGGGGCATGATCTGGCTGGCGGGGCAGGTGGCCGATGACCCGTCGCTGGACGCGCAAGGCCAGACCGCGGACATCCTGGCCCAGATCGACGCGTTGCTGGCCGAGGCCGGGACCGACAAGCGCGCCTTGGTCAGCGTGACGGTGGTGCTGGCCGATATCACCGACGCGCCGGCGATGAACCGCGCCTGGGACGCCTGGCTCGATCCCGCCGCCAAGCCGGCGCGCATGACCATCGAGGCGAAGCTGGTCGATCCGCGCTGGCGGGTGGAGATCACCGGCATCGCCAAGGCGCCGGCCGTGTAAGGCAGCCTGGGCCGCCCTGGCGAGCCGGGCGGCCTTCGTCTATGCCGTTCGGCGGCCAGGGAGGCATCGCCGCGCCCGGAAGCCGCCGATCCTGCGGCACCTTCCCGCCGCAATCGGGCGACAGAGTAGAAGATGTCGGGGACAAGGGTGATGGCGATGGCGGCGCAGCAATTCTGGCGCGGCAAGCGGGTGCTGGTGACGGGTGGCGCCGGGTTCCTCGGCGCCGGCCTGTGTCATGCACTGGCCGGGCTCGGCGCGCGGGTGACGGCGCTCGACGCCATGATGCCGGATGGCGGCGCCAACCCGGCCAATCTCGAAGGCGCCGGCGTGTTGCTGGTGCGCGGCGACCTGCGCGACGCCGAGCTGCATTCGCTCGCCCAGGGCTGCGACGTGCTGTTCAACATGGCCGCCCAGACCAGCCATATGGGCGGCCAGAAAGACCCGGTCGCCGATATCGGCATCAATGCCGTGGCCCAGGTCCGGCTGATCCAGGTGATGCGGGAAGCGGCACCGAAGGCAGTCGTCGTGCATGCCTCGACCCGCCAGTTCTACGGTCGCCCGCAATACCTGCCGGTCGACGAGAAGCACACGGTGAACCCGCCTGATGCGAACGGCGTCTCCAAATGGGCCGGGGAGCAGTATTGGCTGCTGGAAAGCCGCGTGCATCACCGCCCGGTGGTCTCGCTGCGGCTGACCAATTGCTACGGCCCGCGGCTGCGTATCAGGGATGCGCGGCAGACCTTCCTCGGCATCTGGATCCGCCGGGTGATCGAGGATGAACCTTTCGAGGTCTGGGGCGGCGAGCAGCTGCGCGATCTCGCTTATCTCGACGACGTGGTTGGCGCCTTCCTGCGCGCGGCCGAGCGCGCGGCCGAGCCGCAGGTGATCGGCCAGGTGTTCAACCTGGGCGGTTCCGCGCCGATCCGGCTGGTGGATCTGGCCGACCGGCTGATCGCCGCCAATGACGGCCGCGGCCGCTACGAGATGAAGGAATTCCCTGCCGACCGCGCGCCGATCGACATCGGCAGCTATGCGGCGGACGATCGCGCCTTCCGGGCCGCAACCGGCTGGTGGCCGCGGGTCGAGATCGACGAGGGGCTGCGGCTCTCGCTCGATTGGTACCGCGCGCGCCTCGCCGATTATCTCTGACGGGCTCAAGTCATCACGCTCTGGAGGCAACCCCGATGAATGCAGGCGTTCCCATGGTGCCCCAGGCCGATCCTGGCGCCGCCTATCGCGCGCAGAAGGAAGCGATCGACGCCGCGGTGGCGCGTGCCCTCGGCTCCGGCTGGTATATCCTCGGCAAGGAAGGCGAGGCCTTCGAGCGGGAATATGGCGCCTGGCTCGGCGCCCATGCCGGTGGTGCGCCGATGACCGCCGTCGGCTGCGCCAATGGCACCGATGCCCTGGTGCTGATCCTGCGCGGCCTTGGCATCGGGGAAGGCAGCACGGTCGTCACCGTCTCCCACACCGCGGTCGCGACGGTGGCGGCGATCGAGATGACCGGCGCGACGCCGCTGCTGGTCGATATCGACCCCGAGCACTACACGATGGATCCGGACGAACTCGTCGCCGTGCTGGAGGATCCGCCGCCTGGCCTGCCGCCGATCCGCGCGGTGATCGCGGTGCATATCTACGGCCAGGCCTGTGACCTGGATCCGATGCTCGCGGCCTGCGAACGCAACGGTGTCGCGCTGATCGAGGATGTGGCGCAGGCGCATGGCGGCCGGCTGGACGGGCGCATGCTTGGCACCATGGGCCGCGCCGCCGCCTTCAGCCTCTACCCCACCAAGAATCTGGCGGCGCTCGGCGATGGCGGGGTGCTGGCAAGTGGCGATGCGGCGCTGGCGAAGCGGATCGCGGCGATCCGGCAATATGGCTGGCATGAGCGCTACATCAGCGCGGAAGTCGGCGTGAACAGCCGGCTGGACGAGGTGCAGGCGGCGATCCTGCGGGTGCGGCTGCCCTTGCTGGATGCCGGCAATGCGCGCCGGCGCGCGATCGCCGATGCCTATGATGCGGCCCTCGCCGCCGGCCCGATCGCGCCGCCCCTGCGCCGGGCCGGGGTGGAGCATGTCTTTCACCAGTATGTGCTGCGCAGCGCCGACCGCACGGCGCTGCAGGCGCGGCTGAAGGCGCAGGGGATCGGCACTGGAATCCATTACCCGATGCCGGTGCATCTGCAGCCGGCCTATAAGGGCCGCACCGCGCTCGGCCCCGCCGGCTGTGCGGAGACGGCGCGCGCCTCGCTCGAGGTGTTTTCCCTGCCGATGTACCCGGAACTGACCGATGCCCAGGTGGAGCAGGTCTGCGGGGCGCTGAAGGGTTTGGCCGCCTGAGCAGGTAGCCCTGGTCGCGGCTTCGTGAAGGCCTGTCATCGAAGCTTGGTTCGGTAGCGAATTGGCTCCTGGATAGCTTGCGGCGCCAGGAGGAACCGCGATGCCGCGCTACGCGATCAATTACCCCGCCATCATGTCCGATCTTCGGGGCCAGCCCCTGGCCGCGGTGAAGGACCGGCTGGCCGCGCTGCTGCCCGATCTCTGGTGCGAGGCTTATACGACCATGTCGCGCGGTTCGGTCGGGATCGTCGAGGTCCCGCTCGACAGCTACATCTACCTCTTCGACATGACGCGGGAGCGGGTGGTGGTGGCCTACGGCACCTCCGCCCCCAATCCGGAGAAGCGGGATTCGAGCCGGATGGCGGGCTGGCTCGGCAAGATCAGCGATCGCTTCCGCGGCCGCGGTGACAAGGGCCATGGCATGAGCCATCGCCAGGGCGGCGGGCTCGACATCAACCTCTTCCCGCAGCGGGCGGATGTGAATCGCGGCCGGTCGGAGCAAGGCAAGCACTACCGCGCGCTGGAGCGCTACTGTGCTACCCACGCCGAAACCTTCTGTTTTTCCCGCCTGCTCTACGACAATCAGGACTGGGTGCCGAACGCGGTCGAATACGGCGTGCTGAAGGGCGCGCGGCAATTCCAGGTGGAGCGCTTCACCAACGCGCCGGTCTGATGGGCCTGCGCCGGCGCGGCAGGGACGAACAATCGCTCACCAGAGCTTCGCCGCGGCCATTGCCAGGCGGTCTCCAGGTCAGAGGCTGCCGCAGACCCGCTGTGTGGTGACCAGGACGGAGCGCTGGCGGAAACGCTCGCGATAGGCGGCCTCGACCGGCGCGAAGCGGGCGCGGGCATCGTCGCCGGCCAGCACGGTCAGCACCCGGGTCGCTTCCCGCACCAGACGGCCGCCTTCCGGATTGCGCCATTGGCCGCGCGCCCAGGCGACGGTCAGGCCGTCCGGGAAGGCCGGGGTCAGGGTCTGGGTCAGGAACCGCTGCCAATCCGCCTCCGACACATTGCCGCCGAGATAAGCGGTCAGTTCCAGCATCGGCCGCATGCCGGCGCCGCAATCGGCCTCGGGCTGCGGGGTGGCGCAGCCGGCCAGGAGCAAGGCAACCGCGGTGAAGGCCCCGGCGAGGCGGCCGGCCACCGCGCCGCTCACGCGCTCGCCAGGAGCACGACGCCGCCGCAAATCAGCGCGATCGCCAGCGCATGCTGAGTTCCGAGCGATTCCCCAAAGACGAATCGGCCGATCAGGGCAATGACGACGTAGCTCGCGGCGGTGCAAGGCAGGGCAACTCCCATCGGAATGCGCCGCAGGGCCACGATGTAGAGCAGCGCGGCGCCACCATAGCACACCAGCCCGACCATCGTCGCGGGGCGGAAAAGCTGGGCGATGAAGCCTCCGCCCGCCGCCACCGCGCCGGTGGCGCCGTATTTCAGCAGCACCTGGCCGCAGAGCGAGGTCGAGATCGCGGCGATCAACGCCAGCCAGTAGGGACCCATTACGAAACCGCCCGGACGGAGGAGCGCGACCCGGCATCGCCGCCGGGGCGCAGGTCTCGCGCGCCGCCGCCATGCGGCGACAGCACTTCCCGCACCACGCCCTGAGGCTTGCCGTTGGCCGACATGAAGGCGCGGCCGACATATTCGCCGAGCACGCCCAGGATCAGGAACTGCACGCCGGCGATCAGCAGGGTCACCGTCATCAGGGACGCCCAGCCGGAGGGCGTCTGCCCGCTGAGCCCCTCCAGCACCACGTAGAAAGCGGCCAGCAGCCCGAGGAAGCCCATCGCCGCGCCGGCGATCACCGCCAGGCGGAGCGGCAGGATCGAGAAATTGGTGGCGAGGTTCATCCAGAGCCGCACCAGCCGCTTCAGCGTGTAGTTGGAACGGCCCTCCGCGCGGGCGAAATGCTTCACCTCGATGCTGTCGAGCCGCTGGGTCACCTGCATCAGCAGCCCGTCCACATAGGGGTAGGGACCGGCATATTTCACCACCTCGCCCACCGCCAGCGCGCTCATGCAGCGGAAGGAGGACAAATAGAGCCCCTTCGGCTTGTCCATGAGCTGGTCCGCGACCCAGTTCGCGAAGCGGCTGCCGAGGTTGCGCCAGCCTTCATGCTCCTTCACCGCGTAGCGGGTGTAGACCACGTCGAAGCGGCCGAGGCGGGCATGGTCGTACAGGCGCACCACCTCCTCGGGCGGGTTCTGCAGATCGTCGTCCATGGTGATCACGTAGTCGCCGCGCGCATGGCGCAGCCCGGTCATGACTGCGTTGTGCTCGCCGAAATTGCGGGCATGCTCGACATAGGTCAGCGGCACCGTGGCGCTGGCGGCCAGGGCGCGGCAGACCTCACCCGAATTGTCCGGGCTGCCGTCATTGACCAGCACGATCTCGAGCCCGCCTTCGGGCCGCAGCACGGACAGGGCGTCGACCAGCGCGCCGACGGTGGCGGCGCCATTATAGACCGGGACGACGATGGACAGGCCAATGGGCATGGGGTTCGGATCCTCGGTCACGGCCGCGTCGCCACTGCCAGGATGGAGCCGCCCGCCGGATAGCGGAGCCCGAGGCGCGCGAGGCCGTGTTCGGCCACCGTGACGCCATGCAGGATGGCATCCAACCATGGCGGGAAGGGGGCGACATCGCTCGCGGCATCGGTCCCGCGGGCCAGCAGCTTGCGCTGCAGGATCATCATCGGCAGCAGCAGGGTGTTCCAGTAGCGGGTCTCGATGCGGCGGAAGCCGGCGGCGGTGAGCGCCGCGCGCATGCCACCGGCGGTGAAGCGGCGGGCATTGTGGACCCGGGCGTCATGCGCGCTTTTAAGCCAATCGAAAGCCGGCAGGTTCAGGATCAGGGTGCCGCCCGGGGCGAGGACGCGGAAGATTTCGGCCAGCGCCGCGGCGGGGTCGACGGCGGCATGGCTCAGCACATCGAGGCTGATGACCGCCCCGAACCGCCCTTCGGAGAATGGCTGATGCGCGATATCCCCGACCGCGACCGGCTCGCCGGCCTTGGCCCGCGCGCGCAGCGCCGCGTCCGGCATGTAGTCCAGGCCGGTGAGCGGGCGGGTGACGCCGGCGGCGCGCAGGGCCGCGATCATGCCGCCGGTGCCGCAGCCGGCATCCAGCACCGGCCCCACCGCGCCCGGACGGCCGCTCAATGCCGCCACGACCCGGGACCGCAAGGCGCGGTACCACCACATCCGGTCTTCGACCGCGTCCATCAATGCGTATTCGCCGGCATCCATCCGCCGCTTCTGGCAGGGCGGCCCGGGGCCGTCCAGCGTCGCGCGCGGGCGATACCAGGCCGGGCGGGCGCCGCCCTTCGGCGATCTGCCTGGGGATTGACGCTGCGTTGCAATGCGCATTTTCACCCCCCGGGCGCCTCGCCAAGGCCGCAATGCCGGGGCAGGATGCCTCTGGCCGCCCCTGATGCGCGGCGACCGGGACCATGACGTCACCACCTGCCAAATCCGCCGAGACCGCGTTGCCGCCGGATGCCGTCGCCCCGGCCGCCGTGGCCACCGGGCTGCGCACCCGCCTCGGGCTGCTGCGCGCCCTGGCGCTGCTGCCGGCCCTCGCTTTCCTGCTCATCGTGCTGGCGCCGCCGCTCAACCACGACGTCTCCGCCGTCCTGAACTTCTCCGAGCGCTGGCTGGCCGGGGAACATCTCTACAGCGACCTGATCGACGTCAACCCGCCGTTGATTTTCGTGCTGACCCTGATTCCGGCGGCGATCGCGGCCTGGACGCCGCTCGACGGGCCGCAGGCCCTGCTGCTGTGCGTGTTGTTGCTCTGCGGCCTGGCCTGGCGGCTGACGGTGCGGCTCCGCGCCGGGCGGGAGGAAGGGCCGATCGAGGCCGCCGTGCTCACCGCCGTGGTGCCGCTGCTGATGCTGATGGCGGGCTATGATTTCGCACAGCGCGAGCACCTGATGGCCGTGCTCGCGATACCCTATGCCGTGCTGGCGGCGCGGCGCGTCCAGGGGCCGCCGGTGTCGCGCGGCCTCGCCATCACCGTCACCATGCTGGCCGCGATCGGCTTCGCCCTGAAGCCGCATTTCCTGGCGGTGCCGGCCATGGTCGAGGGCTTCGTGCTGCTGCGGCGCGGGCCGCGCCGGGCGCTCGGCGATCCGATGCCCTGGCTGATGGCCGGGCTCTGGCTCGTCTACCTCGCCTGCATCCCGCTGCTCTTTCCGGATTATTTCGGCTACGTGGTGCCGCTGGTCTGGCAATTCTACACCGACCTCAGCGTCTTCAACCCGCTCGACGTGCTGATCTCCCCGATCCTTGGCCCGGCGCTGGTGCTGATGCTCGGCGCCGCCGCGGTCGCCTTCCGCCCGCGCGGCACGGCGGTGCTGCCGACCGTGCTGGTCATCGCGGCGGCCGGCGCCTTCGCCTCCGCCTGGGTGCAGCACAAGGGGTGGAGCTACCACGCGATCCCCGTCGTCATGATGTCCTGTGGTGCGCTGGCCGCCGGCGCCGCGCGCTGGTTCGATGGCGTGGTGACCCCGGTCCGGCGCCCGGCCGTGGCGCCGCTGGTCGCGGCCGCGATGGCGGCCTGCATGGGTATCTATGCCGCGCGCGGGGAAGCGCCCTGGCGCGAATTCTGGTTCGACTGGGACCGTGCCGGCAAGCTGACCGCCCTGCTGCGGCGGGAAGCCTATGGCGAACGGCTGCTGGTGCTGAGCCCGGATATCTATCCGGTCTATCCGGCGCTGAACTATGCCCGCGCCCAATCCACGCTGCGCACCATGAATCTCTGGCTGCTGCAGGGCACCAACGGGACTTGCCCGGAGAATGGCGAGCGCTACCGCCAGACCTGGGAGATGAGCCGGGCCGAATTCTTCGTCTACCGCACCGTCGCCGAGGATTTCGCGCGCGCCCCGCCGGCCGCCGTGCTGGTCTCCGACAACCCAGGCATTCCCTGGTGCGGCCGGGAATTCAACTTCATCGAATATTTCTCGCGCCACCCGCTCTTCGCGGAGACCTGGCAGCGCTATCATCTCGGCGGCACCATCGAAGGCTACAAGATCTACGTCCGGGAGGATTGAGTGGCGTACGAAGACTACCTCGGCCGCACCGAGGTGCGGGAGGATCGGCTCGACCCGCGTCTGGTCCAGGGCCTTGCCGCGACGCTCGGCCGCGCGGCGCCGGATGGCGATATACCGCCGCTCTGGCACTGGATGCTGTTCCAGGACTGGCGGGTTCCGGAGCAGCTGGGCGAGGATGGGCACCCGAAGCGGGGCGGCTTCCTGCCGCCGGTGCATGACCTGCCGCGCCGGATGTGGGCGGGCGGGCGGCTCGATTTCACCGACAATGCCCTGCGTGAGGGCGATGGCGTCAGCCGCCGTTCGACCATCGCCAGGATCAGCGACAAGATCGGTGGTTCGGGCCGGCTGGTCTTCGTCACGGTGCGGCATGAGATCGCCAATGACCGTGGCCCGGTGCTGACCGAGGAACACGACATCGTCTACCGCGGCACGGACGGCGCCGCGGTGAAGGCGGCACCGCCGGCCGCGGATTGGCCGGATGCAGCCCGCGCCACGCTGGTGCCGGATGCGCTGCTGCTGTTCCGCTATTCGGCGCTGACCGGCAATGGCCACCGCATCCATTACGACCATCCCTATGTGACGGGTGTCGAGGGCTATCCGGGCCTGATCGTGCACGGCCCGCTGCAGGCGACGCTGCTGGCGCGGCACGCGCTGGACCAGGCGCCTGGCGCGCGGCTGGTGCGCTTCGCCTTCCGTGGCCTGCGGCCCTGCTTCGACGGTCGCGCGCTGACCCTTCTGGCGCGGCGCGACGGGGCGCGCCTGCTGCTCGAGACGCGTGATGCCGACGGCTGCACCTGCATGGCGGCCGAGGCGGATCTTGCCTGACCGAACAGTCACCGCGCTCTCCATCCCGACCGGGGCGGAGGCGGTGCGCGGCATCGGGCTGGTCGTCATCGGCTATCTGATCATCACCGGCGCCGACGCGGCGGTGAAATGGGTGCTGCCGGAGATCGGCATCGCGGTCGCCATGATCTGCCGCGGCGTGATCGGCATGTCGGTGCTGGCGATCATCACCCGCGGCCGCGGCTTCTATCCGGTCGACAAGCGGTTGCTGGCGGCGCGCAGCATCCTGCATTGCTGCGTCTCCGCCTGCTGGTACTGGGCCTGGATCCGTTCGGTGCCGCTGGCCGATTCCTACGCGGTCGCCTGCGCCACGCCGCTGCTGATGACCCTGCTGGCGATCCCATTGCTGGGCGAGACGGTCGGCTGGCGGCGCATGACCTCGACCGGGATCGGCTTCGCAGGCGTGCTGGTGATGCTGCAACCGTCCGGCGATCTCTGGCGGATCGAGAGCCTGGTGCTGCTGGGCGCGGTCTGCATCATGGCGCTGACCCGCATCTGGACGCGGCTGCTCTCACGCACCGACAAGCCCGCGGCGATCGCCTTCTGGCTGATGGCGGCGCATGTGCCGATGGGGCTGTTGCTGCTGCCGAGTTTCCCGCCGCCGGATACGCTGCCTTCGGGCGGCGTCGTGCTGGCGCTGCTGTTCTTCGGCGCCGCCAATGCGGTGGCGCATCTGCTGTTCAGCCGCGCCTTCGCGCTGGCGCCGATCAGCGTGCTGGCGCCCTATGAGTACACGCCCTTCATCTACGGCATCGGCATCGGCTTCGTGATCTGGAGCGAGGTACCGGCCTGGACGACAATCCTGGGCGCCGGGCTGGTGATCCTGGCCGGGATCTACAACCTGCACCGGGAGCGGGTGCGCCGCGCGCAGGAGCGGCGCTGATGCCGCTTCGCCACGACGTGCGCCGCGGCGCCATCCTGATGCTGGGCGCCACGGCCTTCTTCACCATCATGTCGGCGCTGGTGAAGGAAGCCACCGCGCGCCTGCCGGTCGCGGAGCTGATGTTCTTCCGCAGTGCCCTGGCGCTGCCGGTGGTGATGGTGATCGTGTTCCGCAGCGGGAACTGGACCCTGCTGCGGACGAAGCGCTTTCCCGGCCATATGCTGCGCGCCTGCACCGGCACCGCGGCGATGACCTGCGGCTATTTCTCCCTGACCGTGCTGCCCTTGGCCGAGCAGACGGCGTTGAGCTACACGACGCCGCTTTTCGTCACGCTGCTGTCGATCCCCTTCCTCGGCGAGAAGGTCGGGGTCCATCGCTGGACCGCGGTGCTGGGCGGCTTCGCCGGCATCGTGGTGATCGCGCTCGGGCAAGGCGCCTTCCAGGCGGAAGGGCAGGGTGGGGCGTCTTCGCTGCTGGTGATCGGCACCATCGTGGCGGTTTCGAACGGCGTCTTCTCCGCCTTGACGACGCTGCTGGTGCGCGGGCTTTCCGCGACCGAAAGCTCGACCACCATCGTGATGTGGCAGTCGCTGCTGATGACCGCGATCACCAGCCTGGCGCTGCCCTTCGTCTGGGTGACGCCGACCGGGATGGAATGGCTGCTGCTGATCGGCGTCGGGCTGTTCGGCGCCCTCGGCCAGGTGATGCTCACGGAAGCCTATGCCAGTGCACAGGTCTCCTCGATCGGGCCCTATTCCTACAGTTCCATGCTGTGGTCGATCGCGCTCGGCTGGCTGATGTGGGGCGACGTGCCGGGCACCACCACCGTTGCCGGCGCGGTGCTGATCGTTGCCGCCGGCCTCTACATCCTGCATCGTGAATTGATCCGGAGGCGCCAGCCATGAGCATCCGCCACGTGCGTGAGGATTCCCTGCCCCATGGGGCCGTCGAGCAGGCGGCGCCCGGGGTGCGCCGCATCCTGTGCAACAACCCGGGCGCCCACACCTTCCGCGGCACCAACACCTGGATCATCGGCCGCGGTCGGGTCGCGGTGCTGGATCCCGGCCCCGCCGATGCCGATCATCTCGCGGCGATCCTGCGCGCGGTCGAAGGCGAGACGGTGACCCATATCCTGGTCTCCCACACCCATCGTGATCATTCGCCGGGCGTGGCGGCGCTGAAGGCGGCGACCGGGGCGCCGAGCCTGGGCTTCGGCCGCCATCTGACGCCACCCGAGCAGGGCGGCGAGGGCGGCGACCATGATTTCACGCCGGATATCCTGCTGCCCGATGGCGCCTTGACGGAAGGCGATGCCTGGCGCGTGACCGCGCTGCACACGCCGGGACATTGCGCCAACCATCTCTGCTTCGCGTTGGAGCATGACGGCCCTGACGGCATCCTGTTCAGCGCCGATCACGTGATGGCCTGGTCCACCACCGTGGTCGGACCGCCGGATGGCAGCATGGCGGATTACATGACGAGCCTGGCGAAGCTCGCGGCGCGCGGCGATGCGCTCTATCTGCCGGGACACGGCCCGGCGCTGCACGACCCGATGCCTTATATCGCGGCGCTGGCCGCGCACCGGATGGAGCGCGAGGCGAAGGTGCTGGACGCCGTCCGCAAACATGGTCCGGCGAGCGCGGCGGCGCTGGTGCCTCCGGTCTATGGGCCGGACCTGGACCCACGCTTGGTGCCGGCGGCGGCGCGCAGCCTGCTCGCGCATCTGGTGAAGCTGGCCGATGAGGGGCTGGCCGTGCGGGACGGGGAGATGTGGCGGGGGATGTAGGCGAAGCGCGTGGCGTTCTTCTCCTGGCGTCAGGAGATGCCGAGATCGAAGGAGAGCCTGCGGTACCGGACGGCCCGATATGATCCGTTGTCGCCCAATCCTTCGGAGGTGGTAGGAAGCAGATTGCCGAGCGCATCGACGGAGAGGTGGATCTTGCTGGTCAAGTCTCCGCGCGAGCGGCCTATGGCTTGAGCCGCAGCCACCCTTTTACCGCGGGCGCTGTGCTGGTGGGCACGGATGATGGTGGTGGTCCACCAGCGCGTACTCGAAGTCGGTCGCGCCCCGTAGGGCTTCTAGCATTCGCGTTCAGGCATCGATCCGCGCCCATCGACGGAAGCGGACAAACACGCTCCTAATGGCCGTCGGCGGGCGGTGGGGCATGCCAACGCGCGCCCTCCCGAGCCATCCACAATACAGCATTAGCGAACGGGCGTGAGTCAGGCCCGGTCTGGCCGCGATTATCCACCTTGCCCGCTGTCGAGGGCTCCAACAGCCCAACGGGTGTCCTCCTGCTCAACGCCCGCCGCGTGAGCTTTTCTTGCGGAACCAGTGTGTACCGCCGTCTGATCTTGATCGCTGGAATACGAGAAATTGATAGGTGGGGGGCTTGCGTGAGTTACGCCGGCGCCAGCATTGCACAGCGCAAACCCGTTTTCCGCTTTGCACCAACGGGGCTATCCGCACGGGGACGCTCACTCCAGGGGGTAAGTTGAAAGCGGCGTCCCTAACGTGCAAACTGGAAGCATGAATGATGAAATGAAATTCAGGCTTCCGAGGAAGGAGATCGAAAATTTGTCGAGCGCTTGCGTGACCGAATTTACGACTCAGTTGTGCCGGGAGCTCCGTGATGGTTCGGAATAGGGCGATAATTCCTTTAACTGGTGATGCTCTGTGACCTTCGTATCTTATGCGCAGAATTTTGAAGATGTGATGCTTTGGCGTGCGCTCAAGCACGTCGCCCAAGGATTTTGGATCGATGTGGGAGCCGCGCATCCGGATGAGTACTCCGTAACCCGCACCTTCAGTGATCAAGGCTGGCGCGGAATCAATATCGAGGCCAACCCTTCTTATGCGCCGCGTATTGCGTCAGCGCGACCTCGTGACGTGACCTTGGCTGTCGCGGCGGGAGCGGGCTCGCTGCCCGTGCATTTCTTCGAAGTTGTTGGTACGGGTTTGTCCACCACGGATCATGCTATCGCCGAACAGCATCGCGCGGCGGGGTTCGAGGTTCGGGAGCATGAAGTGCCGTCGCGGAGGCTGGCCTCCATCTGCGACGAGTTTGCCCCCCACGACATTCACTTCCTGAAGATCGACGTTGAGGGGGCGGAGCGCGATGTGCTGGCGGGAGCTGATTTCATCAGGCACCGCCCCTGGATCGTGCTGGTCGAGGCCACGAAGCCGCTGTCGCAGGAGCAGACCCACGCGGAATGGGAGGACCTGCTACTCGCTGCGGACTATCGCTTCGTGTGGTTCGACGGTCTGAACCGCTTCTACATCGCAGCGGAGCGCTGGGAGGAATTGGCGCCGGCCTTCGTTGTGCCGGCCAACGTCTTCGACGATTTCATCCGCGCCGCGGATGCGGAGCATCTCAACAGGATCATCGATGCCGAAATGCGCGCCCGGCAGGCAGAGGCGCGTATCGGCCAAGCCGAATTGCGTGCGGCGCAGGCGGAAGCCCGTGCTCGAGAGGAGGAAGGCCGCGCTGGGCAGGCGGAGGCACGGGCTGCGCAGGCTGAGGCACAGGCTGTGCAGGCTGAAGCTAGTGCCCAGCAAGCGGAAGCGCAGACCCGGCATGCGGAAGCACGCGTGAAGCAGGCGGTGGCACAGGCTGAATCGCATGCCGCTCAAGAGGCCGCGCGGGCCGCCGCTGCTCAGGAGCGCGCTGACGAGGCGAATGTGCGCCTGGCGCAGGTCTATGCCAGCACGTCGTGGCGGACCACGGGCCCGATGCGGGCGGGCCGCCGCCTCATGCAGAAGCGTGTGGGGGTTGCTCTGCAGGAAGCAGGGATGCCGCAATCCCGGGTCCAACGTCTGAAGCGCGTGATGGGCGAGGGCGGGGGCGCGACGAAGAAGGCAGGGCGCCTCGCTTTCTACCTGGTCACGCGCGCTGCTTCACGTCTTCCCGGCGCCGGTACGGTCGGGCAGCGTCTGGAGCGCATTGCGCCGCGCCCCTGGGGGTGGTTGCGGCAGCGTGGCGACGCTTATCTAGCTGCTGCCTTGCAGGATGAAGTGCCGCCACCGTCGCCCGAGCCGGGGCGGGCCATGGTCCGCCCTGCTATCACCTATACAGGCAGCACGGGCCGGCGAACGCGGATCGTGCATCAGTTTCATTCAGGCTCGGCGCCCGGCGATGCCGTCACCAATAGCCTTCTGCTCATGCGCGACTGGTTGCGTGGCCAGGGCTATGCCAGCGAGATCTTCGTACAGCATCGGCACCCGGCGCTGGAAGCCGAGTTGCTGGAGATCGATGATCTGCCCGCGCATGACGACTACGCGCTCGTCGTCCACCACTCGATGGGGTATGACGCGCTCGATCGGATCCTGGCGCTTCCGGTCCAAAAAGTCCTCATGTACCATAATATAACGCCGTCGAAGTTCCTGCAGGGGCTGCCCGTCTACATACACTATGCTGATCTAGGGCGGCAGCAACTCGGCATCATGCGGCCATACATGGTCGCAGCGCTTGCGGATAGCGAATTCAACGCGCTTGAATTGCGCAGCGCTGGATATGATGCGCCTGTCGCCTGCCCTTTTCTTTTCGATGTCCGCCGTTTGCTCACAGAGGCTGCCGGGCAGCGAAGTGTGAGTGATCTTTTCACCATCCTGTTCGTCGGTCGCGTTGTCCCTTCGAAGGGGCAGGCGGATCTGGTGGATGCCTTCGCGGCATTCCGGGCGGCCTTTGGGGCGGCGTGCCGTCTCGTGCTGGTCGGCAAGGCGGAGGCTGACGGCGCGCCTTATCCCACTGAGATCCACCAGCGTATCGCGCTGCACGGTTTAAAGGATCAGGTGATACTGACTGGCGCCGTGTCGGATGACGAACTCCATGATTGGTACCGGACTGCGGATCTTTACGTGTCGCTCAGTCATCATGAAGGCTTCGGCGTCCCTCTGGTGGAAGCAATGGCCCATGGCGTACCTATCCTGGCTTGGCCGGCCGGGGCTGTGCCTTACACCCTCGGCGGCGCCGGCGTTCTGCTGCCCGAGCGCTCGCCGGAGGCGGTGGGGCGCACGATGCTTGAATTGGCCCGCGATCCGGACTTGCGTGCGCACATCGCCTCCCGCCAGGCGGACGTGCTCGAAGGCTTCCAGCTCGACCGGCACGCGCCGAAACTGATGCA
>DASYDR010000010.1:0-3985 GCA_036499545.1 Roseomonas sp. | reverse complement strand
AGCGGCGCCAGCGCATCGGCCAGCGCGCTGCGCGCCCGTTCCGCCAGCATGGTGTCCGCCTTGCCGAGCAGCAGCGTGCCGAAGGCCGCCACCATCATCAGCGGCAAGGTCAGGCGGGCCAGCGCCTGGCGCAGCGGAATGCTGAGACGAATCACCGCGACCCTGCCTTCATGCCCCGCCCCCTGACCGGTCCGACGGGGCGATCCTGCATCATGGGCATGCCCGGCGTCGCCCCCTCAAGACAAATCAATACATGGAGGACAGGACGTGCCGCAGCCGCTTGATCTCTTCCAGCGCGCGGCCGGTGCCGAGCGCCACGCAGGACAGCGGCTCCTCCGCCACCACCACGGGCAGGCCGGTGGCGTCGCGCAGCACCTGGTCCAGCCGGTGCAGCAGGGCGCCGCCGCCGGTCAGCACGATGCCCTTGTCCACGATATCGGCCGCGAGCTCGGGCGGCGTATTCTCCAGCGCCACCTTGACCGCTTCGACGATCTGGCTGACCGGCTCGTACAGCGCCTCGGCGATCTGGCGCTCGGTGATCGTCACCTCGCGCGGGACGCCGTTCATCAGGTCGCGGCCCTTCACCTCGGTCAGGGTGCCCTCGCCGCCGTTATCCGGGGCGGCGGCGCTGCCGACTTCCATCTTGATGCGCTCGGCGGTTGATTCGCCGATCAGCATGTTCGCGCTGCGGCGGATGTAGCTGATGATCGCCTCATCCATCTTGTCGCCGCCGACGCGGACGCTGCGGGCATAGACGATGCCGCCGAGCGAGATCACCGCGACCTCGGTCGTGCCGCCGCCGATATCGACGACCATGGAGCCGGAGGGCTCGGTCACCGGCAGGCCGGCGCCGATCGCGGCCGCCATCGGTTCCTCGATCAGCAGGACCTTGCGGGCGCCGGCGCTCTCCGCACTCTCCTGGATGGCGCGGCGCTCGACGGCGGTGGAGCCGGAGGGCACGCAGACGATGATCATCGGCGACGCGAAGGACCGCCGGTTGTGCACCTTGCGGATGAAGTGCTTGATCATCTCCTCCGCCACCTCGAAATCGGCGATCACGCCGTCGCGCAGCGGCCGGATGGCGGCGATGTTGCCGGGCGTGCGGCCCAGCATGAGCTTGGCTTCCTCACCCACCGCCAGCACCTGCTTGCGGCCCCGGTTGTCCGAGATGGCGACCACGGAAGGCTCGTTCAGCACGACACCCCGACCCTTCACATAGACCAGCGTATTCGCCGTGCCGAGGTCGATGGCCATGTCGGCCGAGAGGAAGCCGAACAGGCGAGAGAACATGCGCGAACCTTCCTGGGCGCGGACCGCCCCCATCCCGCTCGCATGGGGGGCGACCGCCGTCACGATACTGGGTACGCGGGAAAGCGCGGGAGCCTTAGCCGGGCCCGCCCGGCGGCTCAAGCCGGATTCCGAGCCGGGCGCCGGGGTTGCCGCCGTGCAACCCGCCCCGGGCAACCCGCCGGCCCGCCCCCGCGTTTTCCCGCCGTCCATCATGGATACAGGAGGAGGACATGCGGAAGATCGCCATTGCCATGGTCGCCATCGCCAGCCTCGGCCTCACCGGCTGCGGCTATTCCCGGGGCGACCGGGCGGTATCGGGCGGCCTGCTCGGCGCCGGCGCCGGCGCCGCCGTCGGCTCGCTCTCCGGCAATGCCGGGGCCGGCGCCCTGATCGGCGGCGGCGCGGGCGCGCTCGGCGGCGCGGTGACCAGCGGCCATGACGTCAATCTCGGCCGGCCGATCTGGCGGTAACCGCACGGCATTCGATGGATAATTCCGCCCGCGCAAATACCTTGCGCGGGCGGGGCGGATGGCGATGATGCGGTCGATCGGGGGCCGCTGCCCCGGACCCACCGGAGCCATCCTGCGATGCATCGCCGTCTTCTTCTTTCGGGTATCGGCCTGGGCCTGGTGGGGCTGGCGGGCTGCGCCCGCGTCGCCCCGGTCTATGTGGTCAACGACACCGCCTTCCATGGCAATGCGCCGCTGCCGCGTCGGGGCGACCAGATCCGCCGCGCCGCCATCCGCCTCGGCTGGCAGGTGCAGGATGTCCGGCCCGGGCTGATGCGCGCCACCTTCAGCGCCCGGCGCGACCAGGCGGTGGTGGAGATCGCCTATACCCGCGACAGCTTCTCCATCCGCCACCTGGAAAGCACCAATCTCAGCTTCAACGGCGCCCAGATCCACCGCGCCTATAATGGCTGGGTGCAGGACCTGGAACGCGGGATCGTGGCGTCCTCGGCGACGTAGAGCGTGATCGGTTGAGGTGGACTCACCGAAAACCGTGAATCACGCGATCAAACAAAGCCTTGGAGCAGGATGCGTGAGCGCTTGCGAACGCATCCTGTTCTAGCGCCTCTCCTCACGCCGCCGCATGACCGATGCGGCGGCCCTGGCTTTGCGGCATGATGCGGCCATCCGGCGTCCGCGCCGGATGGCGGTCCGGCGGCACGCCTCACCGGCCGCCCTCTCCCGGCGGCGTCGCGAAGGGGGCAGCGAATGGCCAGGGAACCGGCGGCCGAAGACGCCAGGTCTTCGCTCTGGACGCTGATCGAAACGGTGGCGCCCGCTTCCGCCATCGCGGCCAGCGCCGCCTTCGTCATCTGCGTTTCGTTCAATATTGGCTATTTCGTCTATTTGCGGCACCCGATGGGGACCTTCCTGCAGCCGGTCGACCTCATCGCCGGGTCGATCGTCCTGGTGCCGGTGACGCTCGCGATGCTGCCGGTCTGGCTGCTGCTGCCCTGGCGGTTCCTGGTGGATGCCGGGCGGCACTATGGCTGGCGGGACAACACGCTGGAATTCGCGATCGCCGCCCTGGTCGCGGCGGTGATGGCCGCCGGGTTCACCCTTTGCCTGCTGCTGGCGCCCCGGCGGATCATCCTGATGTTCCTGTTCGTCCTGGCAGGGTCCATCGCCCTGTTGCGGGTGGCGCTGCACCTCTACGGCGCCACGCCGCGGCACGCGACCATGAACCGCGGGATCGCCATGGGGATGCTGTGCCTGGTCTTCTCGGTGCATGGCGGCGTCATGGTCGCGCACTATCATATGCATTCCGACCGCTACGCCGACACCGTCGAATTCAAGGAGGGCCCCAGCATGACCGGGGTCCGCGTCGCCCGGGAATTTGGCAGCTATGCCATCATCGTGACCCGCGACGGCGGCGTCATCCAGGTCTGGCTCGATTCCATCAAGCGGATCCATCGCGCCGCCGGGTGAGGACCAGGCCGCCGCCATGGCCCGGCCGCGAGCGCCCTTTCCGTACGTGCATTGTAATGTTGATATTCTGAAATACACTCGCGGTTTGTGAAAAACGCACCTCGCCTTTCCGCGCCGTTCCTCTAGCGTCGACAGTGACGCTCGCCCCCTCTCCAGGATCGAGATTCGCGTTAATGGATTCTTAAGTATCCAAGCATTGCGCGGAAGCGACAGCCGGCGGAAATTTCGATCACACCTGGTTATTTCGATTGTCGCTTCAAGAATAGCCCGTTACTTCTTGACCAAAGATTCTCTACTCGAGAAACCGGCGGGACAGGAGTGACCAGGTTGCGTGCTCACCGTATGAAGGCCCCCGACGCCCCTGCCGGCAATGCGCTGAAGACGGCGCTGCTGAATTCCATCAGCCATCATCGTTACACCCTCGCCGCCGCGATGACGGCGCTGCTGCCCTCCGCACAGGCGCTCGCGCAATGCGCCGCCGCGCCGGCGGCGCTCAGCGTCGCCTCCGGCACGTGCACGGATTCGAATCCGGCGGGCACCACCACCCGGTCGAGCGGCGGCTCCGCGGCGGCGGTCAGCGTCTCCGGGGGCGGCAGCTATATCGGCAACCTCGTCGACCTGGAGGCGACCGGCGCCGCCTTTGGCGCGCAAGCGACCGGCGGGACGATCACCCTGAACGGCAGGCCGGATGGCGACGGGGCCTACAGTGATGGCGGGACCTTCAGCCACATCACCACCGATGCCGGCATCGGCCTCTA
>DASYDR010000009.1:0-3729 GCA_036499545.1 Roseomonas sp. | reverse complement strand
CTGTTCGGGTTCACAGGAACGACGGAGGAGGGCTCAAGCTCAGGCACGGGCTCGGACGCCCCAGGCCAAACCGGCCTCTCCTCCGCCACCGCGGCAACCAGCTTATCGCCAGCCCTTCCGCCTACGCGAGACTTACAAGGCTCCAAAAACTCCTTCAGTGATCCTGGCGCCGGGAGGCGCCCAGGATCACCGAAGCGATCCGTGCCAGCGCAGCAGGCGCAGGGTACCGCTCTCCAGCAGTTGCAGCCGCAGCAGCCAGGCCTCGGCTTCCGCCACGAGGGCCGCGGCCTGCAGGCGGGATGGCCGCCGCGGGCCGTCCGACAGCGCCCGCAACAGCTTCGACCAGCCCTGGATCGCCGCCGCGGCATGGGCGGCACCTTCATCCTGCACCACATGGGTCTTGAAGCCGGCCGCGGTGAAGGCGGCGACGGCCGCGCGCTCGGATGGTGGTGAGCCGCGGCGTTCCAGCCGCAGCCAGCGGCCATGGCCGGGGTCGCTGGTACCGCCATCCCGCACCACCAGGTCGAACAGCACGATCTGCGCGCCGGGCTTCAGCGCCGCCGCCACGGCCGGCAAGAGCCGAGGGGGTGCGGCGCCGTCGCGGAAGGGCTCCAGCAGCAAGGCGTGATTCTGGCGGCCCTGGCGGAAGGCGGGGGTGGATGGCGCCCAACGGGCCGCCTCGACCCGCTGCAGCGGGGCGCGGGCGCCATTCGCCTGGGGCGGCGCGGCTTCCACGCTGGTGTCATGCGCGGCGACCCAGGATCCGCGTGCCTCGGCCACGACATTGCCCGCCGCCGCGGCGCCGCGGCCGACCAGCAGCAGCGTGGTCTCGGGTGAGAGCGGCAGCAGGGCGGCGAGGCGCATGATCGCCTCCGCCCCGCCCGGCGTGGCCAGGCCCGCCCCCCAGAGCTGGTCGCCCCAGGCGATGGGCTCCACGGGCGGGGCAGGCGGCGCCGGCGCCACCGGCGCAACGGCTCGCGCCGGGGCGACCAGCGGCAGGGATGCCGATGACGGGCGCCCCAGCAGCGCCCGCAGGCTGCGCGCGGACCGTTCGGGCTTCGGAGGGGGGGCGGCAGACACGGCGCGCAATGGAGCACGCCCCCGGTGAAACAAGGGTTACTGAATCAGCGCGAGCCGATGCATGCGCAGCGGCATCATCATGCCTCAGCGATTCCCCTGCGCGCGGCCCGGCGTCCAGACCGGATCAGGCGTCGTCCACAGCACCTCGTCACGCATGGCACGGGCAAGGCCCTCCGCGATGGCGGCGGCCAGGCGGGCGCCCTTTTCCGCGGTCGCCGCCGGCGGATTGCCACGCACGCCGGTGACCGGCGCCCGCTCCTCGAAGGACCAGAAGCGGGTGACCAGCGGGTTGCCGAGATTGCCGCCCTGGGATGCGGAACCCTCGAGCTTGTCCTGGCGCACCTGCGCGGCATCCAGATGCAGCCAGAGCGCCGTCTCCGCCTCGCAGGCATGCTGCACGGCGGGCTGGGTCTCCAGGATATCCGCGATCTCCCTGGCGGCGACGCGCGGCAGCGACGTGGTCGCGACCGGGATGCCGAATTCATGCGCCATCTCGCGCGAGGCCACGGCCAGCGGCTCGATATTGCCGCCATGGCTGTTCACCAGGAACAGGCGCTTGAAGCCGCAGGCGATGATCGAACGCGCGACGCAGCGCAGCACGCCGGCGAAGGTCGCATAGTCCAGGCTGATCGTGCCGCCGAAGGGGAAGTGGTGCTCGGACAGGCCGAGCCACATCGGCGGCAGCACCACCGCCGGGACATCGCGCGCGATCTGCGCCGCGCGCACCGCCATCGCGTGGCCCAACGCGCTGTCGGTCCAGACCGGCAGATGCGGGCCGTGCTGTTCCAGGCTGCCGACCGGCAGCACCACCAGCGCGTTGCGGGCGGCCAGCGCATTGATCTCGGGCGCCGTCAGGCGTTCCCAGCGGACTTCATCGGTCATCGGTCGTTCAGCCCCGCCCCATCATGTAGAATTCATCGTTCGGCCTGAGGCTGGTGAAGTTGGCCAGCCGGTTGGACATGCCGAAGAAAGCGGCGATCGCGGCGATGTCCCAGATCTCGTCGTCGGTGAAGCCCGCCTTGCGCAGCGCCTCCCGGTCGGCATCGTCCGTCTCGTTCGCGCGATGGGTAATCTTCATGGCGAATTCCAGCATCGCGCGCTCACGCGGACCGATGTCGGCCTTGCGCCAATTGGCCGCCACCTGTTCCGCGATCAGCGGATTCTTGGCGCGGATGCGCAGGATGGCGCCATGCGCGATGACGCAATACTGGCATTGGTTGGCGGCGCTGATCGCCACCACGATCATCTCGCGCTCGGCCTTGGTCAGGCCGTCCTTCTTGTCCATCAGCGCGTCGTGATAGGCCATGAAGGCGCGGAATTCCTCGGGCCGGTAAGCCAGCATGAGGAAGACGTTCGGGATGAAGCCCGACTTCTCCTGCACCGTCTCGATCCGGGCGCGGATGTCGTCCGGCATGTCCTGCAGTTTCGGCACGGGGTAGCGGCTGACAGGCGGCGCTTTGCTCATGGCACTGGTTTCCTCGCAGACATGCCGAGAACAGCGCGTCGCGGGACCCAGGTCCAGCCTCAAACCGAAGCTCAGGGGATGGTGAAGCAGAGCAGGCTGGCGGGATCGGGGCCGCCATCGGCGCGGCGACGGAAGCGGTAGCCGCGCGTCCAGACATTCTCCGTATCCGGTATCGCCTGGCCGAGTTGCACCTGGCAGGTGCCGTCGGTGCAACTGCCCGCGATCCGCGCATCGCGGTTCAACGCCGCGAGGTAGAAGAGCACGTCGTCGGACAGGCGCGCGGCGCGGCTGGCGTCATTGTCGCAGGCCCCCGCGACCGGCAGCGGCGTGGCGCCGAAAGGACCGGTGAGCAAGGCGCCGAGCAGGCCGATCACCGCCTGGTGCGCCGGGCTGCCCATCTCGACCGGCGCCGCTTCCTCCTGCGCCCAGGCGGGGATGGCCAGCAGCAGCGCGAGTGCCAGGGCCGGCCGCATGCTCAGCCGACGCCCATCAGGCTCCGGGCGAAGTCCCCCGCGTCGAAGGGCCTGAGATCGGCGGCCTTCTCCCCGACGCCCACGGCATGCACCGGGATGCCGAATTCCTGCGCCAGCGCCACCACGACGCCACCCTTGGCGGAACCATCCAGCTTGGTCACCGCCAGGCCGGTCACGTTCACCATCTCGGAGAAGACCTTGGCCTGCTGGATGGCGTTCTGGCCGGTGGTCGCGTCCAGCACCAGCAGCACCGAATGCGGCGCGGTCGCGTCCACGCGCTTGATGATGCGGACGATCTTGCGCAGTTCTTCCATCAGCGCCGATTTGTTGTGCAGGCGGCCGGCGGTGTCGACCAGCAGCACGTCGGTGCCGGCGGCGCGTGCCGCGGTCAACGCGTCGAAGGCGAGGCCGGCGGCATCGGCGCCGGGCTTGGCGGGCGCCGCCAGGCCGGCGCCGGTGCGATCGGCCCAGACCTGCAGCTGCTCGACGGCGGCGGCGCGGAAGGTGTCGCCGGCGACGAAGGTGCAGGACAGGCCGAGCTCGCGATACTGCTGGCCAAGCTTGGCGATGGTGGTGGTCTTGCCGGTGCCGTTGACGCCCACCACCAGCACCACATGCGGCTTCAGGCCGCGGTCGATCACCAGCGGCTTGGCGACCGGGGCGAGGATCTCGGCGATGCTGTCGGCCAGCGCCTGCTTCACCTCCTCCGAG
>DASYDR010000008.1:0-4681 GCA_036499545.1 Roseomonas sp. | reverse complement strand
CCGCCGAAGGGGCCGATTTCGTGCAGGAAAGCGCGCCGGAGCGGCTGGAGATCAAGCAGCCGCTGCTGGCCGCGATCGACGCGGTGCTGCCGCCGGAGGTGGTGATCGCCTCCTCCACCTCCGGCCTGCTTGCCTCCCGCCTGTCGGAGACCTGCCGGCATCCGGAGCGGGTGGTGATCGGCCATCCCTTCAACCCGCCGCATCTGATTCCGCTGGTCGAGGTGGTGGGCGGTGCCAGGGCGAGCCCGGAGGCCGTTGCAGCGGCGATGGGTTTCTACCGCGGCATCGGCAAGCACCCGATCGAGATCCGCAAGGAAGTGCCCGGTCACCTCGCCAATCGCCTGCAGGCGGCGCTGTGGCGGGAAGCCGTGCATCTGGTGGCCGAGGGCGTGGCGAGCGTCGCCGATGTCGACGCCGCGATCAGCGAGGGGCCGGGCCTGCGCTGGGCGCTGATGGGCCCGCATCTGACCTTCCACCTGGCGGGCGGGGAAGGCGGCATGGACCATTTCCTGCACCACCTGCTGCCCGCGGTGGAAAGCTGGTGGCAGGACCTGGGCGATCCCAAGGTCGATGCCACGCTGGCGGCAACGCTGGTCGAGGGCGTCGCGGCGGAAGCGGGCGGGCAGTCGGCCCGCGAACTCGCCACCGCGCGTGACGCGGCGCTGCTGCGGCTGTTGGCGGCACGGCGAGGCTAAACCGGCGGCACGTGTCGTTTACGCGGGCCGAGCGCCGGAATGGGCGCCGCCGGCGGCCCGGCGAAGTTAAGCCGGCGGATGCCGGCGCCCGAGGGCAAAACTACGCAATACTTCTCCCGCGGATGACATGGCCGGCGCCGCTGCGGCGCATCAGCGCATATTGCCAGCGCTGCCGCAGCTGGTTGAAGGCGTCGAGCGGCATGGCGCTGTTCGGCGCGTTCTCGGGGTCATGGTAGATCACCTCGGCGTTGCGCTTGCCGATGCCGATCAGCACCGAGGCATGGCCGTAGCGCAGCCCGCGCGCGACCTTGGTCCAGTAGAAGAAGATGGGACCATGGCGACGCAGAATGGTCTCGATCTGCAGGCCGCCGAAATTGTAGTTCTGCCGCGTGCAATGCTCGACCGGTTCCAGATGCTCGCGTTCCGCCAGCAGCACATGCTCGCTCTGGCCGCCATGATAGGCATTCATGACCGCGCGCGCTTCGCGGGACCCGGTCGCGAGATGCCCCTGCAGCCCGAGTCGCGACCGGATCTCCTGCGGCAGGGACGAACTGTGCAGTTCCGGCACGCCAAGCCGCGGGCCAGCCTCGAAGTACCAGCCAATCATGTTCGCGCTCGCGTACCAGCAACCGGTCGGGTCATGGAAGACGCTGTTCTGACCCGGTCGCATGAGCTGGTTGGCGAAGGGAACGTCGAGATAGATACCCATAGCGATCCTGCGGACACCGGCCCGATTCCACGCAATCTGGCACTGGTGCGGTTACGAAATCAACGCGAAGCCGCCGAAGCTGCTGCAACCATGTAGCGCGAAACGGCCAGGTCGCTATGGTCGATTTCGGGTGTGCTGCCACTGACCAGGTCCGCCAGCAGCCGGCCGGAGCCGCAGGCCATGGTCCAGCCCAGCGTGCCATGCCCGGTATTGAGGTGCAGGTTGCGGTAGCGGGTCGGGCCGATGATCGGGGTGCCGTCCGGGGTCATCGGGCGCAGGCCGGCCCAGAAACTCGCCTCCGCCGGGTCGCCGCCGCGCGGGAAGCAGTCGGTCAGGGATCGCACCAGGGTCTGCCGCCGCGGCTCCCGCAGGCGGGTCGAGAAGCCGGCGAGTTCCGCCGTGCCGCCGACCCGGATGCGGTCGCCCAGGCGGGTGATCGCGATCTTGAAGGTCTCATCCATGACGGTCGAGACCGGCGCCCCGTCCTCATCGCGCACCGGCAGGGTCAGGGAATAGCCTTTCACCGGATAGACCGGGATCCTGACCCCGATCGTCTTCAGCATCGCCGTGCTGAAACTGCCGAGGGCGCAGACATAGGCATCCGCGCTGACGCGGCCCTGGTCGGTGACGATGGCGGTGATCGTGTCGCCGGCGGTCTCGAAGCCCTGCACCGAGACATTCTGGCGGAACACCACGCCGCGTGCGGCGGCCAGCGCCGCCAGGCGCTGGGTGAAGACATGCGCATCCCCGGTCTCATCCTGCGGCAGGCGCAGCCCGCCGACGAACAGCCCCCGCACATGCTTCAGCGCCGGTTCCTGGTCGATGCAGCCGGCCGGGTCCAGCACGTCGAAGGGCACGCCGAACTGCGCCAGCACCCGGGTATCGCCGTCGATGTGGTCGAGCTGCTTCTGGGTGCGGAAGAGCTGCAGCGTACCGCGCTCCCTGCCGTCATATTCGATGCCGGTCTCCGCCCGCAGCTCGGCCAGCATCTGGCGGCTGTAGTCGGCAACCCGCACCATGCGCGCCTTGTTCCGGGCATAGGCGGCCTCGGTGCAATTCGCCAGCATCTGCGCGACCCAGCTGTAGAGGCGCCCGTCGAGCAGCGGCCAGACCACCAGCGGCCGGTTGCGCATCATCAGCCACTTCAGCGCCTTCAGCGGAATGCCCGGCCCCGCCCAGGGCGAGGAATAGCCGAAGGAGACCTGGCCGGCATTGGCGAAGCTGGTCTCCATGCCTGGCGCCGGCTGCCGGTCGAGCACCGTCACCTCATGCCCCGCCTTGGCCAGGTACCAGGCACTGGCGACGCCGACCACACCGCTTCCGAGAACCACCACGCGCATGCTGTTGAGGACCTTCCGCACCTGTCACCAAACTAGGCCCTGGAGCGTGCGGGTTTCATGCGGAATCCTGGCATATCCTGCCGGCATATAGTATTCACTTCGCAGGAAACGCCACAGTTTCGCAGGATCTGCCATGCAGGCACTCGACGAGCTCGACCTCGCCATGATCCGGGAGCTGCGCGCCGATGGCCGCGTCAGCAACGCGGCCCTGGCGGCGGCGGTCGGCCTGTCGCCTTCCGCCTGCCTGCGCCGGCTGCGGCTGATGGAACGCAGCGGCGTCATCCGCGGCTATACCGTCCTGCTCGATACGCCTGAGCCGCGCGGCGCGGTCACCGTCGTCGTGCAGATCACGCTGGAGCGGCAGACCGAGCAGCACCTGGCCCGCTTCGAAGCCGCGGTGAAGCGCTGTCCCGAAGTGGTGCAATGCCATCTGATGACCGGCATCGCCGATTACCTGCTGCAGGTCGAAGCCCGCGACGCCGCCGATTACGAGCGCATCCACAAGGAACAGCTCTCCCGCATGCCGGGTGTCGCCCGCATCCAGTCCAGCTTCGCGATCAGGACAGTCATCCGCGCCGGGCGGTAGCGCCGCCCGCAGGTCCCAGCAATCATCCGACCGTTCCCGGGAGAACCGTCATGCGCCGCTACGACTTCGTCACCGTCGACGTCTTCACCGACCGCCGTTTCGGCGGCAACCAGCTCGCCGTCTTCCCCGACGCACGCGGCCTGACCGACGCCGAAATGCAGTCTCTGGCCGCCGAGTTCAACCTCAGCGAAACCACCTTCGTCCTGCCTCCCGAGAACCCGGCCAACACGGCCCGCGTCCGTATCTTCAACCGCGTCGCCGAAATGCCCTTCGCCGGCCATCCCAATGTCGGCACCGGCTGGGTCCTCGCCGACCGCGCCAGGGAAGGGCTGCTCCGCTTCGAGGAAATCGCCGGCCTGGTCGAAGTCCGCATCACCCGCGATGCCGCCGGTGCCGTCACTGAAGCCGTCATCGCCGCGCCGCAGCCGCTCACCCTTGGCGCCGAGATGGACCCGGCCCTGGTCGCCGCCTGCCTCGGCCTGCCCGCCGATGCCATCCTGACCAGCGCGCACCGCCCGGTCCTCGCTTCGGTCGGCAATTCCTTCGTCATCGCCGAAGTCGCCCCCGATACGCTCGCCCGCGCCGTCCCCGATATCGGCCAGTTCCGCACCGCCGCCGCCAGCTTCACCGCCGCCGGGCCCAACCGCCTGCCGCTCTATCTCCATGCCGATGCCGGCCCAGGCCAGCGCCGCGCCCGCATGTTCTCCCCGCTCTCCGGCACCATCGAAGACGCCGCCACCGGCAGCGCCGCCACCCCGCTCGCCGCGCTGCTGCTGTCCCTGACCGACGCTCCCGAAGGCCGATGGGACATCACCCAGGGCGTCGAAATGCGCCGCCCGAGCCTGCTCCGCACCACCGCGCGCCGCACCCCGGACGGCATCCGCGCCACCGTCGGCGGCGGCTGCGTGCCGGTGCTGCAGGGGACGGCGCTGGTGTAGGGCGCGCGTCCCCCTTCGCAATCAGGGCACCAGGTGAAGCAGGTCCAGGAGGGTTTACCCTCCTGGTGGGGTGGGTCCGGGAGGGGCGAAGCCCATCCCGGGACAGCGCCTCACTCCAACAGCGCCGCCTGCAGCGTGGCCCGCTTCGCGGCGTCGAGGCCGAGCGCGTCGCGGAGCATGGCATCCGCGGTGCCGTAGGGGGCGATCGCCGCGTCCAGTGCTGCTTCGAGCAGTTCGGGGTGGGTGCCGAGCAGGGCGCGGGCGGCGCTGGCGGGCGTGCCGTCGGGCAGGGCGTGGGTGCGGCGCCAGAAGCGTTCGGTGGCGGTGTAGTCGGCCAGGATGGTGGCGCGATCGGCGCCGAGGGCGGTCAGGATCAGGGCGGTGCCGAAGCCGGTGCGGTCCTTGCCGGCGGA
>DASYDR010000007.1:0-14672 GCA_036499545.1 Roseomonas sp. | reverse complement strand
CGAACCCTCGACCCCGACCTTGGCAAGGTCGTGCTCTACCCCTGAGCTACGCCCGCGCTCCGTGCGGGAGGCGGCTTCTACCATGCCTCCGGAGGATTGCAACCCGTCTTGTCGAAGATCTTTCTTCCCGCCAGCATTCCGCCTGCCGCAGCCCCGGGAACACCTCCCCCTCATGTATCGCCACCCTGCCTACGCCGCCCGCCGCCGGGCCCCCTGATGGCGGAAACCCCGGAAGGGCTGCTGGCGCGGCTGGATGCGCTCGGCATCGCCCATCGCACCGTGCGGCACGCGCCGGTCTTCACGGTGGCCGAAAGCCAGGCGCTGCGCGGTGACCTGCCGGGGACCCACAGCAAGAACCTCTTCCTCGCGCCCGCGAAGGGGGAGGGGCCGCTCATGCTGGCGACGCTGGAGGAGCATCGGCGGATCTCCGTCAACGCGCTCGCCCGTGCCGCCGGCTGGCCGCGCGTGCGCATGGGCGATGCGGCGGCGTTGGCGGCGCTACTCGGCGTCCTGCCCGGTTCGGTCACCCCGTTCGGTCTGGTGAATGCGCCACCCGGCAGCGTCCGCTTCGTGCTGGACCGCGCCCTGGCGGAAGCGCCCGGTCTGGTCTGGGTGCATCCCTTGACCAATGATGCCTCGACCGGCCTCGCCGCGCCGGACCTGATCCGCTTCCTGGACCATCTCGGCCACACGGTCGCGGTGCTCGACACAGAGGTTCCCATCGCATGATCCCGCAACGCCCCTTCTATCGTCTGATCGGTCTCCAGGTCGTCGAAGCGAAGGACGGCACCGCGCTGGTGACACTGGAAGCGACGCCCGATGTCGCGAACAGCCGCGGGGAGGTGCATGGCGGCGCGCTGGCCACCATGCTCGACGCCGCGCTGGTGAATGCCGCGCGCTCGACATTGCCGGAGGGGACGATGGCCGCGACGGTGAACCTCTCGGTGAATTATCTGTCACCCGGCGCGGGCACGCTGACGGCGCGCGGCCGCGTCGTGCGCCGGGGCCGCAGCCTGGTCGCGGCCGAGGCGATCATCGAAGACGTGGACGGCCAGGCGGTGGCGCAGGCGATCGGCACGCTGCGGGTGATCACGCCCAAAGCGTAATCCCGAAGCCTGCCCGCCCTCTGGCCACCCCGCGGACCTGGATGCATAGTCCGCCACACAGCTAGGGAAGGGGACGCGGCATGGGCGCGCGCATTGCAATCATGGGGACCGGCGCGGTTGGCGCCTATGCCGGCGCGCATATGGCGCAGGCCGGCGAGGACGTGACCTTCATCGACATGTGGCCCGAGAATGTGCAGGCCATGCGCGAGCATGGTCTGCGCATCAGCCATCTGCGCGATGTGCCGGAATTCGTCGTCCCCGGCATCAAGGCGCTGCACCTGACCGAGGTCCAGAAGGTCAGCCACGGCCAGCCCTTCGACATCGTCTTCATCTGCACCAAATCCTACGACACCGCCTGGGCCGCGACGATGATGCGGCAATATCTCTCGCCCGGCGGCTTCATGGTCTCCCTGCAGAACTGCATGAACGAAGGAACGATCGCGGAAGTGGTCGGCTGGGGCCGTGTGCTCGGCTCCATCGCCAGCTCGATCACCGTCGATCTCGCCGCACCCGGCCATGTGAAGCGCGCCTCCGGCAAGGGCGGCGCCGCGCACACCGTCTTCCGCGTGGGCGAAGTGCATGGCCGCATCACCGACCGCGCCGATGAAGTGGCGCGGCTGGTCGGCCTGTCCGACAGCGCGCTGGTCACCAGCAATCTCTGGGGCGAGCGCTGGTCGAAGCTGGTCACCAACGCGATGGGCAACGGGCTCTGCGCCTGCACCGGCCTGATCACCCGCGACACGCTGCTGGATGACCAGCTGCGTCGGTTCGGCGCGCGGCTGGGCTCGGAAGCGATCCGCGTCGGCCAGGCGCTGGGCTATGTGCTGGAGGAGGTGCTGCACCTCGACCCCGAGATCATCGCCGGCGCTGGCGAGGGCAATGCGGAAGCGATCGCCGCCTATGACAAGCACCGCCTGGCCGAAGCCTCCAAGCCGGGCGGCGGCGCGCATCGCCCCTCCATGGGACAGGACATGGTGAAGGGCCGCCGTACCGAGATCGAGTTCCTGAACGGGTTCATCGTCGATCGCGCCAAGGAAATCGGCATCGCGACGCCGGCGAATGCCGCGCTGACCCGCATCGTGCAGCAGGTGGAGCGGGGTGAGCTGCAGGCCGATCCGCAGCACATCAAGGATCTGCGCCTGAACTGATACGCACGGGTTCGTGGGCGCTGGCCGCGCCCCGATCCCGGGATTAGCCTCGGATGGATAAGAAACCATCCGAGGATAGCTCCATGCTTTCGCGCAGGCACTTCGCCGCGCTCACCGGCGCCGCCGCCTTCGGCCGCGCCGCGCGCGCCCAGACCCCCTGGTCGCCCAGCCGCAGCATCCGCATCCTGGTCGGTGCCGCCGCCGGTGGCGGCAACGACATCACGACGCGGACCCTGGCCCCGAAGCTGCAGGCGCTGCTCGGCCAATCCATCGTCGTCGAGAATCGGCCTGGCGGCGCCGGCAACATCGCCAGCGAAGCGACGGTCATCGCGCCGCCGGACGGTGCCACGGTGATGATGGGCACCATCGGGTCCCTGGTCATGAACCCGATCATGACGCGATTGAACTTCGACATGATGACCGACCTGACCCCGATCGGCCGCTCGGTCGAGGTGCTGAACGTGGTCGTGGTGCCGGTGGACCGGCCCTGGCGCGACCTGCGGTCGCTGATCATGGCCGCGCAGGCACAGCCGGAGACCTTGACCTACGGCACCTCCGGCGTCGGCAGCGGCGGCCACCTGGCCGGGGCGCTGCTCGATCATCGTGCCGGCATCCGCACCGTGCATGTGCCCTATCGCGGCGGCGGGCAGCTCATCACCGATATCGTCTCCGGCAAGGTGGACTATTCCGTCGCGACCGCGGCGACCGTGATGCCCTTCATCGAAACCGGCCGCCTGCGGGCACTGGCAGTGCCGGGCGCGCAGCGCATCGCGATGCTGCCCGAGGTGCCGACCGTCGCTGAAGCCGCCGATCTGCCTGGCTATGCGATCCCCAACTGGTATGCGCTGATGGGGCCGCGCGCCCTGCCGCAACCGATCGTGGCACGATGGTCGGATGCCTTGAACGAGGCGCTGCGCGACCCGGAGACCGCGGCCCGCCTGGCGCAGCACGGCCTGGAACCGGCGCCGAGCAGCCCGGCCGAGCTGCTCCGCTTCATGCGGGAGGAGACGGAGCGCTGGACGCCGATCCTGCGGGAGGCCGGCGCGAGCGCGAACTGAACAGTCTGCGTCGTTGCCCCCGCGCGGGGCCGCGAGTGATCAGCGCTCGCAGCGGATGAACAGCGTGCTGCGATGGACGGCTTCGCCCACTTCGGCGGCGCTGCGCTCCGCGCCGCTGCTGTCGGCCGTCTGCGGCGTCACGCCGGCGCGCCGCACGAAGTTCAGCGCCTCATCGCCCCGGACCGCGAAATTCACGTTTTGCGGGATATCGCCGGTGCGCTCCGCGACCCTCTGCGCATTGAGTTTGGAGACGATGACGCCGACCACATGGCCCTGGCGGTCCAGCAAGGGGCCGCCCGAATTGCCAGGCTGAACCGGGGCGCTGATCTGGAACTGCGTCTGATTGTCCTGCAGCCCCGACAGCGCGCTGATCTCCCCGGTCGTCAGGGTCGGGCCGGAGGAGAGCATCCCGGCCAGCGGAAAGCCGTAGGTCACCACGCCTTCGCCGCGCCGCACCGGGTTGCTGCGGAAGGACAGCACCGGCCCGGGATCGCCCGGCACCGTCAATAGAGCCAGGTCACGCTGGGCATCGACGCGGGCGGGGGGCGTCGCGGCCAGGGTGCGGCCATCGGCGGCGCGGACCAGGATCCGGCGGCAGCCATCGACGACATGATGGTTGGTCAGCACCCGGTCGCGCGCCACCACGAAGCCAGTGCCGGATGCGGCGCGGGCTTGCGGGTTCGGCTGGGCCGGCTGCGCTGGCGCCCGCGGGGCGCCCGGGCCCGCGGCGGCGACCTGCGCCAGCCTGACCTCCCGGTTGGCGCAGATATCCTGGTTGCGCAGCACGGCTTCCCGCCCGTCGCCCAGCACCAGGCGCAGGTCGAAGCGGCAGCCGGCCGCTGCCGAAGGCCGCAGGCTGAAGCCGGCATCGGCATCCAGCGCCCCCCGGCTCAACAGGTTGTTGCCCCAGTCGGGGCGGCCGCTGCGCACGGCGTGCAGCGCGACCGCCTGGCTCCCGGTGCCATTGACGATGCGGAACGGCTCGGACGGCGCCTGGGCGGCGGCCGGCATGGCGAAGGCCAGCAGGCCAAGCAGCAGATAGGGGGAGGATTGCATGTGCCCAGCATGGCGGCAGCCTGGGGGAGGGCGTCAACCGTCATTCGGATGACGCCGGCCCTTGACCTTCCCATATTGGGAAGCCCCACATCCGCGCCATGCCTGAAAGCCGCCATCCTTCCCCCCGCCTGTCCCTGCCGATCGCCGGCATGACCTGCGCGAGCTGCGCCGGCCGGGTGACCCGTGCCCTGTCGCGGGTGCCCGGCGTGGCGACGGCCGACGTCAACCTGGCGACCGAGCGCGCCGAGATCACTGGCACCGCCCCCGTGGCGGCACTGGCCGAAGCCATCGCCGCCGCCGGCTATGCCGTGCCGGAAGCGGCGGTGCGGCTCGCCATCGGCGGCACGACCTGCGCCGCCTGCGCCACCCGCGTGACCCGGGCCCTGGAACGCGTGCCGGGCGTCGTCGCCGCCAGCGTCAATCCGGTGAGCGGGGCGGCGGATATCCGCATGCTGGCCGGCACCGATCCCGCCCTGCTGGACGCCGCGGTGCTCCGCGCCGGCTATACGGTCGACAGCGCGGAACAGGCGGCGGCGGCCGCGCCGCGCGCCTGGCTGGCACCGCTGGCCGCCGCGCTGCTGGTCGCGCCCTTCCTGGCCGGCATGCTCGGCATGGCGCTGGGCCGGGACTGGATGCCCGGCCCCTGGTGGCAACTCGCCCTCGCGACACCGGTGCAGTTCGTCCTCGGCGCCCGCTTCTACCGGGCCGGCTGGGCGGCACTGCGCGCCGGCAGCGGCAACATGGACCTGCTGATCGCCCTCGGCACCAGTGCCGCCTATGGCCTGTCGCTGTTCCTGCTGCTGCGCCATGGCGCCGAACACGCCGCGCACGGCCTCTATTTCGAAGCGGCGGCGACCGTCATCCTCTTCGTCCTGGCCGGCAAATGGCTGGAGGCGCGGGCCAGGCGCGCCACCGGCGCCGCCATCGCCGCGCTGCTGGCGCTGCGCCCCCGTACCGCCCGCATCCTGACGCATGGCCTGGAGCAGGAGGTGCCGGCCGCCGCCCTGGCGCCGGGCGATCTGCTGGTGGTCCGTCCCGGTGAGCGCGTCGCCGCCGATGGCGTGGTGCGGGAAGGGCTGTCCGGCCTCGATGAAAGCGCGCTGACCGGCGAGAGCCGCGCCATGGAGCGTGGCCCGGGCGACCCGGTCCATACCGGGACCATCGCGCTCGATGGGCGCCTGCTGGTGGTGGTGCAGGCGGTCGGCGGCGAGACCATGCTGGCCCGTGTCGCGGCGCTGGTGGAAGCCGCCCAGGCCAGCCGCGCCCCGGTGCAGAAGCTGGTCGACCGCATCAGCGCCGTCTTCGTGCCGGCGGTGCTGGGCATCGCCGCCCTGACCTTCGCGGCCTGGGCGTTGGCGGGGGCGGGGATGGAGGCGGCGCTGCTGCACGCGGTCGCGGTGCTGGTCATCGCCTGCCCCTGCGCGCTCGGGCTCGCGACCCCGGCCGCGATCATGGCCGGCACCGGCGCCGCGGCGCGCGCCGGCATCCTGGTGCGCGACGCGGAGGCGATCGAACGCGCCGGCGCCATCAGCCTGGTCGCCTTCGACAAGACCGGCACCCTGACCGAAGGGCGGCCGCGCCTGGTGGCCGTGCATGGCGACGCTGACGCCCTGCGTCTGGCCGCCGCGCTGAATGCCGGCAGCGAACATCCGCTGGCGCGCGCGGTGCTGGCTGCCCATGGCGCGCCGCCGCCCGCGGTCGCGGCATTCCGCGCCCTGCCCGGCCGTGGCGTGGAAGGCGCGGTGGAGGGCCGGGACCTTCGGCTCGGCAGCGCCCGGCTGCTCGCTGAAGCCGGTGTGGAGCCCGGTACGCTGGCCGCGGCCGCCGCCGTGGAGGAAGCGCTCGGCCGTACCCCGTCCTGGCTGATCGAAGGCGATCGCGCCCTGGCGGTGCTCGCCTTCGAGGACGCGCCGAAGCCCGGCGCCGCGGCGGCCGTCGCCGGCCTCGTCGCCATGGGCGTCGCCACTGCCATGATCAGCGGCGACCGGCGCGCGGCGGCCGAGCAGGTGGCGCGCGGCCTCGGCATCACCGAAGTCGCCGCCGAGGTGCTGCCCGCCGACAAGGCCGCCCAGATCGCCCGCTTCCGCGATGCCGGCCACCGCGTCGCGATGGTGGGCGATGGCGTGAACGACGCGCCGGCGCTGGCCACCGCCGATCTCGGCATCGCCATGGGCACCGGCACGGATGTCGCGATCGCCGCCGCCGGCATCACCCTGCTGCGCGGCGATCCGGCCCTGGTGCCCGCCGCGCTGCAGGTCACCCGCCGGACGCTGGCGAAAATCCGGCAGAACCTGGCCTGGGCCTTCGGCTTCAACGCCATCGGCATTCCGCTCGCCGCCTTCGGCCAGCTTTCGCCGGTGATCGCGGGTGCGGCGATGGCGCTGTCCTCGGTCGCGGTCCTGACCAATGCCTTGCTGCTCACCCGTTGGAGGCCGGCATGATGCCCGATGGAGAAAATCTCGATTTTCGGAGGCGGGTATCAGCGCGCAGGGTTGGTGTGGCGGCTGCGCGCCAAACAATGACTCATGCCGGCCGCATGACTGTCGATATCGCTGAGGACGGCGGGCGGCCGGCATGAAAAGTATCGGGGAGGCCGCCGCCGCCACCGGCGTCTCGGCCAAGATGATCCGCCATTATGAAACCATCGGCCTGGTCGGTGCCCGGCGCGCCGCCAACAACTACCGCTACTACGGGGAGGATGAGGTGGCGGTGCTGCGCTTCATCCGCCATGCCCGCGCGCTCGGCTTCCCGCTGGAGGATGTGCGCCGGCTGCTGGATCTCTGGCGCGACCGCAACCGGGCCAGCGCCGAGGTGAAGCGCCTGGCGCTCGACCATGTCGCGGCACTGGAGGCGAAGGCGGACAGCCTGCGCGCCATGGCCACCTCGCTTCGGCACCTGGCCGCGCATTGCCACGGCGACGGGCGGCCCGATTGCCCGATCATCGCCGAACTCGAAAGGAAGGACTGACCATGACCCGGATGGTGCTGAAGGTGGACGGCATGAGCTGCGCCCATTGTGTGCGCGCTGTCACCGGCGCCGTGCTGGCGCAGGATGCCGGGGCGAAGGTCGATGTCGATCTCGCCGCCGGCCTCGTGACCCTGGAGACCGTCGCACCGCGCGCCGCCGTGGCCGCGGCGATCGCGGAAGAAGGGTATGCGGTCGCCGGCTGACCGCCGGCCCCGCTTACCGAGTGTTGCAGAACGACATACGACTTAAAACCGGCGTTGCAGCATCGCGGCTAGATTGAGGCGATGACGATATCGGCGCCCCTCCTCTCTGTCGCTGACCATGCGGCGCCGCTTCACGCCAGCCATGCCGATCCCGATCCGCTGCATCTTCGCGGGCGTACCGTGCTGTTCCTCGATGACTTCACCCGCTCGGACGCCAACGGGCTGGAGCACCATCTCGCCAACCGCCTGTGGCTGCGATCCCTGCTCGGGGCGGCGCTGGTCGATGCCGGGGCCTCGCTGCGCGACTGGCAGGGCGATGGGCATCCCGCGGCTGTGCGGGAGTTCATGGCGCTCCTCGGCCTGTCATCCTCGCCGGAAGGCTGGGCGGCGACCTCGGCCGTCGATCCGCTGCCGGTCGCCGCGGCGCAATGGCTGGAAACCCATATGGCCGGGGCCGAACTGGTGATCGGCTTCGAACTGCCGGTCTTCCTGATGCGCTTCCTGGGCGATCGGGGCACGCCGTTCCTGGATGTCGCGATCGACCCGATCCGCTTCGGGCGCGACCTGTTCCTGGCCGTACGCACCAATGACGTGGCGCTCGAGAGCGTCCTGCGCCTCAACGCGGTCGATGAGGAGATTGTGCGCATCGATGCCGCCCTGCTGCGCGCCAATGCCATCCGGCAGGCCGGGCGTGTGGTCGGCGATCCGGCGGCGCGGATCGCGGTGTTCTTCGGCCAGACCCGCATCGACCGGGCATTGGTGCGCGGCGGCAGGCTGGCGAGGCCGGCCGACTGCCTTGACCGGATCGCCGAGGTGGCCAAGGCCCATGATCTGCTGCTGGTGCGGCCGCATCCCTTCGAGGCGGATCGGACCCTGCTGCGGCCGGTGCTGGAGGCGATCCCGAATGCCCGCATCACCCTTGCCAGCTCCTATGCCCTGCTGGCCTGCGAGAACGTGCGGGAGACCCTTTCGCTATCCTCCAGCCTGATCACGGAGGCGCCGTATTTCGGCATGCCGGCGACGGCGCTGCTGGTGCCGGACGTCATGGATCCGCGCCTGGTCGCCGCCGGCATCTGCTCGCGGTCCTATCGGCTCGATACCGGCCTGCTTACGGCCGATTTCTGGCATGGGCGGCGCACCGTCCTGCCGACGGTGCCGGACATGCTGCGCCATTCGCTCGGCAGCGCCTGGGGCCTCGGCGCGCCGCTGACGCTGAACCCGCCGCCGCCGCCGGTCCCGCCGTCGCTGCCCGGGCGGATCCTGCGGCGCGGTGCCGCGGCATTGCGCGGGTTGCTGCGGTAGCGCGCCGGCACCCTGTCTTCCGGCGTCAGATACGCAGCGTGCCGGCCTTGGCCGCCGCGTAGCGTTCGCCGACCTTCGTCCAGTTCACCACGTTCCACCAGTTGCGCGTGTATTCCGGGCGGCGGTTCTGGTAGCGCAGATAATAGGCGTGCTCCCACACATCATTGCCCATCAGCACGCGGACGCCGTCCATCAGCGGCGTGTCCTGGTTCGGGCGCGCGACGATCGCGAGCTTGCCGTCATTGGCGACGGTGACGAAGGCCCAGCCGGACCCGAACTGGCCGTTCGCCGCGCCCTCGAAGCGGGTCTTGAACTGCTCGAAGCCTTCGAAGTCGCGGTTGATGGCGGCCGCCAGCTCACCCTCCGGCCCGCCGCCCTGGCCGCCCATGATCGCCCAGAACATGCTGTGGTTGGCGTGGCCGCCGGCATTGTTGCGCACCACCGTGCGGATGGTCTCCGGCACCTGCCCCAGCCGCATCAGCAACTCGTCGAGCTGCAGGCTGCCGAGCTGCGGCTGCTGCGCCACCGCGTTGTTCAGGTTGGTGACATAGGCGCGGTGGTGGAAGCCGTGATGGATTTCCATGGTGCGCGCGTCGATCGCCGCTTCGTTGGCGTTCGGCGCATAGGGCAGGTCGGGCAGGACGAAGGGGCCGGTCGGCGCGGCGGCCTGGGCCAGCACCCGGCGCGGCAGGGCGGCGGCGGCGAGCAGGCCGCCGGCGGCGACCAGCAGGCCGCGGCGTTGGATGAAGCTCATGTCTGCGTCTCCCAGGGGTTTTGATGCGGGGGGATGTCGGCAGCCATTCGCCCGCCACAAGACGGTATCACGCCGGCGTTTGCGGATTCACGTTTGCGGATCGGGCGTCCGGTGACCGGAGGGCCGAATGGCCCGGAGGTCTGAATCGGCGGCTCAACTTCCAAGATCCTGCAACAGGACCCGCGCCGCCTGCGGCGGCCAGGCCAGCGCGCAGGGCGAGCCCGGCTTCGGCGCGGCGCCGAAGCCGCGCGGCCGCAGCGCTTCCATCACCGTGCCGTCAGCCAGCGCCAGCCGCAGGCCCATCCGCGCGCCCTGCGGCCGAACCGCCAGCACCTTGGCGCCGATCGCGCCTTCGCCCAGTGCCTCCGCCGCCATGGCCGCGACCGCCACATGCTCCGGCCGCACCAGCAGCCAGACCCGGGCGCCGCGCCGCAGCGGCCGCACGGCGCGGCCAGGCAGGAGGGGGCCGGCATCCAGGCGGACCACGGTCAACCCATCCTCGTCCTCCGCCTCCTCCACCTGCCCGGCCAGGAGGTTGGCGGCACCGGTCAGGCGCGCCGCGGTGGCGCTGGCCGGCATGTCGAAGACCGCCTCCGGCGCGCCGGTCTGAAGGATGCGGCCGCGGTCGAGGATCGCCAGCCGGTCGGCGACCGCCATCGCCTCCGCGGCGTCGCGGGCGACATGCAGCACCGCGAAGCCCTGCCTCCGCTGGCGCTCCCGCAGCAGGTCCAGCAGGGCCGCGCGCCGGGGGACGTCATGGGCGGAGAAGGGGTCGTCCAGCAGCAGCAGCGGCGCTTCCGCCAGCAGCGCGGCGCCGATCGCGGCACGCTGTGCCTCGGTCTCGGACAGGGTCGAGGGCGGCTGCTCGGCGGCCTGGCGCAGTTGCAGCGCGTCGAGCATCGCGGTGACCAGGGCGTCCCGTTCGGCAACCGGAACGCCGCGCCGGCGGAGCGGCTGCGCCAGGCGCTGGGCCAGGCTTTCCCAGGGCAGGCCGCCGCGCGGCGGCGCGGCCAGCCAGGCGCCCGGGGCGGTGATCCGCCCGGCTTCCGGCCGCAACTCGCCCGTCGCCAGCCGCAGCAGGCTGGTGGCGCCGGCACCGGAGGCGGCGAGCAGGCTGACCCATTCGCCGGCCGCGACCTCGAGCGTCAGGCCATCGAGCAACCGTGCGCCGGGGCGCGGCGCGTAGCGCAGGCCGTCGATCCTCAGCGCCGCCTCGTCAGCCATTCGCCCTCCCGGCTTGTCCCATTGTTATCGACCGTCTAGGCGAGGGGGAGAATGACGGGAAGCCTGCCCCATGACCGAGACCGCCGAGCCGAGCCTGCTGACCCGCCGCGAAGGCGCCCTCGGGCTGCTGACCATGAACCGCCCCAAGGCGTTGAATGCCCTGGACCAGTCGATGATCGACGGCTTCGGCGCCGCGATCGCGGCCTGGCGCGACGATAGCACGCTGCGCGCGGTGCTGCTGCACGGCGCCGGCGGCCGCGCCTTCTGCGCCGGCGGCGATGTGCGCGCGATGCGGACCGCGGCACTCGCCGACGACCAGGCAACGATCGAGCGCTTCTTCAGCACCGAATATGCGGTCAACCAGGGCATCGCCGAATTCGGCAAGCCCTGGATCAGCCTGATCGATGGCGTCTGCATGGGCGGCGGCATCGGCGTCGCGGTGCATGGCAGCCACCGGATCGTGACCGAACACGCCCTGGTGGCGATGCCGGAAACCGCGATCGCGCTGTTTCCCGATGTCGGCACCAGCTATGTGCTGCCGCGCCTTCCCGGCCGGATCGGCCTCTGGCTGGCGCTGACCGGCGCGCGGCTGAAGGGCGCCGATGCGGTGCATGCCGGCCTTGCGACCCACTATGTCCCCCGCGACGCGCTGCCGGCGCTGCGGCAGGCCCTGGCCGATGGCGATGCCGATGCGGTGGCCCGCTTCGCCGAGGCGCCGCCGGCCGCGAGCTTCGCGGCGCAGCGGGACGCGATCGATCGCTGCTTCGGCGCCGGCGACCTGCCGGCCATCCTGGACGCGCTGGAAGCCGAGGGCACGGACTGGGCGGAAGAGCAGCGGCAGATCCTGCTGCGCATGTCGCCGACCAGCCTCTGCGTCTCGCACGAGCTGCTGGCGCGCGGCGCGGAGAGATCGCTGCGCGCATGCCTGGCGATGGAACTCGCGCTCACCCGCGTCGTGGTGAATCACCATCCGGATTTCGTCGAAGGCGTGCGCTCCGTGCTGGTGGACAAGGATGGCGCGCCACGCTGGCAGCCCGCCACGATCGAGGAGGTCGATCCGGTCGCCATCGCGGGCATGTTCGCGGCCTGAATCTGATCGCGGCAGGTCATCAGCCATGTTGATGACCCGTCGCACAGGAACGCGTTTCCCGGCGCGACCCGGCTCCGGCAGCCTGCCGGCATGTCGGAACTGCTCGGTCTCCTCGCCGCGTGCCTCTCCAGCCTGCTCGGCGGGTCCGCCGCGGCGGTGACCCGCTGGTCGGTCGCCGGGATCGACCCGCTGACCCTCGCCGCGCTGCGCTACGGCGTCGCGGCGCTCTGCCTGGCGCCGCTGGCGCTGCGCGGCCTGCGGCGCCTGCGCGGCGTGCGGGATGCCGCGGCGGCGATCGGATTGTCGCTGCTGTTCTTCGCGCTGTTCCCTTGGCTCTTCACCCTGGCCCTTGCCCATACCACGGCGGCGCGCGGTTCGCTGGCGCTCACCGCGCTGCCGCTGCTGACCTATGCGCTGTCGGTGGCGCTGGGGCGGGAAGCGCCGTCGCGTCGCCGCCTGGCCGGCATCGCCCTGGCGATGGCGGGGGTGGCGCTCGGCCTCTCCGCCCGGCTCGGTGGTGGCGGGATCCTGGGCGACCTGGTCATGGTGGCGGCAGCGGCGGCAGGCGCGGTCTACAACGTGCTGTCGAAGCCGATGATCCGGCGCGTCGGCGCGCTGCCCTTCACGGCGCTCGGCCTCGCGATCGGCGCGGCGGCGCTGATCGCGGCCGATTCCGGACTTGGTGCCGCGATGCGGCTGACCGCGCCGCAATGGGGGGCGGCGCTCTATCTGGGTGTCATCGGCTGCGCGCTGACCTTCGCGCTCTGGTCGCTCGGGCTGCAATACGCGCCGCCGGCCCTGGTCGCGCTGACCGTCGCCCTCAATCCCGTCTCCTCGGCGGTGATTGCGGCGCTGGCCTTGGATGAGCCCATTACCCCAGCCTTGGCGGCCGGCTTCGTGCTGGTCGTCGCGGGGCTGGCGGTGGCGGCCGGCCTCGGGATGCGGCGGCCGGCCATGCCGTGACGCCGCCGCGCGGGGCTTCGTATCCGTGCCGTACTGGGCCATGATCGCGCCAGCGGGCAAGGAAACGGAACCATGCATGACATCGTGATCCGCGGCGGCACCATCGTCGACGGCACCGGTGCGGCGGCCTTCACCGGCGACGTCGCCATCGATGGCGACCGCATCACCGCGGTCGGCGGCAAGGCCGGACCGGCGAGGCGCGACGTCCAGGCGGATGGCCGGCTGGTGGCGCCGGGCTGGGTCGATATCCACACCCATTACGACGGCCAGGCGACCTGGGACCCGGTGCTGGCGCCGTCGTCCTGGCATGGTGCGACGACGATCCTGTTCGGCAATTGCGGCGTCGGCTTCGCGCCCGTCCGGACCGAGCATCACCAGGCGCTGATCGACCTGATGGAAGGTGTCGAGGACATCCCCGGCATCGCGCTGGCCGAGGGCCTGCAATGGGATTGGGAAAGCTTCCCCGATTACCTGGACGCGCTGGAGCGGCTGCCGCGCGCCATCGATATCGGCGCCCAGCTCGCGCATCATCCGCTGCGGGTCTATGTGATGGGCGAACGCGCCATCCAGCGGGAGATGGCGACCGGCGACGATATCGCGATGATGGCCAGGCTGGCGGAGGAAGCGATCCGCGCCGGCGCCTTCGGCTTCACCACCTCCCGCACCGACCAGCACAAGACCCCGGCCGGGGAGCTGGTGCCCGGCCGCTACGCCGAGCATGAGGAGCTGATCGCGATCGGCGATGCGCTCGGCCGCGTCGGCCGCGGCACCTTCGGCATGTTGAGCGATTTCGAGGACGAGGCCGCCGAATTCGCCTGGATGGAACGCATCGCGGAGAAGAACCGCCTGCCGCTCTGGTTCCTGCTGACCGACCGCTCCTATGATCCGCAGCGCTGGCGCCGGCTGATGGATGGCGTGCGGGCCGGCCGCGCCCGCGGGCTGCCGATGTCGGCGCAGGTGGCCGGCCGCCCGGTCGGGCTGATCCTCGGCCTGACCACCTCGCTCAACCCCTTCGCGCTGCGCGAGGCCTTCGCCGCCACCGCGCATCTGCCGGTGGCCGGGCAGCTCGCGCGGCTGCGCGATCCGGAGATGCGGCGGCAGATCCTGAACGAAGCGGCGTCGGACCGGCTGCTGCATCTGCTGCCGCCGCTGTCGCGCCAGATCGCGACGCGCTGGGACCGGATGTATGTCCTGGGCGATCCGCCGGATTACGAGCCGCCGGCGGAGCGCAGCATCGCCGCGATGGCCGGGAAGGCCGGCCAGACGCCGCAGGAATTCTGCTACGACTACCTGACCGGCGGCGATGGCGGCCGCATGCTGTATTTCCCGGTCAGCAACTACGTGCATGGCGACCTGGACGTGGTGCGGGAGATGGTGACCGATCCGCACACCGTGCTCGGCCTGTCCGACGGTGGCGCGCATTGCGGCGTGATCTGCGATGCCTCGCTCAACACCTTCATGCTGACCCATTGGGTGCGCGACCGCGAACGTGGCGACCGGCTGCCGCTGGAATTCTCGATCCGCCGCCAGACCAGCGAGACCGCGGAGTTCTTCGGCTTCCACGATCGCGGCCGTCTGCAGCCGGGCCTCAAGGCCGACATCAATGTCATCGATTTCGACGCGCTGCGGCTGCACCACCCGCATATGGTCTATGACCTGCCGGCCGGTGGCCGCCGCCTGGTGCAGCGCGTCGACGGCTACGACATGACCATGGTCTCCGGCACGCCGATCTTCGAACGCGGCGTGGAGACCGGCGCGCGCCCAGGCAAGCTGGTGCGCGCCGGCAAGTAGCGCAGGCAGC
>DASYDR010000006.1:0-22074 GCA_036499545.1 Roseomonas sp. | reverse complement strand
ATCCCCGCCGCCAACTGGCTGATCGGCCATGCCGGCACGGTCTGCGCACCGGATGGACCCTGCCTGATCCCGGTGGCGCCCGGCATCCTGGCACCGTCGGGCGTGCTGATGATCGGGCTGGCGCTGGTGCTGCGCGACCTGGTGCAGCGGCGGCGCGGGCTGCGCTTCGCCTTCATGGCGATCGCGGCCGGCACCGCGCTGTCCGCCCTGCTGGCGCCGCCGGCGCTGGTGCTGGCCTCGGCCACCGCCTTCCTGGTCAGCGAAACCGCCGATCTCGCGGTCTATACGCCCTTGCAGCGGCGCGGCCTGGTGCTGGCGGTACTGGCCTCCTCCGTCGTCGGGCTGGTGGTGGACAGCATCGTCTTCCTGAGCCTCGCCTTCGGCAGCCTCGCCTGGCTGCCGGGCCAGGTGATCGGCAAGGGCTGGATGGTGCTGGCGGCGCTGCCGCTGATCCATTGGCTGCGCCGCCGCGACGCGCGGCTGGGCCTCACCCCGGCCTGACCGCGCTCAGGACCGGCGCAGGAAATCCGCCACCAGGCGCGTGATGACCTCCGGCGCATCCTCGAAGCAGTAATGCCCGACACCTGGCAGGCGCCTGACCTCCGCCGCCGGGAACAGCGCGGTGAACAGCGGCAGGAAATGCTCGGCCTGCAGCGTGCGGTCGGCCTCTCCCCAGATCGCCAGGGCGGGCTTGCCGCGGATGGCGCGATCCGCCGCGGCATCGGGCATCTCGAAGCGATGGGCGCCGGTGGCGAAGCCTTTCGCCCAGCCGATCGCCCCCGCGCAGTCGGCCGGATCGGCGAAGGGTGCCGCATAGGCGGCAAGCCAGTCGTCGGTGATGATCGCGTTGTTCTCGAAGCCGTTGAGCTTGAGCGTGCTCAGGATGTTGTAGCCGAGCTGGCCGAGCGTGGCTTCGAGCGTGCCCTTCGCCTCGGCCGCGACGATCCAGCGGAACCAGGGCGAGACGCGCGCATTGGCGGTGGCGCGTTCGAGGCTGTCCGGCTGACCGAAGGCGGTCGGCCCATTCGCGGCGATGATGCGTCGGATGCGATGCGGATGCCGGGCGGCGAGCCCCATGCCGACAGGGCCGCCGAAATCATGCAGGACGAGCGTGATTCCGGTGAGGTCGAGCGCGAGGACGAGCGTCTCCAGATTGTCGATATGGTCCTGCAGCCAATAGCTGCGGTCCGGGGGCGTGGCGCTTTTTCCGAAGCCCATGTGATCCGGGACGATCACGCGGTGGGTCGCGCCGAGGCCCTGGATGAGATGGCGGAAGAGATAGCCCCAGCTCGGCTCGCCATGCAGGCAGAGCACGACCTCGCCGTCGCGCGGCCCCTCATCCACGTAATGCATCCGGAAGCCCGGCGCCGCGCTGTAGTGCGGCGCGAAGGGGAAAGTGCCACCGAAGGTGGCCTCCGGCTGGATCATGGCGGTTCTCGTTGAATCGTGGTTGCAACTTGAAACCACGCTTGCCTAGCGCTTGTGGTTTCAACTTGCAACCGCCATGTTTGGCCGAGGCAGTGAGCGATATGATCAGGAACGGTGCGGTCACGATGGCCAAACGGATAAGCCACAAGGACTCCCCGTGCGGCGTGGCCCGCCCCCTGGATGCGATCGGCGACTGGTGGTCGCTGCTGGTCGTCCGGGACGCCTTCGATGGCCTGCGGCGCTTCGGGGAATTCCAGAAGAGCCTGGGGCTCGCGAAGAACATCCTCTCGGCCCGGCTGCGCAGCCTGGTTGCCCATGGCATCCTGGATGTCGCGCCCGCTTCGGACGGCAGCCCCTATCAGGAGTATCTGCTGACCGCGAAGGGACGCGGGCTGTTCCCGGTTCTCGTGGCACTCCGGCAGTGGAGCGACGACTTCTTCTTCGAGGCCGGCGAACCGCGTGCGCAACTGGTGGACAGGAGCAGCGGCGAGCCGGTGCAAAGGCTGGAGTTGCGTGCGCAGGATGGGCGCCGGCTGGCCGCGGAGGATACCGTCATCCGCCTTCCGCCCGCATGACCGAAAAGGAGGCCAGCACCATGGACGCCTTCATCTGCACGACCTGCGGCACGCAATACGCCGAAAGCGCGGCGCCGCCGGCCGCCTGCGCGATCTGCGAGGATGAGCGGCAATACGTCCCGCCTTCGGGCCAGGGCTGGACCACCCTCGCCCGCCTCGGCCGCGGGTATTTCGCCACCTTCCGAGAGGAAGCCGGACTGCTCGGCATCGGCATGGCGCCGCAATTCGGCATCGGCCAGCGGGCGCTGCTGATCCCGACGCCGCAGGGCAATATCCTCTGGGACTGCGTCAGCCTGATCGACGATGCCATGGCGGCGCTCATCCAGGGGCTCGGCGGGCTCAGCGCCATCGCGATCTCCCACCCGCATTACTACACGACGATGGTGGAATGGAGCCGGCGCTTCGGGGACGTCCCCGTGCATCTGCACGCGGCGGACAAGGCGTGGATCATGCGCCCCGATTCCTGCCTGGCACTCTGGGACGGCGATGCTCGGGAATTGGCGCCGGGCATCACCCTGGTCCGCGCCGGCGGGCATTTCCCCGGCGGCACCGTGCTGCATTGGCGGGACGGTGCCGGCGGGCGCGGCGCCCTGCTGAGCGGCGACCTGCTGCAGGTGCTGCCGGACCGGCGCCATCTGGGCTTCATGCGGTCATACCCGAACCTGATCCCGCTTGGCGCCGCGGCGCTGCGCGGCATGGCCGCGCGCCTGGCGCCGTTCCGCTACGACGCGATCCACGGCGCTTTCTGGGACCGGGTCATCCCGCAGGGTGGGGAAGCCGCGGTCGCGACCTCCATGGCGCGGCACATCGCCTGGCTGGACCGCGGCGACACGGAATAATCATCTCCTGTATCGGCCGGTCTGGATGGTATCCATGGTTCCGTTGCCGTATCATCGGCAAGGCTGGCTGGGGTGCCCGAGGATCCATGAATTTCGGCAGCGAGAGCATCGTCAACCTCCAGCGGTTCCTGAACGGCAAGCTGCAGCCGTCCCCGAACCTCATGCTGGACGGCGTCATGGGCCCCGGCACGCGCGAGGCCCTGCAGCGCTATGAGGAAGTGCGCGCCCGGGTCGGCACCGACGGCGCCCTGATCGACGCGCATCTGCAGCCGGACCATATCTGGCAAGGCATCCCCGATGGCTGGGAGCAGGCCGGAGGCGATCCGGCGCAGAGCGAGGAACCCGCCGGCCCGCATATCTGGATGGCGATCGCGGAGGCCGAGATCGGCGTGTCCGGCGCCACCGGCCGGGGCAGCCATGCCGCCCGCATCCAGGCCTATCGGCAGACCACGGCGCAGAATGACGCGGCCGGCTGGTCTTCGGGCTTCGTGAACTGGGTGCTGCGGCAGGCTGGCCATGTCGGCACCGGCAGCGCCGAGGTGCGGAGCTGGATCGGCTGGGGCGTTGCCTGCGAGCCGCGCTATGGCGCCGTCGCCGTGCTGCGCGCCATGTCGGCCGGCAACGGCTCAGGCTACCATGTCGGCTTCCTGACCTCGGCGCAGCCCAGCAAGGTCCGGCTGCTCGGCGGCAACCAGAACGACAAGGTGAAGTTCGCGAACTTCCCCGTCGCCGCCTATGAGCCGATCGCCTATCGCTGGCCGCACGCGACCCAGCGATAGGCCTGGGATCAGCGGTAGACCCTGCGGTACAGCGCCTCGATCTCGGCCGCGTCCGGCACACGCGGATTGTTGCCCGGGCTGCCGGAGGCCAGCGCCTGCTGCGCCATGGTCGCGATCAGCGCGTCCCACTTGCCGGCATCGATGCCGTATCCTGCCGGCGTCGGCACCGCCAGGTCGCGGTTCAGCACCTCCAACTCCTGCACCAGCTTGGCGCCGGCCGCCTGGTCGCCTTCCGCGGCGCTGGCGACGCCCATGGCGCGCGCCGCTTCGGCGTAGCGCGGCAGCGCGTCGTTCAGGCCGAAGGCGGTGACCGCCGGCAGCAGCATGGCGTTGGAGAGGCCGTGCGGCACATGGAAATGCGCACCGATCGGCCGCGACATGCCATGCACCAGCGCCACCGAGCTGTTGGAGAAAGCGAGGCCCGCGAAAGTCGCGCCCTTCATCATGGTGGCACGCGCCGCGGCGTCGCGCGGCTCGGCATGGACCTTGCGCAGATTGGGCGCGATCAGCCGCATGGCGCGCAGCGCGTATTCGTCGCTCTCGTCATTGGCGCGCTTGCTGACGAAGGCTTCCAACGCATGGGTCAGGCTGTCGATGCCGGTATCGGCGGTGGTGCGCGGCGGCACGCTGAAGGTCAGCTCGTAGTCGACGATGGCGGCCAGCGGCAGCGCGCCGAGCCCGGCGATCAGCATCTTCTCGTCACGTTCGGTGTCGGTGATCACGGTGAAGCGCGTCGCCTCGCTCCCCGTGCCCGCCGTGGTCGGCACGCAGATCACCGGCAGTGCCGCGGTATTCGCCTGCGCCGGGACCTTGAAGTCGCGCATCCGGGCACCGGCCGGCGCGGCCGCGAGGATCGCCATCGCCTTGGCGGTGTCCATCGGGCTGCCGCCCCCGAAACCGAGCAGGCAGTCGAAATCCCCGGCCTTCAGCACGGCGACGCCGGCTTCGATCACCGTGTCGGTCGGATCCGGCACGGTGTCGGCGAAAACCGCGGGCACCACGCCGGCCGCACGCAGCGGCGCCAGCAGCGCGCGTTCGACGGTGCCGGAGGACACCATGAAGGGATCGGTCACCACCAGCGGGCGCGAGAGGCCGAACTGCGCCAGCACCTCGGCGGCCTTCGCGACGGCGCCGCCGCCGATCAGCAGCATGCGCGGCGACTGGAAGCTGGTGATCATGGACCGTCTCCTCGGCGTATTGCTTCTGCCGCCGCTTATACCCCTGCCCGCGCCTTGGCATAGAGCGCGAGCCGCCGCGCCGCGGCCGGGGCGAAGCCGGCGCCGTTGTCGGCCGTCACCTCCGGCAGGCTTTCCGTCAGATGGCAGGCAACCTGATGCCCCTGGCCCAGTACGCGCAGCGGCGGATCCTCCCTGCGGCAGATCTCCGCGGCAGAGGGACAGCGGGTGTGGAAGCGGCAGCCGGGCGGGATCGCCATCGGGCTCGGCACATCGCCGCCGAGCGGGCTGACGCGGCCGCGCCGCTCCGGGTCCGGATGCGGAATGGCGGCCAGCAGCGCCCGCGTATCGGGATGCCGGGGTGTCGCGAACAAGTCCCGTTTCGGCGCCACTTCCACGATGCGGCCGAGATACATCACCGCCACCCGGTCCGCGACATGCTTCACCACCGCCAGGTCATGCGCGATGAACAGATAGGCCAGGCCGAAGCGCCGCTGCAGGTCCTTCAGCAGGTTCACCACCTGCGCCTGGATCGAGACGTCGAGCGCGGAGACCGGCTCGTCGCAGACGATCAGCTCCGGCTGCATGCTGAGCGCGCGGGCGATGCCGATGCGCTGGCGCTGGCCCCCGCTGAATTCATGCGGGAACCGCGCCGCGTGATAGGGTGCGAGGCCGACCAGGCCCAGCAGCTCCTCCACCCGTGCCCGCCGCTCCACGGCGTTGCCGATGCCATGCACCACCATCGGCTCGGCGATCGCATCGCCGACATTCAGCCGCGGGTTCAGGCTGGCATAGGGATCCTGGAACACGATCTGCGCCCGCCGCCGCAGCGCGCGCAGCGCGGCGCCGCCGATCCGGGTGACGTCCTGGCCGTCGAAGCGGATCGACCCCGCCGAGGGCTCGATCAGCCGCAGCGCCAGCCGCGCCGTGGTCGATTTGCCGCAGCCGGATTCGCCGACCAGCGCCAGGGTCTCACCCCGGTCGACGCTGAAGGAGACGCCATCGACGGCTCGCACGCTGCCGACCTGGCGCGCGACGACGAGGCCGGACTTCACCGGATAATGCTTGGCGAGGTCGCTGACTTCGAGCAGGGGCGTGCTCATGCGGCGTTGCCCAGGGCCAGCGACGCCTCGATCGGCGCACGGATGCAGGCCGCTTCATGCGCATCGGCGATCTCGCGCAGCGGCGGCGGCGCGGCATTGCACGGGCCGATCGCGAAGGGGCAGCGCGGCGCGAAGCGGCAGCCCGGCGGCAGCGCGAAGGGCGGCGGCACGCTGCCCTCGATCGCCAGCAGCGTCTCCCGCTCCTCGTCCAGGCGCGGGATGGAGCCCAGCAGCCCGAGCGTATAGGGGTGCTGCGGATCTTCGAAGATCGCCCGCGCCGGCCCGCGTTCCGCGACCCGGCCGGCATACATCACCGCGACCTCATCGGCCATTTCCGCGACCACGCCGAGGTCGTGGGTGATCAGGATGATGCTCATCCCGGTCTCGGCCTGCAGTTCCCGCAGCAGGTCGAGGATCTGGGCCTGCACGGTGACGTCGAGCGCCGTCGTCGGCTCGTCGGCGATCAGCAGCTTCGGGCTGCAGGCCAGCGCCATGGCGATCATCACGCGCTGGCGCATGCCGCCCGAGAGCTGGTGCGGATACTCCGCGAAGCGCCGCTCCGGCGCCGGGATCCGCACGCGCCGCAGCGCCTCGATGGCGCGGTCGCGCAGTTCCGCCGCTCGCGCCCGCGGCTCATGCGCGCGCATCGCTTCCATGAGCTGGTCGCCGATGCTGTGCACCGGGTTGAGGCTGGTCATCGGCTCCTGGAAGATCATCGCGACCTCCCTGCCCCGGACGCCGCGCATCGCGGCATTGGGCAGGGTCAGCAGGTCGCGCCCTTCCAGCATGACGCGCCCGGCCGCGACGCGCCCCGGCGGCGGCACCAGCCGCATGACGGAGAGCGACAGCATGGACTTGCCGCAGCCGCTCTCACCCACGATGCCGAGGGTGCGGCCGCGCGGGACGGACAGCGTCACCCCATCCACCGCGGCGATTTCGCCCACGCCGCTGCGGAACACCGTCCGCAGCCCCTCGATGCTCAGCAGCGCGTCCGTCATGCCCAGCGGAAGGTCGTCGGCGCGATCTGCTCGGCACTGCGATGCGCCGAGTCGCGCTGCGGCACCTGGCCTTCGATGCGCTTCTGCGCTTCATGCAGATGCGCGGCGGCGGCGCGGTAGTCCATGGTCAGCACCTCGCCATTCTCGACCACCTTGTGGCCGTCGACATAGACCGCCTTCAGCGCGTCGTCGCCGGCCGCGTAGATCAGGCTGCGCAGCGGGTCGCGCGCCGGCTGCATGCGCGGATGGGCGATGTCGACCAGGGAGAAGTCGGCGCGGCAGCCGACCGCGAGCCGGCCGATATCCTCCCGCCCCAGCGCCGTCGCGCCGCCGATGGTCGCGGCATGGAACAGGTCGGCCGAGGTGAGCGTGCGCGGATCGGTCGCCTGGGTGCGGGCCAGATAGGCGGCCAGGCGCATCTCATCGAGCATGTTGTGCGGATAGGTATCGGTGCCGAGGCCGAGATTGACGCCGGCCCGGCGATAGCGGCCGATATCCTTCAGCGTGATGCCGCGCCGCGCGAAGACGGTCGGGCAATGCGCGACGGTGGTGCCGGTCTCGGCCAGCCGGCTGAGATCGGTGCGGGTGTGCCAGGGCGTCGAGGGATGATCGTCGAGGAAGATGCCGTGCCCGATGATCGCCCGTTCCGACAGCAGGCCCATGCTGTCGAGCCAGCCGATCGGCGTATGGCCATGCCGGCGGGTGATCTCGTGGAATTCCACCACCGATTGCGCGGCGTGGATCTGCCAGGAGACGCCGCGCGCCTTGGCCTCCTGCCGGCTTTCGCGCAGCAGGGTCTCGGAGCAGGTGTCGATCTGGGCCGGCACCACCATGCCGAAGAGCCGGCCGCATTCATGCTGCTCGGCACGCTCGATCAGGTTGAGCGCTTCCGCCATCGCCTTCTCGCCGGCCTTCTCGTCCCATTCGTATTCGACGACATGGCCGTTCTTGGTGAACCAGCGCGCCGAGCGGAACATCGGCGCGATGCAGACGCGCATGCCGGCTTCGGCCAGCAGGTCGAGCCAGCCGGGATGCGCCATGGAGAGGTCGGCCACGGTGGTGACGCCGGAGAGCAGCAGCTCGCTCATCGCGACGCGCACGCAGGACGGCACCGCATCGGCATCGGCGCGGAAGATCGGCAGGTATTCGTAAAGGGAGGAGTTGTAGAGGCCGGGCGTCCCCACCTCGTCGGTGAAGCCCTTGTTCATGGGCTCGCTCGACGGGTGGGAATGGATGTTGACCAGGCCGGGCATGACCATCAGGCCGCGGCCCTCGATCACCGCGTCCGGGGCGCCATCGAAGCCGCGGCCGACGAAGGTGAGCACGCCGTCCTTGAACGCCACATCGGCGTCCGAGAGATAGACGTGTTCCTTCGCCGACGCGTCCCAGGCGATCGCCAGATCGGCGTTGCGGATCAGCGTGGTGGTCATGCTCTGTGCCTCCCCTTCTCTCACTTCAGCGTGTCAGCCGGATGTCGAGGCCCTTGTACAGGCCGACGCCGTAGATGCCATGGGCGCGCACGCCCTCCGTCCGCTGGCTGGCCGCCAGCCAGAGATTCTCGCGCGCGATCGGCACCCAGACATTGTTCTGCGCGATGATGCGCTGCGCTTCCGCGATCGCCGCCTGGCGGGTCGCGGCGTCGAGCGCGGTCTTGGCCGCGTTCAGCGCCGCGTCGGTTGCGGGATCCGACCAGTTCATCCGGTTCGGCGTCGGCCGGTTGCGGCTGTCGAAGTAGAGCGCGAAGCCATCGGTCGCGGAGACATAGGGGTAGGACATCACGAAGGCGTCGAATTCCTGGGTGGCGAGCCGCCCCCAGCCGACCGTCGCATCCCAGAGCTGGATGCGCATCTCGATGCCGACCCGGCGCAGATCCGCCTGCATCGCCTCGGTGTATTGGCGCGCTTCGGTGGTCTGCAGCCCATAGAGCAGGAAGGTCGCGCGCTGCCCATCCTTCACGCGGATGCCGTCCGGGCCGACGCGCCAGCCCGCCTCGTCCAGCACCCGGCGCGCCTCGTCCGGGTTGAATTGCGGCACCAGCTGCGCGGCCTGTTCGTCGAAGCCGGAGACATGCGGGTTCAGATAGGCAGTGGCCGGCTCCGCATTGCCGAACCAGACCGCGCGGACGATGGCGGCGCGGTTGACCGCGAGGTTGATGGCGCGCCGCACCGCCGGATCGCTCACCACGGGCTTGTCCACCTTGAAGCCCATGAAGTGATCCCAGAAGTAGTTCTCCTGCCGCGCCATGCGGATGGTCGGCACGTTGCGGAGCTGCTGGATCGCGATGTTCGGGATGTACTGGGTGACGTCGCCCTGCCCGGTCTGCAGCGCCGCCAGGCGGGTATTCGCTTCCGGGATCACGCGCCAGATCACGCGGTCCACCTGCGGCGCCGGGTTCTGGTAGATCGGCGGGCCCCAGTCATAGCCGGCGTGCCGCTGCAGCACCATGTCCTGCCGCGGCGTCCAGCTGCCCCAGCAATAGGGGCCGGTGCCGTTGAAGCCCTGGGTACCGAAATTCTGCCCGAGCCGCTCCACCGTGTTGCGATCGACGACCGAAGCGAAGAACAGCGTCAGCTGGTACAGCAGCTCACTGAACGGCTCGGTCAGCTCATATTCGACCGTGTAGTCGTCGATCGCCCGCACTTCCCGCACCGGGCCGGCACGCCAGCGGACCGGGCTGCGGTTGGCGGGGTCGACCCAGCGCTGGATCGAATAGGCGACATCCTGCGCGGTCATCGGCCGGCCGTCGCAGAAGGTCACGCCGCGGCGCAGGTGGAAGGTATAGGTCTTGCCGTCCGGGCTGATCTCCCACCGTTCGGCCAAGCCGGGGCGGATGGTGCGCATGTCCCAGTCCAGCGAAACCAGGGTATCGGCCATCATGTAGATGACCTCTCCGGCACCGCGCGCGGTGGAGCGGATCGGGTCGTAATTGTCGGCGTCGATCTCGCGCAGCACGACCAGCGTGTTGCGCGGTGCCGCCTGGGCCAGCGCGTCGCCGGCCGGCAAGGCCGCCGCCAATGCGAGCATCGCGCCCGCGAACAGTGTCTTCATATTCTCGTTTTCCCCCATGTCCCGGTCACAGGCTCATACCCGCAGTCTTGGATCCAGCGCGTCGCGCAGCGCGTCCCCCAGCAGATTGAAGGCCAGTACCACCAGGAAGATGGCGGCCGAGGGGAGGACCGCGATGTGCGGCGCGTAGAACAGGAAGTTGCGGCCTTCACTGGCCATCGCGCCCAGCTCCGGCACCGGCGGCTGGGCGCCGAGGCCGAGGAAGGACAGCGCGGAGCCCAGCAGGATCACCTGCCCGAAGCGCAAGGTCGCGAAGACGAAGATCGCCGACAGGCAGTTCGGCGCCAAATGCCGCCAGATCAGGCGCAGGTCGGACATGCCGGTGGCGCGCGCCGCCTCGATATAATCCTGCCGCATCACCACCAGCGCGGAACCCCGCACGATGCGGGCCATCAGCGGCACGGTCGCGACCGACAGCGCCAGGATCACCGCGGGCATCCCCGGCCCCATGATGGCGGCGATCGCCAGGCCGAACAGGATCGCCGGGAAAGACAGCATGATGTCGACCAGGCGCATGATCGGCGCGTCCAGCCAGCGCTGGTAGAAGGCGGCGAGGAAGCCGAGCGCGGCGCCGACGCCGCCACCCAGGATCACCGCCGCGAAGCCCATCAGCAGCGAGGCCCGCATGCCGAAGAGCAGCCGGGTGATCATGTCCCGCCCCTGCGCATCGGCGCCCAGCGGCAGCCCGTCGCTGCCCGGCGGCTGCATGGCGAGGGACAGGTCGTTGTCGAAGGGATCGGTCGGCGCCAGCAGCGGCGCGAAGATCGCCGCCAGGATCACCAGCACGACGAAGACCAGCGCCGCCGCCGCCGCCGGATCGCGGGTCAGCCGGCGCAGCAGGCCAGGGCGCGGCGGCGCCACGACCGCCGCTGCGGTGGCGGCGCTCATGCCGCGCGCATCCGCGGATCGAGCAGCGCGTAGAGCACGTCGACCACCAGGTTCACGACGATGAAGCCGAGCGACAGCACGATGATGGTCCCCTGCGCCATGGGAAAGTCGGAGGAGGTGATGGCGCCGACCGCGAGCCGCCCGACGCCGGGCCAGGTGAAGACCGTCTCGGTCACCACGGCACCGCCAAGCAGGAAGCCGATCTGCAGCCCGATCAGGGTCACCACCGGGACCATGGCGTTGCGCAGCGCGTGCCGCAGCACCACCAGCCGTTCCGACAGGCCCTTGGCTCGGGCGGTGCGGACGTGGTCGGCGGACAGCACGTCGAGCACCGCCGTCCGCGTCATGCGCGCGACCGGGCCGACGAAGACGCCGCCGAGGGTGATCGCCGGCAGGGCGATGGATTGCAGCCCGTCGAGCGTCCAGAGCGGGCCGCCGCGCCCGGTGAAGGGCAACAGCTGCCATTTGAAACCGACGAACCAGATCAGGATCAGCCCCAGGAAGAAGACCGGCACCGAGACGCCGGCGACCGAGACCGCCATCACGCCGCGGTCGATCAGCGACCCGCGCCAATAGGCGCCGAGCGTGCCGAGCAGGATGCCGAGCGGGATCGACCAGATCAGGCTGGCGAACATCAGCTCCAGGGTCGGGGGAATGGTGGTGCCGAGTTCATCGGCCACCGGCACGTTGTTGATGATGGAGACCCCGAGGTCGCCATGCGCCAGCCGCCACAGATAGAGCCCGAACTGCGTCGTCAGCGGCTGGTCGAGGCCGAGGTCGCGGCGGATCTCCGCCACCACCTCGGCGGTGGCGGAAGGACCCGCGCGCACCGTCGCCGGATCGGTCGGCACCACCTGCATCAGCAGGAAGCCGATCAGCAGCACGCCGAACATCACCGGAATCGCCAGCAGAACGCGCTGGATCAAGTGGCGCAGCATGGGTCAGGCCAGTTCCGCGTGACGATCGAAGATGGCCACGCCGTCGCGAAGCGTCAGATCCGCGCGCACCGCGCGCAGGGTCACGGGGTCGATCGCGAAGATGTCTTCCGACAGCACCGCGACATCCGCGAGCATGCCGGGTTCCAGGGTCCCCTTCCGATCCTCGGCGAACTGGGTATAGGCGCCGCACCAGGTGTAGCAATGCACCGCCTCGGCGACGGTCAGCGCCTCCGCGGCGCCGAGCACCGTGCCCTTGTTGGTGGCGCGCGTCGCCATCGTATAGAGGTTGATGAAGGGATCGACGGTGGAGACCGGGCAATCGGACGACGCTGCCGGGTGATGCCCCTCCTCCAGCCAGGTCTTCATCGGATAGGCGAATTCGCTGCGCGGCAGGCCGAGGTTCTTCACGTAGAGATCGCCGAATTCATACATGAAGACCGGCTGCGGCACTGGCAGGATGCCGCGCGCCAGCATGCGCCGGCGCTGGTCCCGGGTCAGGAAGCCGCAATGCTCGATGCGGTGGCGGCGGCCGGCGAAGGGATGCGCGTCGCTGTCGGCGGCTTCCATGCCCTGCAGCACCTGCTCGATCGCCGCGTCGCCGATGGCGTGGATGTCGAGCTGCCAGCCCTGTTCGTGGAAATGCCGCAGCAGCGCGTGGATCTTCTCGTCCGGGAAGGTGAAGACGCCGGTGGTGTTGCCGATCAGGTAGGGCTCGAAGAAGGCCGCCGTCAGGCCGCCGGCGGAACCGTCCGCGAAGACTTTCACCGCGCCCCAGCGCAGGCTGTCATCGCCCTCGCCGGGGCGAAGTCCCGCTTCCCAGGCGGCCTTGGCGATGCCTTCGGGATTGCCCGCCAACACCTGCCACATGCGCAGCGGCAGCCGCCCCGCCCGCCGCGCCGCGCGATAGGCATCGATCTCCGCCAGGCCCGCGGTCATGCCGACATTCATGTCGGTGGCACTCGCGAAGCCGCGCGCCGCGAGGTCGAGGCAGGCGGCTTCGATGGCGTCCACCATCCGCGCTTCGTCCGGATGCGGGATATGGTCGCGGATCAGGCGCATGGCGCGTTCCTGGAACAGCCCGGTCAGGCTGCCGCCGCGCCGCTCGATCACGCCGCCCTCGGGGTCCGGGGTATTGTGGCCGACGCCGGCGACCCGCAGCGCGGCGCTGTTCGCCACGCCCATATGGCCGCAGGTCCGCACGATGAAGACCGGGTTCTCCGGCGCCACCGCATCCAGTTCCGCCGCCGTCGGGTGCCGCCCGACATCGAGCGCGCCGTGGTCATAGCCCCGCCCGAGCACCCAGGCGCCTTTCGGCGCCGCCGCGGCGGCCGCGCCGATGCGGCGCAGCACCTCGTCCAGGGTCGTCACCTGCTCGGCACGCAGGTTCACATTGGCCAGGCCCAGCCCATAGGGCAGCAGGTGCATATGCGCTTCGTTGAAGGCGGGAATCGCGGCCCGCCCGGCGAGGTCGAGGCGCCGGGTCTCCGCGGGCGCCAGCGCCGTCACCTCCGCCGCCGTGCCGACGGCGGCGACCCGGCCATCGGCGATCAGCAGGGCTTCGGCGAAGCCGCCGGCAAGGCCGCGGAAGATGCGGCCGCCGGTCAGCAGAAGCGGCGTGGCGGTCACGAGCGATAGTCCGGCTTGTCGTTCTCGATCAGCCGCAGGCTGGCTTCCCAGGCGAGGTTGTAGCCGGGATTCTCCTTCGGGCGGTTGAACTGCCGCGCCGTGTGCAGCCGTACCGCTTCCGGCGGCAGCACCAGTTCCGCGCCGCCCGACTGCGCCGCGATCTGCGCCTGGCAGGCGCGTTCCAGATAGTAGATCTGGTCGAAGGCCTGCGCGGGCGAAGCGCCGCAGACCAGCAGGCCGTGGTTGCGCAGGATCATCGCGTTATGGGTGCCGAGGTCGCGCACCAGCCGGTCCCGCTCCTCGAGGTCGAGCGCGACGCCTTCGTAGTCGTGATAGGCCAGGTGGCCATAGAATTTCAGCGCGTGCTGGCTGATCGGCAGCAGCCCCTGGCGCTGGGCGGACACGGCGATGCCGGCGGCGGTATGGGTGTGCACCACCACCATCGCATCCTCCCGCGCCATGTGGATCGCGGAATGGATGGTGAAGCCGGCGGCATTCACGCGCTTCGAGGCGTGCGCCTCCTCCACCACGCTGCCGTCCAGGTCGATCTTCACGAGATCGGAGGCGCGCATCTCATGGAACAGCACGCCGTAGCGGTTGATCAGGAAATGATGCTCCGGCCCCGGCACGCGCGCGCTGATATGGGTATAGATCAGGTCGGTCATCCGGAAATGCGCCACCAGGCGATAGAGCGCGGCGAGGTCGCAGCGAATCCGCCACTCCTCCTCGGAGATGCCGGCGCGGAGGACCTGCGGCACGGGGGCATTCATGACGGACTGTTCCCTTGGGATTGCTGGGCGGAATATCCTGGCCGTCCGGATGCTCCGCTGGCGGTCGCGGCCCGTCAACTGCTTGATGCACATGATCTTAGGGCAAGGCAGCGCGGGGCCGCCGCCGGGCTGGGCAGGGGCTGCGCGATTTCCGCGCATGCCCCCTTTCCCCGCCATGCCGCACCGCCGCATGATGCGCCCGCCCGCCCATCGGCGCCGCGTCCTGCGGCGACATCACCGCCGGAGATAGCGCGATGCCCCGCGCCGCCTTGCTGCTTGCCGCCGCCATCCTGACCGGCGGCGCCGCACTTGCCCAGCAATCCACCCCGACGCCCCCTGCCCCGCCGGCAGCGCCGCCGGCCGCGGCCGCTGCCGCTCCGCCGCCGGGCCTCTATGTGGAGCGCAGCATCACCGCCGGCCTGGCGGCCGAAGCCGCGGCCGCGGCGGTCGAAGCCTGCGGCGGGCGCGGCCACCGCGTCACCGCCGTCGTCGTCGACCGCGCCGGCATCCTGAAGGCGGCACTGCGCGCCGATGGCGCCGGCCCGCACAGCGTCTCGGCGGCGCGGGCCAAGGCCTATACCGCGGCCTCCACCCGCACCGGCACGACACAGCTGCTGGAAGCGGTGCGCAGCAATCCCGGCGCGTCCCGCGTGCCGGATGTCGAAGGCTTCCTGGTGGTGGGCGGCGGGCTTCCGATCCGCCTGGGCGACGAGGTGGTCGGCGCGATCGGCGTCGACGGGTCGCCGGGCGGGCTGCTGGACGATCAATGCGCCGAGGCCGGCATCGCCCGCATCCGCGACCGGCTAGGCTGACGGCGCGCGCGACCGGAGCGCCAGGCGCCTGGCCGGGGCGCCGGTCGCCGCGGCCGTCATCAGCGCCGCGACGTCATCCGGCCAGGTGGTGACGCGGCGGGCGGTCAGGTCGATGCAGAGATAGAGCACCTCGTTCTCCGCCACCTGCCAGCCTTCCTCGGCATGGAACAGGGTGTGGCGGGCCAGCAGCCGCTTGGCGTCATGCGCCAGCACTTCGCTGCTGCCGGCCAGCGGGGCCCCTTCCAGCACCTCCCGCGTATAGCCTTGCCAGGATTCGGCGGCGAAGGTGCCGAGGCCGCGTTGCCGGAACAGCGGGCCGAGGCCGAGTTGCGGCCAGAGCACGTCGGTCGCCAGGTCGAAGGCGACCAGGTAATAGGCGAGGTTCATATGCCCGTAGTGATCGACCCATTCGGGCCGCACGCGGGTCAGGATCGGCAATTCGGTCATGGCGCGCACTCTGCCGCGGGCCGGCGCCTATCGGCAATCCGGGTAGGAAAGCCAGCCAAGCGGCATGCCATCCGGCGCGTCGACCCGGCGGGCGTCGGCACAACCGCGTTCCAGGGAGAAGGCGCGCGGCCCTGGCGCCGACGCCGCCCCTTCCACCGGCAGCCTGGCCCGCGGCGCGGCATCGCCGGGCGCGATGCGGCAGCGGGTGAAGCTGCCATCGGCCCGGCGTACCAACGCCTCATACAATGGCCCGTCGCGCCGGAGGTCGAGCACCATGGCGCCATCGGGTTCCGCGAGCAGGCAGCCGCGCAAGGCGCGCGCGGCCTCGGGCAGCAGCGCCGTCCAGTCGTCCTGCGCCCGGGCCGGGGCCATGGCCGCGGACAGGCACAGGATCAGGACGGCGCCGCGCCCCGGCATCAGTGGATGTCGTCGGCGCGGCGCAGCGCGTCCTTCAGGATCTCGACGTTGAAGCCGGGCTTGTTCGCCATATCCAGGATCACCGCTTCCTTCCGGGTCAGCAGGTCGACCGCCGCCGGGATCTTCTTCACCGAAGCGGCCGGGATCACCACCGCGCCGTGCCGGTCGGCATGCACGACGTCATCATGCGCCGTCGCCATGCCATGGATGGTCACCGGCTTGCCGAATTCGACCACATGCACATGCGCATGGCTCGGGTTGATGCTGCCGGCGACGAGTTGGAAGCCCGGCGCGATCATGTCGAGATCGCGGATGGAGCCGGAGGTGACGCAGCCCAGCACGCCGAGGCCCTTGTGGACGGCGGTGTTCACCTCGCCCCAGAAGGCACCGACGCCCGGGGTCGGGTCGATATCCTCGAGGATGGCGATGGTCGGCAGGCTGCCGGCCGCGACATATTCGTACCAGCCGATGCGGGCGGCGCGATCGGCATCCTTGGTGCGGGCCGAAGGCGCGGCGGCGCGGATGGTGCCGACCCGGGCCAGGCCGCAGATCGGCGGCAGGGTCACATCGGCGATCGCGAACTGCCGGTAGCTGAAGCCCCAGCCCCGCCGCTCCGGATTCGTCACTTCGAGCGCGTTGCAGATGGTCGGTGTGTCCCAGGCGCAGAGCGCCTTCAGGTCTTCGGCGGTGAAGGGATAGTCGGTCATGCGCGGTTTCCTCCTGAGAGCCCAGCTTCGGCGGAGCGGGCCGCCCGGTCAATTCGCACCGGCGGCGGCCGTGGTTGACGGCGCCCGCCCGGCTGCGCCAAACCCCCCGCCCCAAAGCGAGAGAATCAGATGCGCGCCTTCGACGGACAGTTCTCCGGCAACCGTCCCATGCAGCGGAATACGGAGGAAAAGCGCCGCCAGCTCGCGGAGCTGAAGCGGACGCTCGCCAACATGAAGTCCCATGCCGCACCCTCGCTCCGCGCCTCCGTCACCGCCAAGATCGCCTCGCTCGAAGCCGAACTCGGCGGCAAGTAACGCCGCGCCGGCAGCCCGATGACCGGGCTGGCTGGAAGCGTGACCTGATGCTGCTTAGGCTGGCCCGATCAGCGGCTGTACGCCGCGGGGGGAGAAGCGGATGAACAGGATCGATCTCGCCGGCCGGGTCGCCGTGGTGACGGGCGGTGCACGGGGCATCGGGCTCGCGATCGCGGAACGGGCGGCGGCCAGCGGCGCCGCGCTGGCGCTCTGGGACATGGATGCGGCGAAACTCGCGGAGAGCCAGGCGGCGCTGGAAGCCAAGGGCGCCCGCGTCTCCACCCACGCGCTGGATCTGACCAGCGACGCAGCGGTGGACGCCGCGACGGAAGCGACCGTCGCGGCGCATGGCGGCATCGACATCCTGGTGAACAATGCCGGCATCACCGGCGGCAATGCGCCGACCTGGGAATTGCCGGTCGCCGAATGGCGGCGGGTGGTGGAGGTGAACCTGATCGCCCCCTACCTGGTCTGCCGCGCCGTGGTGCCGGTGCTGCTGAAGCGCGGCTATGGCCGCATCGTCAACATCGCCTCCATCGCCGGGAAGGAAGGCAATCCGAACGCGTCGCACTACAGTGCGTCCAAGGCGGGGCTGATCGGGCTGACCAAATCGCTCGGCAAGGAGTTGGCGACCAAGGGCGTGCTGGTGAACGCCATCGCGCCGGCCGCCGCCAAGACCGACCTCTTCGCGCAGATGACCGAGGCGCAGATCGCCTACATGCTGTCGAAGATCCCGATGGGCCGCTTCGTCGAGACCAGCGAGATCGCCGCCATGGCCTGTTGGCTGGCGTCGGAGGATTGCAGCTTCGCGGCCGGCGCGGTGTTCGACGTGACCGGCGGCCGTGCGGTCTACTGACAGGATGCGATCGGTTTAAAACGGTCACGCGGCAACGGCGCCGGCGCTCGGAATGTCACTGTTCTGAGAGCGCGGCCTGCGGCGCGCGATGGCATTGAGCCGCCATCCGCGCAAGGCGCGGGCTTCCTGAACCCATCATCCGGAGCCGGTTTCCATGAGCCTGGGGATCGCACCCTCTTGCTCCACCCATCAGGGTGGGCACCTCTTCGCCATGCGCTCCGGCTTGGCGCGGCACGGCATCGGCGCCGACGTCGTCGCGCCGGACACCCTGATGACCGCCGACATGGCGATCTGCTGGGGATGGCGGAAAGGCGCGAAGTACCGCAGCCAGGGCCGCGAGGTCCTCGTCATGGAGCGCGGCTATCTCGGCGATCGCTTCGCCTGGACCTCGCTCGGCTGGAACGGGTTGAACGGCCGCGCGCAATGGCCCGATCCGCGCGACGACGGCGAACGCTTCGAGCGCAATTTCGGCCATCTCCGCCAGGATTGGCGCCGGAACGACGCAGGCCACGCCCTGATCGTCGGTCAGGTACAGGGCGATGCCGCGCTGGCGAATACCGATATCAAGCGCTGGTACGGGCAAGCGCGCAGGGCGATGGAAGGCCGCGGCTTCAAGGTCGTGTTCCGGCCGCATCCGGAATCGCTCAAGCGGGGCCACGACATCGGGCCGCTGGCGCCGCTCACCATCGGCGGCACCCTGGCCGAGGCGCTGCGCGATGCCGCCGTCGCGGTGACCTGGAATAGCAATACCGGCGTCGAGGCCGTGCTCGCCGGCGTTCCCACCATCACCTGCGATGACGGCGCGATGGCGCGGCCGGTGACGGCGGAAGGGCTGGACGCCGAGCTGGTCACCCCCGACCGCGACGATTGGTGCCGCCGCATGGCCTGGCGGCAATGGACCATGGACGAGATCACCTCCGGCGAAGCGTGGGAGGCCGTGAAGGGCGCTCACTGACGCCGGTCGATCGCGTGATGGCTCGCGGCGATGCCGCCGCGCGCCATTGGCGTCAACCGCCGACGATCCCCGGTCGCGACGCGGCGTGGTGCTCCTTCAGGATGCGGTCCTCGACCGAATCGACTTCCTTCAGCACCACGTCATAGCCCCAGAGATCGGCCAGGTGCTGCAGCACCGCCTTGGCTTCCTCCGCCTGCAGCAGCTGGCGGTCGAGAACGCGGTGATGCACCACCAGCCGCCGGTCGCCGGCGAGGTCCACATCCATCACCTGGATGTCCGGATCCATGCGGCCGATATCATATTGCCGCGCCAGGGCCCGGCGCAGCCGGCGGTAGCCGCGCTCGTCATGGATGGCGGCGACGCGCAGCGCGTCGTCATCCTCCTCATCGGCCAAATGGAACAGCCGCATGTCGCGCATCAGCCGTGGCGACAGGAACTGGGCGATGAAGCTTTCGTCGCGGAAGGCGGCCCATCCCTCCCGCAGCACCCCCATCGCGTCGCCGCAGCCGGCGAAATCCGGGAACCAGTCGCGGTCCTCGGCACTCGGTTCCTCGGCGATGCGGGCAATGTCGCGCATCATCGCGAAGCCGAGCGCATAGGGGTTCAGCCCGCCATAGCGCTGGTCGTCATAGCTGGGCTGGAACACGACATTGGTGTGGCTCTGCAGGAACTCCAGGTAATGGCCGTCGGTGATGCGGCCCTGCTCGTGCAGCCGCGTCAGGATACGATGGTGGACATAGGTGGCGCAGCCTTCGTTCATCACCTTGGTCTGCACCTGCGGATAGAAATACTGTGCCACCTGCCGGACGATGCGCAGGATTTCGCGCTGCCAGGCGGCCAGGCGCGGCGCCGACTTCTCCAGGAAGTACAGGATATTCTCCTGCGGCAGCTCCAGCAGCGCGCGGCGCCGTTCCTCATCGGCGCGGCGCGCCGTGGTGCCGATGACGGGTACGGTGATGCGCCAGAGGTCGTTGTACATCGCCTCGTCATGCGCGCGCCGCTCCAATTCCCGGCGCTGCTCGCTGGCCAGGTCGGGAACACGGCGGCGCGGAGACCGGAAGACGCCATGCGACTGCAGCGCATGGGCCGCGTCGAGCACCCGTTCGACCGCCGTCGCGCCGTAGCGATCCTCGCATTCCGCGACATAGCCGCGGGCGAATTCCAGGTAGTCCAGGATGCCGTCCGCATCCGTCCATTGCTGGAACAGGGTATTGTTCTTGAAGAAGTGGTTGTGACCGAAGGCGGCGTGCGCGATCACCAGCGTCTGCATCAGCGCCGTGTTCTCCTCCATCACATAGGAGATGCAAGGCGAGGAGTTGATGACGATCTCATAGGCCAGGCCCTGGAAGCCCTTGCGGTACAGGCCTTCATGCCGGGCAAAGCGCTTGCCGAAGGACCAGTGCTTGTAGAGCACCGGCATGCCATTCGCCGCATAGGCGTCGAGCATCTGCTCGGCCGAGATCACCTCGATCCGGTTGGGATAGGTACTGAGGCCGAGCTCCTTCTGCGCGATCACCTCGCAGGCATCATGGACGCGCCGGATGGTCCCGAAATCCCATTCGGCGCCCTGGAACAGAAGGTCGCTCATGGGCTGGCCTCCGCCGGGGCACCGCCCTTCTGGAACAGCTCCCGGAAGACCGGGTAGATGTCCTTGCGATGCCGGACCTTGCGCATGGCGATCGGCAGCCCGTCGGCGCGCAGCCCGGTATAGAGCCGCCACAGATCGGTCTCGCGCGGGATGAAGCCGATCGGGCCGTGATCCCCTTCCCGCCCGACCTCGAGATAGGCGTAGTACTGGCAGGCGGGCAGGATCTCGCTCGCCAGCAGGCCCGCCGTCTTGTCGTTGTCGGAGGCGGTGTTGTCGCCGTCGCTCGCCTGCGCGGCGTAGATGTTCCAGTCATCCGGGCTGAAGCGTGCCGCCAGCACCCGCCGCATCTCCTCCAGCGCGGTCGAGACCACGGTGCCGCCGGTCTCCGGGCTGCGGAAGAAGGTCTCCTCGTCGACCTCCTTCGCTTCATGCGTGTGGCGGATGAACACCACCTCCACATGCTTGTAGCGCCGCTTCAAGAAGACGTAGAGCAGCAGGTAGAAGCGCTTCGCGAGATCCTTCATCCCTTCGGTCATCGAGCCGGAGACGTCCATCAGGCAGAACATCACCGCCTGCGCGATCGGCCGCGGCGCCGGCATGAACTGCCGGTAGCGGACATCAAGCGGATCGATATAGGGGATCCGCAGCACGCGGTGCTTCAGCCGCGCGATCTCGGCGCGCAGCGCCTCGGCCCGTTCGACCGCGCCGGCCTCCTCGGCCGCCTTCGCCTGCGCCTCCAGCTCCTCCAGCGTCTCCGGCTTCGGGCGCCGCAGCGCGATGCGGCGCGACAGCGCGTTGCGCATCGTGCGCCCCAGCGCCAGGTTGGCGGGGGACCCGGTGGAGGAATAGCCGGCGCGGCGAAAGCCAGCGGCTTCGCCCACCACCATTCGCTTCTTGGCAAGGTCCGGCAGTTCCAGGTCTTCCAGGAACAGGTCCAGGAATTCCTCCTGCGTCAGGGCGAAGCGGAACTCATCCTCGCCCGCGCCGCTGTCACTGCCTTCCTGCCCCGCACCGCCGCCGCCGGCCGAGCGCGGGCGTGGGATCCGGTCGCCTTCGGAGAAATCCTTGTTGCCCGGCAGCACGTGCTCCCGGTTGCCGCCGGCGGCGCGGCGCAGCCCCGGCTCCTTCACGCCGGAGGCGGGAATGCTCACTTCCCCGCCGCGCTCCATGTCCTTCATCCCGCGGCCGGTGACGCTGTCGCGCACCGCGTCCTGGATCTGCTCCTTCGCGCGCCGGAGAAAGCGCTGCCGGTTCGCGAGGCTCTTGCCGCCGGGATTGCGCCGGCGATCAACGATGTGCATGGGGTGTTCCGATCACGTCCCCTCAGCCGGACTGCTTCACGCGCATGTACCATTCCACCAGGCGCCGCACCTGGCGCTCGGTGTAGCCGCGCGAGGTCATGCGCTCCACGAACTCGCTGTGCTTGCGTTCGCTCTCATTGTCCTTCTTGGACCCGAAGCTGATCACCGGCAGCAGCTCCTCCACCTGGCTGAACATCCGCCGCTCGATCACTTCGCGCAGCTTCTCGTAGCTGGTCCAGTTCGGGTTGCGCCCGGCATTGGCGGCGCGGGTGCGCAGCGCGAACTTCACCACCTCATTGCGGAAATCCTTCGGGTTCGCGATCCCGGCGGGCTTCTCGATCTTGGTCAGCTCCTGGTTCAGCGCGTCGCGGTTCAGCAGCTGCCCGGTATCGGGATCCTTGAAATCCTGGTCCTCGATCCAGGCGTCGGCGTAGTCGATATAGCGGTCGAACATATTCTGTCCGTAATCGCCATAGCTTTCCAGATACGCT
>DASYDR010000005.1:0-8794 GCA_036499545.1 Roseomonas sp. | reverse complement strand
TGCCCTGATTGGCAAGGGGCGCCGCCCCGAAGCGGGCGGCACCCCTTGCCAATCAGGGCGCTAAAATGATCGGGGTCCAGGGGCCCTAGGCTCCTGGCGGGTGAGGTCCGGAGAGGGCAGCGCCCTCTCCGGGATGCGCCTCACCTCGCCGCGGTCCCCAGGTCGGGGCCGCTGTCGCCGATGCCGAAGATGCCGCGCAGGAAGCCGGGGGTCAGGGCCGAGAGCGGGTTCACGCTGACGGCGGGATCCGCCAGTGGCCCGCGCATCCGGTAGGTGACGGCGAAAAGGCCGCCGCCGCGTTCCGGGCTGAACAGCCGCCCGAGCAGGGGGATATTGCCGAGCAGGGTGTTGAACACATAGGCGGGCACGATGGTGCCCTGCATGTCGATGCTCTGCTGGCGCCGGTCCAGCCTGCCGCGCGCGGTCAGGCCGAGTGAGGCTGAGAAGGCGCGGGCATCGTCCAGCACCAGGGCATCGGGGGCGAGGACGAAGGGCGCCACCATGCGGGAGAAGCCGAGGCCCGGGCCGGAGGCGGCTTCGAAGAGGCCATAGACGGTCATCGCCTGCATCAGCTTGCCGAAGGCGGGGGCATCGCGGACGGCGAAGTCGCTCATCTCCGCCTGGCCGCGCAGCAGGGCGCCGGGGCGGCTGCTGTCATAGGCGCCGGTGACGGAGAGGCGGCCGCGGTCGATGCTGCGGACGACGTCGAAGGCGCGCAGCAGGCTGCCGGCATCGGCGGCAACCAGGTTCACGTTGCGGCGTGCGGCCGGCCCGCTGCCGACCGGCGTCATCGTGAATTCGAAGGTGTCGCCGGCGCGGCCGCTGGCCCGGGCTTCGCGGATGACGGCGCGTTCATCGACATGGGCGCGCGCCTGCAGCCCGGTCAGTTCGCGGCCGGGGCCCAGCAGCACGCGGTCGAAATGCACGTCGACCGCGAAGGGCGTGCCCTGGTCGGCGTCGCTCTGCGCGGTGGGGGCGGCGCCATCCGGCGCGGATTGCCGTTCCATGGCGCCGCTCAGGTCGAGCATCGGGCCGCGCAGCGCGACCTCCCAGGGGGCACCTGCGGCGCGCGGGGCGCGGAGATCACCTTGGAAGCGGCTTTCGCCGAGCCGGCCTTCCAGGATCTCGAGCCGTTCCGGCAGGCCGCCGCGGAAGCTCGCGGCGCGCAGGCGGGCGAGCGCGTCCGGCGCCTGGAACAGCACGCTGTCCAGCGCCTGCACGACGCCGTTCTGCAGGCGCAGCGCGCCTTCCAGGGTCGCGGGCTGCCCGCGCGCCTTGCTCCAGCCCATGGCAGCGAGGGCGAGTCCCGCATCGCGCAGATCGGCGCGCAGCGTGATCCGTTCCTGGCCGTTCCGGCGCGTCTCGTGCCGCGCATCGAGCGCCACCGGACCATCCACCATGCCGCGCGCGTCGAAGCCGAGGGCGGCCAATTGCCGCGCTTCCGCCCGCGTCGTCAGACTTTCCCGCGACACCACCTGCTGGGCATTGCCGGAGCGGAAATCCATCTCCACGGCGAGCCGCGCCGGCACTTCGGCCACCTGGGCATTGCCCTGGATGCGCATGCCGTCGGTATCGGCGGTCAGGTCGAAGGCACCGCGGGTGATGTCCTGGCCGAGCAGCGCGCGGGCGATGCGCACCTGTTCCAGCCGCGCCTGCGCCCCGATGCGGAGTTGCTCGATCGGCAGCGCGTCGATCAGCGGGAAGGCGATGGCGAGCCGCCCCTCGGTCATCTGCCCGGTCATCTCGGGCAGCGGGGTGGCGCGGCGCTCGAACAGCTTCAGGCGCGGGTGCCGCAGCAGCGCCATCACATCCGGCACCGGCCCGGCGAGGCGGACATTGATCTCGGTCAGCTCCCGCCCGGTCGAGAAGGCGTAGAAGCGCAGCGTGCCATCGCGCACCACGATGTTGCCGCCCTGCTGGCGGCCGCCGGCGAGCTGGACGTTAATCTCATCCAGGCCGAATTCGGCGCTGCCGCGCGCATTCTCGGCCGGCGGCACCGGCCGCAGCCAATGCACGGTCGCCGCCTCGACCTCGATATGCCCGGTCAGGTTGGTGACCCGGGCGTCGTCCAATGCCTCCGGCACCTCGGCCTCGACCCGCCAATGCCCGTTGCGGGCAATGCCGGCGGTGATGTTGCCGGTCATCCAGAGGCGGGCGCCGCGACCGATGTCTTCCGGCCAATATTGCGCGAGGTCGCCAAGCGCCATGGCGTCGAGCGAGACGTCGAGGCCGCCGCGCCAGCTGCCTTCGACGCGCCGCGCCTCCCCTTGCAGCCGGATCTCCGGCGCGATGCCGGCCGGGCCGCGCGGCATGGAGAGCCGGGAGGGGCCGAGCGTCAGCACATCGCCTTCGTAGCGGCCGCTGATATCGAAGCCGGCGATGGCGACCCGATGCCCCTGGCCGAGATCGGCAGCGCCGGCGCCGGCCCGCAGATGGCCATCGATTCGCAGCGGCTTGCCGTCCAGGTCGAAGACCGCCTCGGCATCCAGCGCCACGCCGGCGTCCAGCGCGGCCAGCGGCGCCAGCGCCGGCACCGCGCGGGCCAGTGCCGCCGGCTGCACCACCGGCAGTTCGATGCCGATGGTGATCCGGGCCGGATCGGTGGCGGCGTCCGCGACCACGCCGATCGGCACCACTTCGTCGCCGAGGCGGAGCATCGCCTGGCCACGGCCGCTGATGCCGCCGGTGGCCTGCCGCCGCACCCGCAGGTCCAGCCGGTCCAGCATCCAGCTGCGGCCGAGCTGCCGGTCCAAGACCTGGACCCGCCCGCCGGTCAGGGTCACCGCCTGCAAGGCGGCGAGCGGGCTGTCGTCGGAGGCCGGGCGCATCAGGTCGGCGAAGATCCTGGCGGCGGCGGCGGAGCGCCCTTCTTCCGGCTCCGCCGCATCCGGCGCCGCTTCACCCTGTTCGGCCAGGCTGCCGAGGTCGAGCTGCCAGGACCCGTCCTCGGCCCGGAACACACGGAGCGAAGGCTGGCGCAGCTCGACGCTGCGCGGCGCGAACTGCCCGTGCAACAGCCAGGGCAGCGAGAGGGACACCGCGGCCTGCGGCATCTCGGCGCGCAGCGTCCCGTTCGCTTCCCGCGCCTGCATGTCGCGCAGCACGATCTCGAAAGGGGAAGCATGCCCGTCCCGCCAGCCGCCCCAGGCGATGCTGGCGCGCCCGACCTCGATTCGGGTCGGGCTGTCGGCGCTGTTGACCGCGGCTTCGATCCGGGTCGCGAGGAAAGGCAGGTCGACGGGCCCCTGCGCCAGCCGCCAGCACAGGGCGATGACGGCGAAGCCGAGCAAGGCGCCGAAGGTCAACAATGCGCCGCAGCAATGGCCGAACCAATGCAGTCGCCGGCGGCGCCCGGGGGCCCGGCTCGGGCGGGGCGCAGGGGCCCCTTGCGGCGATGCCGCTTGACCGTCCGCCCCGCTCACGCCTTCCCTTCCCGATCATGCCCCGCGATCCCGACCCCCGGAACCAAGGCCTGCCCCGTCCCTTCGACCGCGAAGCGGCCGGCCGGCTGCTGGATGATTTCGCCGAACGCGGCAGCGCGGAACGCGCTTATGCCACGAGTCCGGCCGGCGCCACGCTGCTCGGCGCCCTCGGCGGCCACAGCCCTTATCTGGCGGAGCTGGCGCTGCGCGAATCGCCCAGCCTGCTGCGCATGGCGGAGCGCGGCCCGGACGATGCGATGGCCGTGGCGCTGGATCCGCTCGGCCGTTGCGATCCGGCGGCGCCGCGGGCCGCGGTCGGCGGCCTGCTGCGCCGGGTGAAGCGGCAGGCGGCGCTGATCGCCGCGGCGGCCGATATCGCCGGCCTCTGGCCGCTCGACCGCGTCACCGGCGCCCTGTCCGATCTCGCGGAGGCAACGCTCGACATGGCCGTCGCGCATCTGCTGCGCGAAGCGGCTGCCAGGGGGGACATCCGTCTGCCCGGGGGCAGCCGGCGCGATCCGAAGGCGGTCGCGCGGGGCGCGGGCCTGACCATCCTCGGCATGGGCAAGCTTGGCGCACGGGAACTCAACTACTCGTCGGATATCGACCTCATGGTGCTCTACGATCCGGAGGCCGCAGCCTATCACGCCGATCGCGCAGGCGCGCTCTATGTTCGTCTCGCGCGCGATCTGGTGACCATGATGGAGGAGCGCACCGCCGAGGGTTATGTCTTCCGCACCGATCTGCGGCTGCGCCCGGATCCCGCGGCCACGCCGCTCGCGGTCTCGATCCCGGCCGCCATCGCCTATTACGGCTCGATGGGACAGAACTGGGAACGCGCGGCGATGATCAAGGCGCGGCCGGTCGGCGGCGACCGCGCGCTGGGCGACAGTTTCCTGCGCGAGATCCGTCCCTTCGTCTGGCGCCGGCACCTGGATTTCGCCGCGGTCGCCGACATCCATTCGATCAAGCGCCAGATCCACGTCCACAAGGCGGCCAAGGGCGCGCATGGCAGCGTGCAGGTGGCCGGCCATGACGTGAAGCTCGGCCGTGGCGGCATTCGCGAAATCGAGTTCACCGCGCAGGTGCTGCAGCTCATCTGGGGCGGCCGCGACCCGGGCCTGCGCGACCCGACGACGCTCGGCGCGCTGGCCGCCCTGGCGGGCGCCGGGCGGATCGAACGACGGGCCGCCGCCGACCTTGCCGATGCCTATGTCTTCCTGCGCAATGTCGAGCATCGGCTACAGATGCTGGCCGACCGCCAGACGCATCGCCTGCCGGAAGATGCGGACGGGCTCGCGCGCGTCGCGAGCTTCCTCGGCTTCGAAGGGCCGGAAGTGTTCGCCGCTGCCTTCACCGCGCATCTGCGGCGGGTGGAGCGGCATTACGGCCAGATGTTCGAAGCGGCGCCGGACCTGGCGGAGAGCCATGACGGCGGCAACCTGGTCTTCACCGGCGTCGAGGATGATCCAGGCACCATCGCGACGCTGAAGGCGATGGGCTACCGGAATGCGCCCGGCGTCGGGGCGATGGTCCGCAGTTGGCACCATGGCCGCCCGCGCGCGACGCGCAGCGAAAGGGCGCGCGAGCTGCTGACCGCGCTGATGCCCGGGCTGCTCGCCGCCTTCGCGCGGCAGCGGGAACCCGATGCGGTCCTGGCGCGGTTCGATGCGATGCTGACGCGCCTGTCGGCCGGCGTGCAGCTGCTCAGCCTTTTCGCGCGCAATCCGGCGCTGCTCGAACGGCTGGCCGCCATTCTCGGCGCCGCGCCGCAGCTCGCGGATCACCTGGCGCGCAATCCGGCGGCGCTGGAAGGGCTGCTCTCCGGCCAGCCCGGCGGCATCACCCCGGCCGCCATCGCGGGATCGCTGCCGGCGCTGATCAAGGATGCGCGCCATGTCGAGGAGGCGATGGAAGCCGCCCAGCGCCTGGTCATGGAACGCAAGTTCGAGATCGATACCGCGGCCCTGGAGGGCCAGATCGACCCCGACCTCGCCGGGGAAGCGCGCTCCGACCTCGCCGCTGCCGCCGTCGCCGCGCTGCTGCCGCATGTGGTCGCCGATTTCGCCGAGCGCCACGGCAAGGTGAAGGGCGGCGCGCTCTGCATCGTCGCGCTCGGCAAGCTTGGCGGGCGGGAGATGCTGCCGGGCAGCGATCTCGACCTGGTGCTGATCTACGACCATGACCCGGCGGCGGAAGCCAGCACGGGCGGCGCGCGGTCGCTGCCGCCGTCGCAGTATTTCGGCCGCCTGGCCAACCAGGTGGTGGCGGCGATCACCGCCCCGGGCGCCGACGGCAAGCTGTGGGAGGTGGATATGCGCCTCCGCCCTTCCGGCGCGAAGGGGCCTGTCGCGGTCTCGCTCGGTGCGTTCCAGCGCTACCAGGCGGAAAGCGCCTGGACCTGGGAACGCATGGCGCTGACCCGCGCGCGGGTGGTCGCCGGCCCGGCCGTGCTGGCGCGGCGCATCACCGCCGCGATCCGCACCGCGCTGACGCGCGCCGACTTCGCCAGCCGGGCCCTCGGCGACGCCGCCGCCATGCGCGGCCGGCTGCTGCGCGACCTGCCGCCGGAAGGGCCCTGGGACCTGAAGCTGGCACCCGGTGGCCTGGTCGAGGTGGAGTTCATCGCCCAGGCACTGCAGCTCGCGCACGCACATCGCACCCCCGCGGTGCTGGCGACGCAGACGCGTGGCGCGATCGCGGCCCTGGCGAAGCAGCGCATCCTGACCGCCGAGGAGGCCGCGACGCTGATCCGCGCGGAGAAGCTCTGGCGCGGCGTCACCGGCCTGCTGCGCCTGACCGTCGGCCGGGCGCGGGAGGAAGCGCTGCCGGAGCCGGTCGCCGCCGCGCTGCTGCGCGGCACCGCGCCGCTGCTGCCGCGGCCGGCAGCGACCCTTGGCGACCTGCGCCAGCAGATCCGGGAGACGGCCGGAGAGGTGCGCGCCATCTTCGAACAGCGCATCGGCGCGCCGATCATCTCGGGGGATCAGAATTGATGACGGAACTCATGGAAGGCGCCGTGGCGCCCGATTTCACGCTGATGGCGAGCGGTGGGCGCGAGGTCGCCAGTGCGGCACTGCGGGGCAAGCCCTACCTGCTCTATTTCTACCCGAAAGCGGATACCCCCGGCTGTACCACCCAGGCCTGCGGCGTGCAGGAGGCTTTGCCGCAACTCGGCAAGCTTGGCCTGACCGTCATCGGCGTCTCGCCGGACCCGCTGCCGCCGATCGAGAAATTCGCGAAGAAGTACGGGCTGCAATTCCCGCTCGCCTCGGATCCGGAGCATGCGGTGGCGGACGCCTATGGTACCTGGGTGGAGAAATCCATGTATGGCCGCAAGTACATGGGCATGGAGCGCAGCAGCTTCCTGATCGGCGCCGACGGCAGGATCGCCAGGATCTGGCGCAAGGTGAAACCGGCCGCGCATGCGGTGCAGGTGCTGGAGGCGGCGAAGACACTCTGACGGGACGCTTCAGGACCCGCGCATCGCCACCAGGCTGCGGACGCAGCGGGTGAAGGCGGCCAGGTCATGCCAGCGCCGTGCCTCCGGCACCGCCTCGCGCTCCACCACGAAGCCGGCTTCGATCACGCCGCCATCGAGCATCAGGTTGTCGGCCAGGCCGAATGCCTCGATCGCCATGCCCTGATCATCTTCCCAGGCGCCATCCGGCCGGCGGCGCGACCGCGGGCCGAGATGCGCGAGCATCCGGCTCGTGAAGTCGGGAAGGACATTGGTGTAGCCGAGCACCGGCCGCCCCAGCCCCCGCATCAGCCCGAGCTCATAGGCGGTACCGGGATCGGCGGAGGGGCCGCGGAACGGGGTCAGGTTGGCGATCAGCGCGTCGCAGCCGCGGATATGCGCTTCGTTCGCACGGTAGATCCGGCGATGCGCCTCGCCCGCCAGCGTCCCGGGTGCCGCCGCTTCATCGGTCGGGAAGACGCCGGTGCAGCCATGCGCCGCGCAGATCGCCTTCTTGCCGGCCGCCACCGCGTCCGCATCAGGGAGGAAGACTTCAGGCCCGGCCAGGTAGATGAGCATTCTTCCGTCCCCATGCGTCGGCGGCGTTTTTCATCGTTCTCAGGCCGGCGGTCGCTGGCGGTCGCACCGCCGCTCCGGCACGGCAGCGTGGGATCAGGTCTTCCGGGCGGCGAGATGCGCCAGGAAATCGCCCATCATCCGACGCGGCTCCTCGCCTTCCCAACTGCGCGCGAAAGCACGGATGCCGGCGGCGACCGCGTCCTTCACCGGCAGATCTTCCCATTCGCGGATCAGCGCCTTCTGATTGCGGATCGCGCGCGGCCCGGCGGCGAGGATCTTTTCCACCCATGCCTCGACCGCCGCGTCGAGTGAAGCCGCCGGCACGACCCGTTCCAGAAAACCCCAATCGGCCATCTCGGTGGCGCCGATGGTCTCGCCAAGCAGCAGCAGGCGCCGGGTACGGCCCCAGCCGATCAGCCCCGGCAGCAGCGCGGCTTCCACCACCGAGGGGATACCGACCAGCACCTCCGGCATGCCGAAGCGCGCGTCCTCGCTCGCGAGGCGCAGGTCGCAGGCGGCGGCGGCCTCCAGCCCGGCCCCGAGGCAGAAGCCCTCGATGCGCGCGATCACCGGCACCGGCAGCGCCCGCATCGCGTCACAGACGCCGTGCACCAGGCGGATGAAGGCCTCGCCCTGCGCCGGCGTCTCCACGGCCGCCATCTCGCGAATATCGGCGCCGCCGATGAAGGCGCGGTCCCCGGCGCCGGTCAGCACCGCGCAGCGCAGATCCGCGCGCAGGGCCAGCGCCGCCATCGCATCCATCACCTCCCGCATCAGCGCCGCGTTCAGCGTGTTAAGCTTCGCCTGGTGATCCAGCGTCAGATACGCCACCCCGCGGGCATCCACGCGCACTTCGAAACGACCCGCCATGAGCTGGTTCCCTCCATCCGGGCGCATCCTAACCTTGGCGTTGCTTCCCGACAGGTCCCGCGCGCATCATGGGGGCATGGCTCTCACCCCGCTCCAGCCGCCGCTCTGGCCCCAGCCGCATGGCTTCGCCCATGGCCTGGCCGGCAGCGGCCGCATCGTGGTGCTGAGCGGCCAGGTCGGCGCCGACGAGCACGGCCATTATGCCGAAGGCTTCACCGCACAGACCCTGCAGGCGTTGCGCAACATCATCACGCTGGTGCGCGAAGCCGGCGGCGGGCCCGAGCACGTCGCCCGCCTGACCTGGTACGTGACCGACCTCGACCTCTACCGCGCGGCGCTGCGCGAGTTGGGGCCGGCCTGGCGCAGCGTGATGGGCCGGCACTACCCCGCCATCACCATCCTCAATGTCACCGCGCTGCTTGAGCCCGCGTCCCTGCTGGAGATCGAGGCGACCGCCATCATC
>DASYDR010000004.1:0-13035 GCA_036499545.1 Roseomonas sp. | reverse complement strand
GTTCCGCCACAATCAGGCTGGAACCTGTATCGCAATCGCCCGATCCAGGCCTCCAGGCCTTCACCGAACGTTGAGACGCCCGCACCGGAGCGCCAGACCATGGCCCAGACCATCGCCCTCGTGGACGACGACCGCAACATCCTGACCTCGGTCTCCATGACCCTGGAGCAGGAGGGCTACACCATCCGCACCTATACGGATGGCGAAAGCGCCCTGCAGGGCCTGATGGCCCGGCCGGTCGACCTGGCCGTGCTCGACGTGAAGATGCCGCGGATGGATGGGATGGAGCTGCTGCAGCGCCTGCGCCAGCGCTCCAACATGCCGGTGATCTTCCTGACCTCGAAGGACGAGGAGGTCGATGAGCTGATGGGGCTGCGGCTCGGCGCCGACGACTACATCACCAAGCCCTTCTCCCAGCGCCTGCTGCTGGAACGCATCCGCGCCCTGCTGCGCCGGAACGAGGGCGCCCGGGCCGAGGGCAGCGGCGCGCCGCCCGGCGGCATCATCTCCCGCGGCGACCTGGTGCTGGACGAGACCAAGCACACCTGCGTCTGGAAGGGCGGCCAGGTGCAGCTGACCGTCACCGAATTCCTGCTGGTGAAGGCGCTGGCGCTGCGCCCCGGCATGGTGAAGAACCGGGACCAGCTGATCGACGCCGCCTATGGCGAGAACATCTATGTCGATGACCGCACCATCGACAGCCACGTGAAGCGCATCCGCAAGAAGTTCCGCGTCGTGGACGACGACTTCGCCCAGATCGAAACCCTCTACGGCATCGGGTATCGCTACAAGGAAGCCTGATCGGGCGCCGCCGGCGCCGGGTGCAGGGCGTCGCGCAGCTTGCGTTCCTGCTCGGCCGTCAGGTTGCTGCGCAGCACGGTGCCGCCGAACTGGGCCATGACCGGCAGCACCTTGTCGGCGGTGACGGTGCGGACCAGCACGCAGAGCGCGGCCTGGCCGGGCGACAGCGCCGCGGCGGCATCCTTCATGAAGCCGTCGTCGATGCCGATATCGGTGAAATGCCCGCTGAGCGCGCCCGCCCCGGCGCCGACCGCGGCACCGAGCAGCGGATTGAGGAACAGCAGCCCGACCAGCCCGCCCCAGAGCACGCCGGAGGCAGCGCCGGCCGCGGTCATGTTCATCAGCTGGTTGAGCTTCACGGAGCCATCCGCCTGGCGCACCGCCACCACGGCGTCGCCAAGCTCGATGAGGTATTCCTTCTGCAGCTCGAACAGCGTCTTCCGGGCGGCCTCGGCCGTCTCTTCATTGTCGTAGGCGATGATGACGAGGTCTGCCATGGCGATCTCCTGCCCGTGCTGCGATCGGGCCGCCATCATGACCCGGCCCGCGCGGCCTTGACACCAAGCCCGTGTGACGAAGCCGTGGAGATGTGATTCGCGCCGCGACGGACGGCCAAGGCCAAGGCCAAGGCCAACGGCGTGGTGGAGGCGGAATCACCAAACCTTGAATCACGCGACCAGATGGAGGTCCTGAAGTGTGACCGCTTAGGCCGGCGGATCTCTCTCCGGGCGCTCGCTCTTGATGAAGGGCTGCATGGCCGGTGGGGGACGCGGCGAGGATCCCGGCCGCGGCGCCGGCTGACCGGTTGGCGTCGGCGCCGGCTGCGATGTGGCGGGGGTATCGGAGCCGCCGGCCGGCTTATCGCCGCTCACTTCCGGCTCTCGTTCTTGGCCAGCGTCTCTGCGGTCTCGCGGCCCTCCCGCAGGGTCCACCAGCCCTTGGTGACGACCTGCATCTTGGGGGCTTCCCGCGGGCCATGATCCGTGGGGCGCATCGGCCGTCCCGCGACCGGCTCGGCGGTGCGGACCAAGGACTTCTCTGCCATGTCCAGTCCCTTTCCGGATGGCCGATTGCCGTTCGTCACGGCACGATATGCGACCATATGTGCTGCTGAATGTAGGGAATGGAGATCGATCCTACCAGAAGAAGCGTCAGGAAAACCGAGGCGATCGTCGCCAGGCCCGCGATGGAACGGCGCTTTTCCCGCCGCTTGTTGATCTGCCGGTTATGCTGCGCGCCGATGGCGTATTGCTCGGCGAGCGCGGTTTTCAGAATGATGAGCGCATTGATCGGCGCGACGGCAGGTGGTGCCCGCGAAGCCTCCTCATCCTCGATCAATCCCTTCGCATAAGTGAGAAGCTCGGGTTCCGGGGCGACGTAGTTGAATTTCGCAGGCGAGATAGACGCTGCCAGAAAGCCCAGAGCGGTCAATGTCGTGAACGCGTTGAGCGCGATGATGCCGACGGATATGGCCCCGGCCGGCGAGCCGGGCGGAGGGATCCTGTCGATGAGCTGGAACAGAGCGGCGAGCTGCAGGGCAAGCGTCGCGGCAAAGAAAGGCAAGGAACGCCAGATATTCTCTTCCTGATCGATTTCCTTGCGGTACGCATCGGCCAGCGTCTTTTCGATGTGGTTCAGGGCCGGCGGTTCAGGCGGCACTTGCATGCGGGTCCACCATCACGAATTGGACGCGATCGTATCGTAGCAAGACAGATTTGTCCTAACGGACGCAACCAGATCAGGCGAATGCCTGCGCGCGGCAACCGACGCCCACCAGGCGCTTTTTTATCGGAGGCTGCCAATCTGACGAAAATCCGCCACATCATCGAGTATCATGATCGTCTTTCGGAAGACACGAACCTGCAGGCCCCGCGCCTGCCGCAAGGAGGCCTGATTGCCCGAGGCGCCCGCCCCCGGCCTGGCGGAGACGGCCCATGCCCTGCCGCCGCCGGCCCGCCGCCCGCCGCGCTTCTCCCGGCTGCTGCGCCGCATCCTGCTGCTGAACGCGCTGCCGCCGGCCCTCCTCGCCGCGTCCCTTCTCTACCTCGACCAGTATCAGAACGGGCTGATGGCGGCCGAGGTCGAGGCGCTGCGCACCCAGGCGCGCATCTACGCCGCCGGCATCGGCGAAGCCGCCGTCCGCATCGAGAATGACCGTGCGAGCCTGGTCCCGGAACTGGCGCGGCCGCTGCTGCGCCGCCTGGTCGAGCCGTCCCCGAACACCCAGGGCAAGCTGTTCGACAACACCGGCCTGCTGGTCGCCGACAGCCGCGTGCGCGAAGGCGCCGGCGGCGCCATCGTCTCCGAACCCTTGCCGCCGCCGGAACCGCGCGGCGTGCTGAGCGCCACCGTGTCCGGCATCTATGACCGGCTGCTGGCGCTGCTGCCGCGCGGCTTCCTCGGCCAGCAGGGCCGGCCCGACGTCGTCGTCGACCTCAATCCCAACGCCCCGTCCTTCGACTGGCAGCCCGATCTCGGCCCCGAACGGCGCGAGGAGCTGCGCATCGCCCTCGAAGGCGGGGTCACCCCCTATATCCGCCGCACCGCCGACGGCCGCCTGCTGGTCAGCGTCGCCGAGCCGGCCCGCCGCGGCGCCCAGAGCGTCGGCATCGTGCTGCTGACCCGCGAGGCGCGGGAAGTCGACCAGCGCCTGATCGAAATCCGCACCTCCGTCCTGACCCTGTTCGGCATCGCCCTGGTGCTGACCGTCGCGCTGTCCTTCTTCCTGGCCCGCACCATCGCCACGCCGATGCTGGAGCTCGCCCGCGCCGCGGTCCGCATGCGCGAAGGCGAAGGCCGCGCCAACAGCGTGCCGGCGCCGCTGATCGCCCGCGACGACGAGATCGGCGTCCTCGCCCGCGACCTGCAGCATTCCGCCGGCGCCCTCTGGGCCCGCATCGACGCCAATGAACGCTTCGCCGCCGATGTCGCGCATGAGCTGCGCAACCCGCTGACCAGCGTGCGCAGCGCCATCGAAACGCTGCGCCGCATCGAGAACCCGGATCAGCAGAAGCGCCTGCTCGCGATCATCGCCGAGGACGCCGTGCGCATGGACCGCCTGATCGCCGATATCAGCGATTCCAGCCGCGTCGACGCCGAACTGTCCCGCATCGTCTCCCAGCCCGTCGACATCGCGCCGATCCTCTCGGCGCTCACCGAGCTGCACAACGCCACCCGCAAGAGCGATACCGAGCCGACCGTCGAACTCGACGCGCCCGGCGAAGGCCTGATCGTGCGCGGCGTCGAAGGCCGTGTCGTGCAGGTCTTCCGCAACCTGCTCGGCAATGCCCTGTCCTTCAGCCCGGAGAACGGCAAGGTCGTGGTGCGCGGCCGTCCGACCGGCGCGATGATCGAGGTGATGGTCGAAGACGGAGGCCCCGGCATCCCCGACCACAAGCTGGAAAGCATCTTCGAGCGCTTCTATTCGGAACGCCCGACCGGCGAACGCTTCGGGCAGCACTCCGGCCTCGGCCTCTCCATCAGCCGGCAGATCGTGGAAGGCCTGCGCGGCCGCATCAGCGCCGAGAACCGCCGCGACGCCGACGGCAAGGTGACCGGCGCCCGCTTCGTCGTCCGGCTGCCGGCGATGTGAGAAGGTGCTCCGGAGAAGGCAGGGCCTTCTCCGGCATGCGCGTCACCCGCCGCTGCTCGCGGTGCCGAGCGGCGCGTGTTCGAATTCCGGGACCAGGTGGCCGAGCTGGGCCAGGGCGGCGCGACCGCCGCCGGCACGGGCCTGGCTGGCGATGTCGTCGATGGCGCGGCCGACCAGCGCGGCGTCGGCGGTGCGGGGCGTCGCCATCAGCAGGCCGGGGAACTGGGTGGCGCGGGGCGGTTCCTGGCCGTGGAACAGTTCTTCGAAAAGCTTTTCACCGGGGCGCAGGCCGGTGAAGCGGATTTCCACGTCCTCGTCGGGGCGGAGCCCGGCCAGGCGGATCATGCGGCGCGCCAGGTCGACGATCTTCACGGGTTCGCCCATGTCGAGCACGAAGATGCCGCCGTCGCGGAGCTCGGCGGGCTGGTCGTCGCGGTCCTCGACGCCGACGACGCTGGCCTGCAGCACCAGGCCCACGGCCTCACGCACCGTCATGAAGTAGCGGCGCATGTCGGGATGGGTGACGGTGAGCGGGCCGCCGCGCTCGAGCTGGCGGCGGAACAGCGGCACCACGGAGCCGGTGGAGCCGAGCACATTGCCGAAGCGCACGGTGATGCAGCGCATGCCGGCCTGGTGGGCGGCGTCGCGGCCACAGGCCGCGCGGGACTGCCGGTCCAGGGCCTGGCAATACATCTCGGCCAGGCGCTTGGAGGCGCCCATCACGCTGGTCGGGTTCACGGCCTTGTCGGTCGAGATGAAGACCATCGCCCGGGTACCCACCGCGCGGGCGGCATCGGCGACGATGCGGGTGCCGAGGGCATTGGTCAGCAGGCCTTCGAGCGGGTCGTTCTCGACCATCGGCACATGCTTCAGCGCGGCGGCGTGGAAGACGAGCTCCGGCCGGATCTCCTCGAACAGGCGGCGGATGCGGGCCTCGTCACGGACATCGGCGAGGACGGCGCGGCGCGGCACCTCCGGGTGGCGCTCGCGCAGTTCCAGGTCGATTTCATAGAGCACGTATTCGCCGTGATCGAGCAGGGTCAGCGCGGCCGGGCCGAGGGCCGCGACCTGGCGCGCCAGCTCCCCGCCGATGGTGCCGCCGGCGCCCGTCACCAGCACGCGGCGGCCCTGCACCAGGCGGGCCATGCCTTCGCGGTCGAGCGGCACCTGCGGCCGATCGAGCAGTTCCTCGATCGAGACCGGGCGCAGATCGTGCTTCGAGGCGGCGGCGGCGTGGTGGGCGACAGCGGAATCGAGCGCGGTCGGCGGCGGGGCGCGGCGCACCGGCACGCCGTGGTGGTCGGCCGCGTCCATCAGGCGCTGCAGCGCCTGGCCCTGCACCCGCGCATCCGCGAGCACGATCGTGGCCGGCAGCCGGCTTTCGGCCCGCAGCATCTCCAGCACCGCTTCCGTCTCCTCGACGATCCCGAGGATGGGCAGGCCCTGGATGCGGCGGCCGAGCTGGCGTTCGCGGAGGGAGAGGATGCCGATCGGGCGCCAGCGGGGCGATTTCTCGCGCTCCAGCGCCCGGATGAACAGGTCCGCGCCATCGGCGCCACCGGCGATCAGCACCGGCTGGGCAAGATCGGGCGCTTCGGCGTGGCGCCGGCCGCGCAGCCGGCCGGCGAGGCGCGGCAGGCCGAGCAGGCCGACCAGCGCCATGGCATGGATCGCCGGGAAGGCGACGTTCGGGGATCGCCAGGCGCCGAGCGCGTGGGAGCTGCCCCAGAACAGCGTCGCGGCGATGGCGGCGGCGCCAACCACCGCCAGCAGGTCCGGCAGCCCGACATAGCGCCAATATTGCTGCGGCAGCCGGAAGGGCAGCCCGGCCAGCAGCAGCGCCAGGACCGCGCCGGGGGTCGCCAGGGCCCACCAGAGCGCCCCACCCGGCCCGCTGCCGGGCGCGGCGAGCCAGAGCGCCGCCGGCAGCGCCAGGGCGGCGATCAGGCCGTCGAGGCCGATATTGAGCAGGATTCGATGCGGGGCGCCGCGGGCCATGCTGCCGCTATAGAGCGCCGGCCGCCCGAATGCGAGGCCGGCGGGATTGGCGCCGGGGCGACGCCCTGGCCGCGGCGCCCGCGATCAGGGCAGCAGCGCCTCCGCATCCGCCCAGAGGCGCCGGGTCAGGTCGGCCGCCGGTTCGGCCACCGACAGGGCGGCACCCTGCCCGGCCCAGGCCTGCATGCGGCTGATGTCGCCGGCTGCCTCGGCCGCCGCGCGGACCGGCGCCATCAGCGCCCGCTGTACCGGATAGGGGGCCGGGGCATCGCCTTCGAAGGCGCGGGTCACCGCATTCGCGATGCCGCGCCCGAGCCGGCCGGAGAAAGCACGGGTCAGCACCGTATCCTCCGGCCGTGCCTGGCCGATCGCCTCGGCCCAGCTCGGGTGGATGCCGGTTTCAGGGCAACGGAGATAGGCGGTGCCCATCTGCACCGCGCTGGCCCCCAGCGTCAGGGCGGCCGCGATGCCGCGGCCGTCCATGATGCCGCCCGCCGCGATCACCGGCACCGCGACCGCATTCGCCATCTGCGGCAGCAGCGCGAAAAGGCCGACCAGCTGCGCTTCCGCCGCGCCATTGGCGAAGCTGCCGCGATGGCCGCCGGCTTCCGCGCCCTGGGCGACGATCGCATCGGCACCGGCCGCCTCGGCCTGCCGCGCTTCGGCGATGGTTGTCGCATTGGCGAACCAGGCGATGCCGCGCGCCTTCAGGGTCGCGACGAAATCCGCCGGAAACACCCCCATGATCGAGGAGATGACGGCCGGCCCGGCGGCCAGGATGGCGGCGCACTGGGCATCGAAATCCGGCAGGAAGGGGCCAGGGCCGGGATCCGGCACCGGGCCGCCGGCGACCGCCGCCAGCCGGTCGCGCACCGCGGCTTCCCGCCCGGCATCGCGGACCGGCTCGGGTTCCGGGATCCAGAGGTTGATCTGGAAGGCGCCGTTGGTCGCGGCCCGCACCCCCGCCGCCCAGTCCCGGATGCCGGCGGGCGCGGTATTGAGGGCGCCCAGCGCCCCCATGCCGCCGGCGGTGCCGACCGCGGCGGCCAGCGCGACCGGGGTCGAACCCGCCATCGGCGCCTGCAGGATGGGGATGCGCAGGCCGAACCGGTCGCAGAACGCGGTGGCGCGGGATCGGGCTGTGGTCATGGCTGGTTCCTCCGGGATTCGGAGATGGGCCCGGATGGAGGGGCCGTCCATACTTGCTCCGGCGCGGCCGGAGCGGCATTGTCCGCCGCCCTCCCCGTCGGGAGGCCCAAATGACCCCGAAGGATAGCCGTGATGCGCGTGAAGGACGTCAAGAAGGTGGTGCTGGCCTATTCGGGCGGCCTCGACACCTCCGTCATTCTGAAGTGGCTGCAGACCGCCTACCAATGCGAGGTGGTGACCTTCACCGCCGATCTTGGCCAGGGCGAGGAACTCGGGCCGGCGCGGGACAAGGCGCTGATGCTGGGCATCAAGCCCGAGAACATCTTCATCGACGATCTGCGCGAGGAATTCGTCCGCGACTTCGTCTTCCCGATGTTCCGCGCCAATGCGCTGTATGAGGGCTGCTACCTGCTCGGCACCTCGATCGCGCGGCCGCTGATCGCCAAGCGCCAGATCGAGATCGCCGAGAAGGTCGGCGCCGATGCGGTGGCGCATGGCGCGACCGGCAAGGGCAATGACCAGGTTCGGTTCGAGATCGGCTACTACGCGCTGAAGCCGGATGTGAAGGTGATCGCCCCCTGGCGCGAGTGGGAGCTGACCAGCCGCACCCGGCTGCTGGAATTCGCCGAGCAGAACCAGATCCCGATCGCCAAGGACAAGCGCGGCGAGGCGCCGTTCAGCGTCGATGCCAACCTGCTGCACAGCAGCTCCGAGGGGAAGATCCTGGAGGAGCCCTGGGACGCGCCGGACGAGATGGTGTGGCAGCGCACGATCAGCCCGGAGAGCGCGCCGGACAAGGCGACCGAAATCACCGTCGAGTTCGAGCGCGGCGATGCCGTCGGCATCAACGGGGAGCGGCTGTCGCCGGCGACCCTGCTGACCCGGCTGAACGCGCTTGGCAAGGAGAACGGCATCGGCCGGCTCGACCTGGTCGAGAACCGCTTCGTCGGCATGAAGTCGCGCGGCTGCTACGAGACGCCGGGCGGCACCATCCTGCACACCGCGCACCGCGCGATCGAGAGCATCACGCTGGACCGCGAGGCCGCGCACCTCAAGGACGGCCTGATGCCGCGCTATGCGGAGATCATCTACAACGGCTTCTGGTTCAGCCCGGAACGCCGGATGATCCAGTCGCTGGTCGATGAGAGCCAGAAGAGCGTGACCGGCACGGTGCGGCTGAAGCTCTACAAGGGCAACACCATCGTCACCGGCCGGCAGTCGCCGAACAGCCTCTATTCGATGAAGCACGTCACCTTCGAGGACGACCAGGGCGCCTACGACCAGTTCGACGCCCAGGGCTTCATCAAGCTGAACGCGCTGCGTCTGCGCCTCGGCGCCATGGCCGGCCGCAAGGGCGGTAGTCTTTAGTCTGCCCTCAGGCGCCGGGCGCGGCCTCCGGCCGCTTGGCTTGCGCGCTGTCAGGGCGCGCTGAACGCGGCTGATGGTCGCGCGCGGGGCCGCATTCGCGGCCCCGGAGCATCGGCTTCGCCTCGCTCCGCAGGAATGGATGGCAGCCTGCGGCTGCGGGGTGCGGGCGGGGGTGGCCGCGCGGGGGAGCGATCATGAGGGCACGCGGGAGTGCCGGCGCGGGTGAATGGCCGGCGGAGGTGGCGGACGCGCCGGAGATCGTGCGGCGGCCCGGCATGGGGCGCTGGATCGGCGCCGCCGCCGTCTGCCTCGCCGTGGCCTGGATCGCCTGGCAGGTCCTGACCAACCCCGGCTTCCAGTGGGACATCGTCGGGCGCTACATGCTGAGCCCGGGCGTGCTGCGGGGCGTCGCGATGACGCTGCAGCTGACCGCCCTGGTCATGGTGATCGGCCTGGTCATCGGGATCGCGGTGGCGCTGATGCGGATGTCGGGCGATCCGCTGCTCGTGTTCTGCGCCCATGCCTTCGTCTGGTTCTTCCGTGGCACGCCGGTCCTGGTGCAGCTGGTGTTCTGGTACAATCTGGCGGCGCTGTTCCCGGACATCAGCCTGGGCATCCCCTTCGACGGGCCCAAGCTGCTGTCCATCGCCTCGACCGTGGCCATCTCCTCCTTCACCGCCGCCCTGCTCGGGCTCGGGCTGAACGAGGGCGCCTATATGGCGGAGATCATCCGCGCCGGGCTGCTCTCCGTCGACAACGGCCAGACGGAAGCGTCCAAGGCGCTGGGCCACAGGCCATGGCAGACCTTCCGCATCGTGGTCCTGCCGCAGGCAATGAAGGCGATCGTGCCGCCGACCGGCAACCAGGTCATCGGCATGCTGAAATACACCTCGATCGCCAGCGTCGTCGCACTCAATGAGCTGATGCATTCGGTCGAGCTGATCTACACCCGCACCTTCGAGACGGTGCCGCTGCTGATCGTGGCCGCTCTCTGGTACCTCATCCTGGTGAGCATCCTCTCCATCATGCAGCATTTCATCGAACGCCATTATTCGAAGGGCTGGCGCCAGCAGCCGCATCAGGCGGCATGACCACCGGGCACGGGCCGGAGCAGCCGGTCCTCCTCCGCTGCGAGAAGATCTGGAAGCGGCGCGGCGCCAATATCGTCCTCAAGGGCGTCGACCTGCAGGCGCGCCGGGGCGAGGTGATCTGCCTGATCGGCCCGTCCGGCGCCGGCAAGAGCACGTTGCTCCGCTGCATCAACGCGATCGAGATCGCCGATCGCGGCCTGGTCCATATCGACGGCGTGCCGATCGGCTGCAGGTTGCGGAACGGCGCCCATATCCGTCTGGGCGAGGCGGAGCTCAGCCGGCAGCGCGCCGAGATCGGCATGGTGTTCCAGGGCTTCAACCTGTTCCCGCACATGTCGGTGCTGCAGAACATCATCGCCGCCCCGATGCAGGTGCGCGGCGAGCCGAGAGCCCTGGCCACGGAGCGGGCGCACGAGTTGCTGCAGCGGGTAGGCCTGGCCGAGAAGGCGCATGCCTATCCGCGGCACCTGTCCGGCGGCCAGCAGCAGCGCATCGCCATCGCGCGGGCGCTGGCGATGCAGCCCAGGCTGATGCTGTTCGACGAGCCGACCTCGGCGCTGGATCCGCATCTGACGGAAGAGGTGCTCGACGTCATCAAGGGGCTGGCGGCCTCCGGCATGACGATGGTCATCGTCACGCATGAGATCCAGTTCGCCCGCGACGTGGCCGATACGGTGGCGGTGATGGCCGATGGCGTCATCATCGAAACCGGCCCCGCCCGGGAGGTGCTGACGCGGCCCCAGGATCCGCGCACCCGCGCCTTCCTGGCCCGCTCCCTGCCATCCTCGCGGGCGGAACCGGCGGCGGTGCCATGAAGCCGGCCAGATCCACGGCCTGTTCGCGACCGGGGCGTTCGGAGGCATTCTGGGCGGGCCGATCAGGGAAGGACGAGACATGAGCGTGACGTGGAAGCTGCTGCGCCGATCACTGGGCGGGCTGCTCGCCCTGGCCCTGGCCGCCGGCCTGCCCGCCCGGGCGCAGGAGGCCGGCGTGGACGGGCCGGCCCGCGCGGCGCTTCCCGAAGCGATCCGCCAGGATGGCGCGCTCCGCATCGCCACCTCCCTGCAATGGGCGCCCTTCGCCTACCGGTCCGAACAGGATGAGCCGGTCGGCATCGATATCAGCCTGGCCCGCCTTCTCGCGGCCAAGCTGGGCCTGCGGCCGGTGATCGACGACATGCGCTTCCCGACCATCATCACCGGCGTGTCCACGGGGCGCTACCATATCGGCGTGAACCAGCTGTCCCTGTCGCCCGAGCGGCTCGCCGCGGTGGACATGATCCCCTACTTCAACACGACCAGCGTGGTGCTGGTGCGGCGCGGCCGGGCGGTGAGCGATCTGGGCAATCTCTGCGGCATGACCTTCGTCGTGACGCAGGGCAGCGTCCAGGTCAGCCAGCTGACCCGGCTATCGGATGCCTGCACGGCACGGAACCAGCCCGCGATCCCGCAGATCACCTTCTCGGCCAGTGCCGACACGTTGCTGGCGCTGGCCAATGGCCGCGGCGACGCCTTCCTGACCGCGGCGCCCCAGGGCATCTACATCGCGCGGATCAATCCCCGCGTGGCGCTGATCCCCGGCGACGTGCCGGGGACGGAGCGCCTTCCGGCCGGGATCGTGGTGCAGAAGGGCAATCAGGGGCTGCGCCGCGCCATCGCCCTGGCGCTGGTCAGCGCCATCGAAGACGGCTCCTATCGCAGGATCCTCGAGGAGAATGGCGTCGCCGGTTCCGCCGTGACGGCGGACGAGGTCCGCCCTTCGGCGCAGTGAGGCGGGACATGACGCAGCAGATGCATCTCGGCTCCCTGTCGCACGGGATCGGCGGCCATGTCGCGGGCTGGCGCATGCCGGGCGCCGAGACCCGGAAGGAAGCGTTCGACCTGATCGCCCGCGCCGTGCTGACCGCCGAACGGGGCAAGTTCGACTTCGTCTTCTTCGCCGATGCGGTGAATGCCGGGGCCGACGCGGCACCCGGCTTCATCGTCCGCTTCGAGCCCCTGACCCTGCTCGGCGCGCTGTCGGTGGTGACCGAGCGCATCGGCCTGGTGGCGACCGTCTCCACCACCTACTCCGAGCCCTACAATGTCGCGCGCGCCTTCGCCTCGCTGGATCATCTGAGCGAGGGCCGGATCGGATGGAACGTGGTGACCGGCTCCAGCCCCGACGCCGCCGCCAATTTCTCGCGCGACAAACACCCGCCGCATGCCGAACGCTATGCCATGGCGGAAGAATATATCACTGTCGCCAAGGGCCTGTGGGACAGCTGGGAGGATGGCGCCGCGGTCGCGGACCAGCGGACCGGCGTGTTCATGGACAGCACCAGGCTGCATGTCCTCAACCATGTCGGGCCGCATTACCAGGTCAAAGGCCCGCTCAACGCGAGCCGGCCGCCGCAGGGCTATCCCGTCATCTTCCAGGCCGGCGCATCGGATCGCGGGCTGGCGCTCGCGGGGGCCACGGCGGAGGTCGTCTTCGCTTCCCAGCATTTCCAGGAGGACGCCATCGCCTTCTCCCGGACGCTGCGGGACCATGCCGAAGCCGCCGGCCGGCCGCGCGATGCCATCCGGATCCTGCTCGGCGTGTCCACGATCATCGGCGAGACCGAGGCGGAGGCCCGCGCCATCGTGGCGAAGCTTGGCGCCATGGTGGAACCGGTGGCCGCCATGCGCGTCCTGTCGGACCGGCTCGGCGCCGACATGAACCAGTACGACATCGACGGCCCCGTTCCCGATCTGCCGCCTTCCACGATGATGCAGGGCCATGCCCGCGTGCTGCAGGCGACGGCGCGGGAGCAGGGCATGAGCATCCGCCAGCTGCGCGACTATGCCGCGGTGAGTTCCGGGCACCGGGTCCTGATCGGCACGCCGCTGCAGGTGGCGGATGATCTCGAAGCCTGGTTCCGCTGCGGTGCCTGCGACGGCTTCGCGATCATGACGCCCTATTCGCCGGAGCCCTTCGAGCGCTTCGTCGATCAGGTCGTCCCGATCCTGGTCGAGCGCGGCCTGTTCCGGAAGGACTATGCCGGCCGGACACTGC
>DASYDR010000003.1:0-34407 GCA_036499545.1 Roseomonas sp. | reverse complement strand
GCCCGCTTCGGGGCGTCCTTGGGTCCGGGGAGGGCAGAGCCCTCCCCGGGCAACAGTCGCAGCCATGACCGCCCCCTCCGCCCGCGACCTGGCCCAGTCGGCGCAGCGTGACGCGAGTGATCCGTGGGTCTCCGCGTGGGTCGGTGCGTCGGCGGGATCGGGCAAGACGAAGGTGCTGACGGACCGGGTGTTGCGGCTGTTGCTGGATCCCCGGCAGCGGCCGGGGCGGATCCTGTGCCTGACCTTCACCAAGGCCGCGGCGGCGGAGATGGCGACGCGGCTCGCGCGGTCGCTGGGTGAGTGGGCGGTGGTGGATGATGCCGCGCTGGATGCGCGCATCGAGGGGCTGACGGGGGAGCGGCCGGACCGGGCGCAACGGTCGCATGCGCGGCGGTTGTTCGCGCAGGTGCTGGAGCTGCCGGGCGGCATGCGGATCAGCACCATTCATGCCTTCTGCCAGTCGCTGCTGCGGGGCTTCCCGCTGGAGGCGGGGCTGGCGCCGCAATTCGCGGTGGTGGAGGACCGGGATGCCGCGGTGATGCTGGCGGAATCGCGGGAAGCGGTGCTGGCGGCGCCAGGGGCGCTGCGCGGGCCGCTCGAGGATCTGGCCGGGCTGACGCCGCCTTCGGCGTTCGGGGAGTTGGTGGCGGCCCTGAACAGCGACCGAGCGGCGCTGACCGAGGCGCTGGAGCGGAGCCACGGCCCCGTCGGGCTGGCCGCGCGGGTGGCGCGGCGGCTGGGTCTGACGGCGGGGGAGGATGAGGCGGCGCTGCTGGCGCGGGCGGCGGCGGGGGTTCCGGATCTCGGGGGCGTCGCGACGGCGAAGCTGCGCAGCAAGACCGAAAGCGACCGGGAGCGTGGCGCGCGGATGCAGGCCTGGCTGGCGCTGGAGGTTGCGGCGCGGGCGGCGCGCTGGAGCGAATGGGCCGGGGTGTTCCTGACTAACGACGGCAAGGCCTATTCGGACCGCTACCTGGCGACCAGGGGCGGGCTCGGGGCGGAACATCCGCGGGTGCTGGAGGCGATGCGCGCGGAAGCGGAGCGGGTCGCGGGCATCGAGGAGCAGCGGCGCGCGCTCAGGCTGCTGGCGGCGACGACGGCGCTGGTGAGCCTGGCGGAGCCGGTGCTGCGCGATTACGCGCTGCGCAAGCGCGGGCGTGGCATGCTGGATTATGACGACCTGATCGATCGGGCGCGGGCGGTGCTGCGCGACCCGGGCAGCGCCTGGGTGCTGTTCAAGCTGGATGGTGGGCTGGATCACGTGCTGCTCGACGAGGCGCAGGATTCCAATGCCGCGCAATGGGGCATCGCCGCGGCGCTGACCGAGGAATTCTTCGCCGGCCAGGGCGCGCAGCCGGAGCGGATGCGCAGCATCTTCGCGGTCGGCGATGTGAAGCAGTCGATCTATGGCTTCCAGGGCGCGGACCCCGAGGGCTTCGCGACCTGGCAGGCGCATTTCCGGGAGGCGAGCGAGGCCGCGGGCCAGGCGTTCCGGGCGGTGCGGCTGAATGTGAGCTTCCGCTCGACCGCACCGGTGCTGGCGCTGGTGGATGCGGTCTTCGCGGGGGAGGCGGCGAAGCCCGGCGTGGTGGCGGAGGATGAACCGCCGCTGCGGCACATCCCGGATCGCGCGGGCCAGGCGGGCATGGTCGAGCTCTGGCCAGTGATCGCTGCAAGCGAGGCGGAGAAGCCGGAGCCCTGGCTGGTGCCGGAGGCGCCGCAGGCCGGCGGCGGCAGCCCGGATGCGCTGCTGGCGGAGCGCATCGCCGGGCGGATCGCGGGCTGGCTGCGGGATGGCGAGGCCTTGCCGGCGCGCGGGCGCGCGATGCGCGCCGGCGATATCCTGGTGCTGGTGCGCAAGCGCACCGGCGCCTTCATCCCGACCCTGGTGCGGGCCTTGAAGGAGCATGGGGTCCCGGTCGGCGGGCTCGATCGCCTGGCGCTGGTGGACCAGATCGCGGTGCAGGACCTGCTGGCGCTGGCCGATGCGCTGCTGCTGCCGGAAGATGACCTGCAACTCGCGGCCACGCTGAAGAGCCCGCTGTTCGGATTGACGGAGAGGGACCTGTTCCTGCTGGCGGCGGGGCGGGAGGGATCGCTGGCGCCGGCGCTGGCCGGGCATCGCGGCGGCGACAGCGCGATCGGCCAGGCGGCGGACCGCTTCGCGCGGCTGGCGGCGCGGGCGGATTTCAGCGGGCCGCATACGCTGTTCGCGGAAGTGCTGGGGGAGTTGGGCGGGCGCGCGGCGCTGCTGGCGCGGCTGGGGCCGGATGCGGCGGATGCGATCGACGAATTCCTCGGCGCGGCGCTGGCGCATGAGCGCGCGCATCCGCCCAGCCTGCAGGGCTTCGCGCATTGGCTGCGCCAGGGCGGCGCCACGGTGAAGCGGGATGCCGATGCGGCGGCGGACCAGGTGCGCATCATGACCGTGCACAATGCGAAGGGGCTGCAGGCGCCGGTGGTGATCCTGCCGGACACGGTGGCGCCGGGGCGCGCCGACCAGGGCGTGCGCTGGGGCGAGGATGACGACGGCACGCCCCTGCCCTTCTGGGCGCCGAGCAGCGCCTTCCACGTGCCGCCCTACCGCGCGCTGCTGGATGCGGCGAAGGAAGCGGCGGCGCGGGAATCGCACCGGCTGCTCTATGTCGCGCTGACCCGCGCGGAGGACCGGCTGCTGGTCGCCGGGTGGCAGAAGAAACGCAAGCCGGATGGCTGCTGGTACGACCTGATCGCGGAGGGCTTCTCCCGCCTGGACGGCGTCGAGGAACGGGAGGGACCGGACGGGCCGATCCTGCGGCTGGCCACGCCGCAGACGGCAGCGCCGGCGACCGAGCAGTCGCGCATCGGCAGCCGCGCCGCGCTGTTGCCAGGCTGGGCATCCCGGCCGGCGCCGCCCGAGGGGGCGGAGACCGCGTTGGCGCCGTCGGCCCTGCCGGGGGAGGAGGAGCCGCCGGTCGCCGATCCGCGCGCCGCCGCCGACCCGACCGGCCGCCGTTTCCGGCGCGGGCGGCTGGTGCACGCGTTGCTGCAGCATCTGCCGGACCTGCCGCCGGATGCCTGGGAGGATGCGGCGCGCCGCTACCTGGCGCGGCAGGGGCTTGGGCTGGATGCGGCGGCGCAGGCGGAGACGGCGGCGGAGGTGCTGGCCGTGCTGCGCCACCCGGATTGCGCCGCGGCCTTCGGACCCGGCAGCCTGGCGGAGGCGCCGCTGGCCGGACGCGTCAGGGGACGGCTGATCGCCGGCCAGGTGGACCGGATCGTGGTCGGGCCGGCGCGCATCCTGGTGCTCGATTTCAAGACCAACCGGCCGCCGCCGGCGCGGGTCGAGGATGTCGCGCCACTCTACCTGCGGCAGATGGCGGCCTATCGCGCCTTGCTGCGGCAGGCCTGGCCGGGGCGGGAGGTGGCCTGCGCGCTGATCTGGACCCATGGCGCCCACGTCATGGCCATACCCCCAGCCATGCTAGACGCGCATGATCCTTGACCCGAGGGCCTCTCGCTCCGATTTTGTCACATCCGGGGCATCCGAGCCCCACAGAGAGAGACCCCCGATGGCCGAGAACACCATCCCCGTCACTGATGACAGCTTCCGCCAGGACGTCCTCGAAGCTTCCGGCCCCGTGCTGGTGGATTTCTGGGCCGAGTGGTGCGGCCCCTGCCGCGCGGTGGCGCCGGCGCTGGATGAGATCGCGAAGGAATTCGCGGGCAAGCTCACCATCGCCAAGGTGAACATCGACGACAACCCGATCACCCCGAACGACTTCGCGGTGCGCGGCATCCCGACCATGATCCTGTTCAAGGACGGCAAGCCGGTCGACACCAAGGTCGGCGCGATGCCGAAGAGCCAGCTGCGCGACTGGGTCGTCGGCGCCATCGGGGCCTGACCCCCCGGGCGGGATCGCGCGGCGCGCGATCACCGCTTGGCATGGACGCCACGCGACCCAAACTGCGGGACGCGCGTATCCGAGGTGGAAGGGCGCAGCCAGGAGATCCGGGTGCGCCCTTCGCTTTTCGCCTTCGCCCTTCTCACCGCCCTGGTGCCCGGCCTCGCCCGCGCCCAGGTCGGGCAGGTCGTGCAGTCCGAGGCGGCGCGCTTCCGCGTCTCGATGCTGGTGCAGGGGCTGGACCATCCCTGGGGTGGCGCCTTCCTGCCGGATGGCCGCCTGCTGGTCACCGAGCGTGCCGGGCAGATGCGCCTGGTGCGGCCCGATGGCCATCCTTCCGCCCCCCTGCAAGGCGTGCCCACGGTCGAGGAGCGTGGCCAGGGCGGGTTGCTGGATGTCGCCCTGGCCCCGGATTTCGCGACCACGCGGGAGCTGTGGTTCTGCCAGGCAGCCCTGGCCGATGGCGGCGCGCTGACGCGCTTCGTGCGCGCGCGCCTGTCGGCCGATGACCGCCGGCTGGAGGATGTGAGGACCGTGCTGGATGCCACGCCGGCCCAGACGCGCGGCCGCAACCACTTCGGCTGCCGCATCGCCTTCGCGCCCGATGGGCAGTACGTCTTCCTCTCGACCGGTGAACGCTACGAGATGCGGCGGGCGCAGGCGCTGGATGATCTTGCCGGCAAGGTGCTGCGGCTGACGCGCGCCGGCACCATTCCGGATGACAATCCCTTCGCCGGCCGCCCGGATGCGCGGGGCGAGATCTGGTCGCTCGGCCACCGCAATCCGCAGGGTCTGGCGATCAACCCGGCCAGCGGCTCGCTGTTCGAAGCGGAGTTCGGGCCGCGCGGCGGCGACGAAGTCAACCTGATCCAGCGCGGCGCCAATTACGGCTGGCCGCTGGTGACGCATGGCGTGGACTACAGCGGCGCCGCCATTTCCGATCTGCGGAGCGCGCCGGGGATGCTGGACCCGCTGGTGGTCTGGGTGCCGTCGGTGAATCCGTCCGGCATCGCCTTCTATGATGGCGCGGCGATGCCGGGCTGGCGCGGCAGTCTGTTCCTGGCCGGGCTCGACCAGTCGCTGATCCGGCTGTCCATGAATGGCGACCGCGTCACCGGGCAGGAGGTGCTGCTGCCGCGCATCGCCCGCTTCCGCCATGTCATCGTATCGCCGACCGGGATCCTCCACATCCTGACGGATGAGAGCGACGGCCGGATCCTGCGCCTGGATCCGGCGTGATCACGCATCCAGCTTGAGGATCTCACCGGCGAGATAGAGGCTGCCGCAGATCAGCACGCGGCCGCGCGGCCCATCGAGGCGCGGCAGCACCGCCGCGACCGTCGGGCCGATGCGCGCGGTGCCGCCGGAGGCTTCGACGATGCGCTCGACCGGCGTCGCCAGGTGCTGGCCGGGCTCGGCGACCGCCCAGAGCGTCGTTGCATAAGGCAGTAGCGGGCGCAGGAAATCCTCCACCACCTTGCTGCCCTTCATGCCGACGATCAGGTGCAGGGGCGGCGCATCCGGCGCGCCTGCCCATAGCGCGAGTTGCGCGGCAAGCGCAGCGCCGCCGCCGGCATTGTGGCCGCCATCCAGCCACAGCTCCCAGCCGGCCGGCAGCGAGGCCGCGAGCCGGCCGCGCAGACGCTGCAGCCGCGCCGGCCATTCGGCGCCGGCGACGCCGCGCGCGATCGCGGCATCCGTCAGCCAGCCGGGATTCCAGGCGCGCAGCGCGGCGATGGCGAGGCCGGCATTCTCGATCTGGTGCGGCCCGAGCAGGGCTGGCGGCGGCAGGTCGATCGCGCCTTGCGCATCGGCATAGCGGAAACCGGTGGGCGTCGGCTCCGAGGTCCAGGCGGCACCGCGGACCAGCAGCGGCGCACCGGCGGCGCCGGCGATATCGGCGATGACGGCGGCGGCGTCCGGCACTTGCCGCACCGTCGCGCAGGGCACTCCCGGCTTGATGATGCCCGCCTTCTCCCGCGCGATGCCGGCGATGTTGTCGCCGAGGAACTCCATGTGATCCATGGAGATGCTGGCGATCGCGGTCGCCACCGGGCGATCCACGACATTGGTCGCGTCGTAGACGCCACCCAGCCCGACCTCCAGCACCAGCAGGTCGGCCGGCACCCGGGCGAAGAGCCAGAAGGCGGCGGCGGTCGTGATCTCGAAGACGGTGATCGGCAGGCCGGCATTCACGCGCTCGGCCTCCTCGAAGGCCTCGGTGAGCATCGCCTCGCTCACCAGCTCCCCGGCGAGGCGGATGCGCTCATGGAAGCGCACGAGATGCGGGGAGGTGAAGACGTGCACGCGCTGGCCGGCGGCCTCGGCGATGGCGCGCAGGAAAGCGCAGGTGCTGCCCTTGCCGTTGGTGCCGGCGACATGGATCACCGGCGGCAGGTGCCGTTCCGGATTGCCGAGCGCGTCCAGCGCGCGCTGCATCCGGCCGAGGCTGAGATCGATCAGCTTCGGATGCAGCCCGTGCAGGCGTTCGAGGATCGCCTCGCTGCGGCCGGTCGCCATCAGTTCGCGGCGGGCGCGGGGGCTTCGGGCGGGGTCGGCAGGGCCACGACATTGCTGGCCTCGGGGGCCGGCTCTGCCTCCTCGACGAGTGTGGTGAGCAGCGGCACGCGCAGCAGGCCGATGATGCGGGCCAGCGTGTCGCGCATTTCGCCGCGCTTGACGACGAGGTCGAGGATGCCGTGCTCCAGCAGGTATTCGGCGCGCTGGAAGCCTTCGGGCAGCTTCTCCCGCACCGTCTGTTCGATCACGCGGGCGCCGGCGAAGCCGATCATCGCGCCCGGTTCGGCGATGTGGATGTCGCCCAGCATGGCGAAGCTGGCGGTGACACCGCCGGTCGTCGGATCGCACATCACCACGATGAAGGGCAGGCCGGCTTCCTTGACCAGGCGCGTGGCGATGACCGTGCGCGGCATCTGCATCAGCGATACCGCGCCTTCCTGCATGCGCGCGCCGCCGGAGGCGGTGAAGACGATCAGCGGCGCGTCCTGCAGCACCGCGAGGCGGGCCGCGGTGACGATCGCCTCACCCACGCCGGCGCCCATGGAACCGGCCATGAAGGCGAATTCGAAGGCGGCGATGACCGCGCGCTGGCCGTCGATGGTGCCATGCGCGACGGCGACCGCGTCATCCATCGCCGACTTCACCTGTGCTTCGCGCAGGCGATCGGCATAGCGCCGCTGGTCACGGAAGCGCAGCGGATCGGCCGGCACCTTCGGCAGCTCGATGCGGCTGAAGCCGGCGTCGAAGGTGTAATCCAGGCGCCGGGCGGCACCGATCCGCATGTGGTGGCCGCAATGGGTGCAGACGTGCAGGTTCCGCTCGAGGTCGCGGTGGAAGATCATCTGCTCGCAGGCGGGGCATTTGTGCCAGAGATTCTCCGGCACCTCCCGCGGCGCGCCGAACAGCGTCTTGATCTTGGGCAGCGCCCACTCAGAGATCCAGTTCATCGGATATCCCTTCAGGCGTTTCCGCGGACCGCATCCGCCAGCGCGCGCACCGCATCCAGCACGCGCCGCACCGTGTCCGGCCTGGCACGGCCATCCGCGTCCAGGCTGTCCTTCAGCACATCGACCAGCGCGCTGCCGACCACCGCGCCATCGGCGATGGCCGCGGCTTCCGCGGCCTGGGCCGGGGTGCGGATGCCGAAGCCGATCGCGATCGGCAGATCGGTGTGCCGGCGCAGGCGCGGGATGCCGGCGGCCAGATCATCGCGCGTCGCGCTCTTCGTGCCGGTGATGCCCATGATCGCGACGTAATAGACGAAGCCCGAGGTCGCCGCGAGCACGCCAGGCAGGCGCGCATCATCGGTGGTCGGCGCCACCAGGCGGATCAGGTCGAGGCCATTCGCCTTTGCCTGCGGCTCGATCTCATCGGCTTCCTCGGGCGGCACGTCGACGATGATCAGCCCATCGACGCCGGAGGAGGCCGCATCGACGCAGAAGCGGTCGATGCCGTAGCTCAGGATCGGATTGTAGTAGCCCATCAGCACGATCGGCGTCACCGCATCGCCGGCGCGGAAATCGCGCACCAGCGCCAGGGTGCGCGACAGCGTGGCGCCCGCCTTCAGCGCGCGCTGCGCGGCGAGTTGGACCGACGGGCCATCGGCCATCGGATCGCTGAAGGCGACGCCAATCTCGATCACATCGGCGCCGGCGCCCGGGAGGCCGCGCAGGATCGCCAGCGAGGTCGCCGGGTCCGGATCATAGGCCTGGAGATAGGTGACCAACGCGCCGCGGCCGGCGGCCTTCAGGCTGGCGAAACGCTCCGCGATCCGGCTCACAGCGTCACCCCCAGATGATGCGCGACGGTGAAGATGTCCTTGTCGCCGCGCCCCGAGAGGTTCAGCACGATCAGCCCATCCTGCGGCATCTCCGGCGCGAGCTTCAGCACATGCGCCAGGCCGTGCGCGCTTTCCAGCGCCGGGATGATGCCTTCGAGCTTGGAGCAGAGCTGGAAGGCTTCCAGCGCCTCGTCATCGGTCGCGCCGACATAGGTCACGCGCCCCTGTTCGTGCAGCCAGGAATGCTCCGGCCCGATGCCGGGATAGTCGAGGCCGGCGCTGATCGAATGCGCCTCGATGATCTGGCCCTGGCCATCCTGCAGCAGATAGGTGCGGTTGCCGTGTAGCACGCCGGGGCGGCCGCGATTGACGGAGGCCGCATGCTCCTCGGTGTCGAGGCCGCGGCCCGCCGCTTCCACGCCGTACATCGCGACGCCTGCGTCATCGAGGAAGGGGTGGAACAGCCCCATGGCGGAAGACCCGCCGCCGACGGCGCAGACCAGCGCATCCGGCAGCCGGCCCTCGGCGGCCAGGATCTGCTCCCGCGTTTCGTCACCGATGACGCATTGGAAGTCGCGCACCATGGCGGGATAGGGGTGCGGGCCGGCGACGGTGCCGATGCAGTAATAGGTGTCGGTGACGTTCGCGACCCAATGGCGCAGCGCCTCGTTCATCGCGTCCTTCAGCGTGGCGGCGCCGGAGGTCACCGGCACCACTTCGGCGCCGAGCAGCTTCATGCGGAAGACGTTGGGCTTCTGCCGCTCGACATCGGTCGCGCCCATGAAGACCGTGCAGGGCAGGTCGAACAGCGCGCAGGCAGTCGCGGTCGCGACGCCATGCTGGCCGGCGCCGGTTTCCGCGATGATGCGGGTCTTGCCCATCTTCCTGGCCAGCAGGATCTGGCCGAGCACGGCGTTGATCTTGTGCGCGCCGGTGTGGTTCAGCTCTTCGCGCTTGAAGTAGACGCGGGCGCCGCGGCCATCAGGGGCCGTCTTGCGCAGATGCGTGGTCAGGCGCTCGGCGAACCAGAGCGGGCTCGGGCGGCCGACATACTGGGCCAGCAGGCGGCGCCATTCCTTCTGGAAGGCGGCATCGGCCTTGGACGCCTCATAGGCGCGCTCGACCTCGAGGATCAGCGGCATCAGCGTCTCGGCGACGAAACGGCCGCCGAACTCGCCGAAACGGCCCCGGCCATCGGGGCCGAGCCGGAAGGTATTGGGAAGCTTCTGGTTCACTGGCCTGTCCTGCGTCCACGAGAGTCCATCTGGGCATGGCGTCGGGTCGGCTTGGCGGGCCTTTTTTGCCCCCGACGCGCTGGCCTCCTCGCCGACGGCATGCCCAGATGGACTCCCAGCCGTCACATAGCCTTCCAGGGGGCGCTTCGCTACCCGGCGCCGCGTGCCGCCCGGATGAAGGCGGCGATCAGGGCCGGGTCCTTCACGCCACGGGCGCGTTCGACGCCGGAGGAGACATCGACCCCCGGCGCGCCGGAGATCCCGATCGCCGCCGCGACATTCGCGGGCGTCAGGCCGCCCGCCAGCAGCCAGGGGCGCGGGATGGCGCGGCCGGCGGTCAGCCCCCAGTCGAAGGCCAGCGCATTGCCGCCCGGCCGGGTCGCTTCCGGCGGCGGCTTGGCATCCAGCAGGAAGCGGTCGACGGCCGGCGCATAGGCATCCAGCCCATCCAGGTCGGCCGGCGCCGCGACACCGAGCGCCTTCATCACCGGCACGCCGAACCGGGCGCGCAGCGCCGCGCAGCGCTCCGGCGTCTCTTCCCCATGCAGTTGCAGGATGTCGAGCGGCAGCGCCGCCAGCACGGCGCCGATCTCGTCATCGGTCGGATCGACGAAGAGGCCGGTGCGCCCCGGCCCGCCGGCATGGCGCGCCGACAGCGCGGCCGCCTGGGCCGGGGTCACGGCACGCGGCGATGCGGGGAAGAAGACGAAGCCCACCAGGTCGGCGCCTTCCGCGACCGCGGCGTCGAAACCCTGGGCATCGTTGAGGCCGCAGATCTTGACGATCATCGCAGGCTCCCGGCGATCGCCTCGGCGGCGGCGGCGGGGTCCGCGGCGGCCGTGATGGGGCGGCCGATGACCAGCCAGTCGGCGCCGGCGGCGATGGCCTCGGCCGGCGTCGCGACCCGCGCCTGGTCGCCGGGCGCGCTGCCGGCCGGGCGCACGCCGGGCACCACCAGGAACGGCGCCGCCCCGTGCGCGTCGCGGATCCGCGCGACTTCCTGCGGGGAGCAAACCAGCCCATCGGCGCCGGCCGCCAGCGCCATGCGGGCGAGGCGCAGCACCTGCTGCACCGGGCCGCCGGCGATGCCGGTTTCGGACAGCGTCGCCGCATCCATGCTGGTCAGCACCGTGACCGCGAGCAGCATCGGCCGCGCCGCCCCGGCCTGTTCCGCCGCCTCCCGCGCCGCGGCGATCATCGCGGGGCCGCCGGCGGCATGCAGGGTCAGCATGGCGGGCGCCAGCGGCAGCAGGCTGCGGACCGCGCCGGCGACCGTATTCGGGATGTCGTGCAGCTTGAGGTCGAGGAAGACCGGGGCCAGCGCCGCGAGGCGCGCCACCGCCGGCGGCCCGCCGGCGCAGAACAGCTCCAGCCCGGCCTTCAGCAGGCCGGTGCGGGGCGCGAGCGCGCGGCCAAGCTGCTCCGCCCGCGCCGCGTCGCCGGTATCGATCGCCGCGATGATGCGGCCGGCAAGGCTGTTCGGCCGCGCGATCACGCGGCCGGTCCGGGCAGCTGCGGCCGCCGGGCAGCCTCGGTTTCCATCTCCGCCCGGGTGCGCAGGCTGCCGAGCTCCCGCTCCAGCGTGCGCACCACGCCTTCGAGCTGGCGGGCGCGCCGGCGCGCTGGCAGGCCGGCAAGCCAGGCGATCAGGGCGCCGAGCAGGAAGAAGAAGCCGGCGATGACCAGCACCGCGACCGCGAGCGGTGCCTGCCAGGCCAGGTCGAAGGGCCAGAGGGTGAGCGCGACCGGCGCCGTGTTGCTCAGCGCGAAGAGCACGACGAGGATCAGTAGCGGCGCAATCAACAGCCAGCGAAGCATCGTGTCGTTCCTTAGGGTCCGTCTGGAAACAACGGCGGGGCGGTCCGGTGGATCTTTTCCGTCCCTGCCACGCCGGCTTCGCGGATCCCGGCCGGACGGCATCATCCGGCGGGTGGAGGCACGCGGCAAAACACAGGATCGCGGCGTTCGCCGCAAGCGCGGCGGAAGGATTAATCGCCCGGATCGCCACCGGATGAAGGGTCAGGCCGGAACCGGCGTCCGCCGCGGCACGGCCGGGCGGCGCTTGCCGTCATCGGCCTTGCCGCTTTCGTTCACCCGCTCCCGCAATTCCTTGCCGGGCTTGAAATAGGGCACCGCCTTGGCGGAGACATCCACCGTCTCCCCGGTGCGCGGGTTGCGGCCGGTGCGGGGATCGCGCTGCTTGGTGGAAAAGGCGCCGAAGCCGCGCAACTCCACGCGCTGCCCGCGCGCGAGGGCGGCGGTGATCTCCTCGAAGATGGTCGCGACGATCAGTTCGATATCCGGCTGGCGCAGATGCGGATTTTCAGCCGCCAGTTGCGCGATCAGCTCCGACTTCGTCATGGCGCCCCAGCCCTCTCCCTCAGAGGAAAGGCTGCCAGACGGCCCGGGGCGCGTCAACGCCAAGCCATTCAGAGAAAAGGGTTTTCATCATCCAGCCGCTGGCATCGGCGAAGAATCGGGCGGCCCGGCCGCGCGTCTCGATCGTGCGCAGCGGAAGGTTTTCCGGGACGCCGCGCTCGGCCGCGAGCCAGCTCCGCGCTTCCCGCTCGCCGCCGATCGCGTCGATCAGGCCGAGGCCCACCGCCTCCCGCCCCGAGAAGACGCGGCCATCGGCCAGCTCCCGCACCCGCGCCTCGTCCATGTGTCGGCCATCGGCGACCATGCGGATGAATTGTCCGTGCAGATCGGCGATCAGCCGCTCCAGGGAGGCACGGCCTTCCAGGGTCAGCGGACGGAACGGGCTCGGCTGGTCCTTGAAGGGGCCGGACGCGATCACTTCCGGCCGCACGCCCAGGCGTTCGAGCAGGTCGGAGACGTTGATGCTCTGCAGGATCACGCCGATGGAGCCGGTCAGCGTCGATTCGCGCGCCAGCACGCGATGCGCCGGCATCGCGATCATGTAGCCGGCCGAGGCCGCGACGCCGCCCATCGTGGCGACCACGGGCTTGGTTTCGGCGAAGCGGGCGATCGCGGCATGCAGCGCCTCGCCGCCCGCCATCGCGCCGCCAGGGCTGTCGATGGCGAGGATCAGGGCGCGGACGCTGTCGTCCCGGCGGGCGCGCTCCAACGCCGCCAGTTCGCGCTGCTCATCCCCGATGGTGCCGGCAATGGCGAGGCGGGCGACATGGGCGCCGCCTTCGGCCTGCCCCATGCCGAGCCGCATGCCGCCAGAGGCCAGGCCGATCGCCCCCAGCACCGCGACGATCGCGAGCAGGCGCCAGAGCGAAAGCCGGCGCTTGAGGCGGCGGCGGTCGGTGAGGAGATCGGCATCGAACGACATGGCCGGATACATGCCCCCGAGCGGCCCGCGGCGCCAGTGGTCGCATGCGGGGTGCGGGCTGTGACCATGCGCATGCCGCTGCAGGGCGGCATGCGATGCAGTTGCAAAACAATATTGACATTCGATTAAAGAATGACACAATGTCGTTACACATCAGTTCATCACAAAATTTAGACCTGTCTCAGACGCAGCAACGCGTTGGCCGGAAGGCAGCATGGCGATGAATGTGGCTCTCGACCTTCATGCGCATCCTGGCGCAGCCGTCAGCGGGGCGTCACCCCGGCTCAGCGTCGTCGTGCCCTGCTACAATGAGGCGCTGAACGTCGCCCCCATGGTGGCGGCCCTGGATGCCGCCCTGGCCGGCATCGCCTGGGAAGTCATCTTCGTCGACGACGACAGCCCCGACGGCACCGCCGCCAAGGCCCGCGCGATCGCGGCGGCGGATCCCCGGGTGCGGTGCATCCGCCGCATCGGGCGGCGCGGCCTGGCCTCCGCCTGCATCGAGGGGGCGCTGTCCTCCTCCGCCCCCTTCGTGGCCGTCATCGACGGCGACCTGCAGCACGACGAGACCCTGCTCCCGCGCATGCTGGCCGCGCTCGAGAGCGGCGAGGCCGAGCTCGTCATCGGCAGCCGGCATGTCGCGGGCGGAGATGCCGCCGCCGGCTTCTCCACCTTGCGCCGGAAGGTGTCGGATGCCGGCACGGCGCTCGCCGGCGCCGTGCTGCCAATGCCGGTGGCCGACCCGATGAGCGGCTTCTTCGCCCTGCCCCGCCCTTTGTTCGAGGCGGTGGCGCCACGCCTGACCGCCACCGGCTTCAAGATCCTGCTCGACGTCATTCTTTCGGCCGGGCGGCCGCTGCGGACGCGCGAACTGCCCTACCAGTTCCGCCGCCGGGAGCATGGCGCCAGCAAGCTCGATGCGACGGTGCTGATCGAATTCCTCGGGCTGCTGGCGGACAAGGCGCTGGGCGGCATCCTGCCGCTGCGCTTCCTGTCCTTCGCCGCGGTCGGCGGCGCCGGCATGCTGGTCCATCTCGCCGTGCTGGCCGTGGTGCATGGCGCGCTCGGCATCGGTTTCGCGATGGCCCAGGTGCTCGCCGCGCTGGTGGCGATGACCACCAACTTCCTGCTCAACAACGCCATCACCTATCGCGACCGCAGGCTGCGGCGCGGCCGGTTCTGGCGCGGGCTGGCGCTGTTCTGCGCGGTCTGCGGCATCGGCGCGGCCGCCAATGTCGGCATCGCCAGCCTGCTGTTGCGCGACGGCGTGCTCGAATGGGGCATGGCGGGCGCCGCCGGGGCCCTGCTCACGGTGGTCTGGAACTATGCCGTGTCGTCGACCCTGGTCTGGAGGGCGGCGCGATGAGCCTGTCCCGCGGCCTGGCCGGCCCGCCGCCGGCCCATGGGGCTCTCCGCTGGATCGCCGCCAGGGAAGGGCTTGCGCTATGGCTCGTCGCCGGCGGCGCGATCGCGGCGGGCGTCGCGATCCTGGTGCAGCGCCATGTGATCTCGGCCGTGCATCCGCTGTTCTGGGATATTCCGGTCTACGTCGCCGCGGTGAACGCCTACCGCCTCGGCCTCGATCCCTATGTCCCGGCGGTCCTGCACAGCATGGGCGCGCCCACCAGCTTCTTCCTCACCTCGCCGCCAACGGTGGCGAGGCTGTTCCGCCTGGTCGCCGAGGCCGGCCTGCAGCCGGTCTTCCGGTCACTGCTGGTGGCGCTGCACCTGCTGGCCTTCCTGACCCTGCCGATCGCGCTCGGGCGCCTCTTCTTCGGCCGGGCGCCGGCGCGGCTGGCACTCGCACTGGGCGCCATGATCCTGCTGTTCGAAGCAGCCGGTACCGAAGCCTTCAGCTCCGGCAACAACGGCACCCTGCTCTACTGCGCGATCGCCCTGGCCGCGCTCGGCGGTTTCCGGCAGGGCCGCTGGTGGCTCTTCCTGCTCGCGGTGTTCGTGGCGACGCTGTTCAAGCCCTTCTACCTCGCCTTCCTGGCGGTGCCGGCGCTGGCGCATGGCGTTTCCTGGCGGCTGGCCGTCATCGGAACCGCGGTCGGTCTCGCCGCCATCGGCGTCTACGTGCTTTTCGCGGTCTTCGATCAGGTGAATTTCGCGAACTGGCTCGCCAGGCTGTCGGAGCAGACCATGGGCGAAGGGCTGGTGGGGCGGAACATCTATGGCGGGCTGCGCAGCCTGGTGCCGGCGGCGCCCCAGACGGTGCTGATCCTGGCCCAGCTCCTCTACATCGCGGCGCTGGCGGCGGCCTTCCTGCTGCTCAATCCGACGGGACGGCTGCGCTGGGCCTTCCTGCTGGTCGCCGCGACCTTCGCCAATCCGCGCATCTCCGTCTACGACGACAGCTTCGCCACCATTCCGCTGGCCTTCGCGGCGGCGACGCTGCTGCCGCGCGCGCTGCCCATGGGCGTCCGCCTGGCCGTTACCGTGGCGGTGCTGGCGCCACTGCTGCTGGTGCCGACCTACCGCACCGTGGCGCTGGTGCCGGCCGGGCTGATGTTCCCGCTGACGAGCCTGGCCATCCTGTGCTGCGCGAGCATCGCCCAGCGCCGCCGCGGTGGCCGCGGGCAAGACGAGGACCTGCAGATCATGTCCGGCGCCCGGGCCGCTTCGTAGCGACACCCGACCGGGCAAGAAAAAACCCCGGCCCTTGCGGGCCGGGGTCATTCATCGCCCGATCAGGCGACCGTCTTACTCTTCGCCGGCCATCTCGCGGCGGCGGCGGATGGCCGCGCCCAGGATGTCGCCGAGCGAGGCGCCGCTGTCGGTGGTGCCGTATTCGGCCACCGCCTGACGCTCCTCCTCGACTTCCTTGCCCTTGATGGTCAGGGCCAGGCGGCGGGCGGCGCGATCCACGGCGGTAACCTTGGCATCGACCTTCTCACCGATCGCGAACTTCTCGGGGCGCTGGTCGTTGCGGTCGCGGGCGAGCTCGGCGCGGCGGATGAAGCCGGTCAGCACGTCGTCGACCTTCACCTCGATGCCGTTCGCCTCGACCTTGGTGACCACGGTCGTGACGATGTCGCCCTTGCGGACGCGATCCAGCACCTCGGCGGCCGGATCGGCCTCGAGCTGCTTGATGCCGAGCGAGATGCGCTCCTTCTCGACATCGACGTCGAGGACCTTCGCCTTGACGGTATCGCCCTTGTTGAACTTGGCCATGGCGGCTTCGCCGGCTTCGTCCCAGGACAGGTCGGACATGTGCACCATGCCGTCGATATCCGCCGAGATGCCGATGAACAGGCCGAACTCGGTGATGTTGCGGATCTCGCCCTCGACGATGGAGCCCGGCGGATGGGCTTCCAGGAACAGCTCCCAGGGGTTGCCCTGGGCCTGCTTCAGGCCGAGCGAAATGCGGCGCTTCGGCTCGTCCACGTCGAGGATCATCACGTCCACCTGCTCGGAGGTGGCGACGATCTTGCCCGGATGCACGTTCTTCTTCGTCCAGGACATCTCGCTGACGTGCACGAGGCCCTCGACGCCCGGCTCCAGCTCCACGAAGGCGCCGTAGTCGGTGATGTTGGTCACGCGGCCGGCGAACTTGGCACCGACCGGGTACTTCAGCGCGACGCCATCCCACGGATCGGCCTGCAGCTGCTTCATGCCGAGGCTGATGCGCTGCGTCTCGCTGTTGAAGCGGATCACCTGCACCTTCACGGGCTGGCCGATGGTCAGCGCCTCGCTCGGGTGGTTGATGCGCCGCCAGGCGATATCGGTGACGTGCAGCAGGCCGTCGACGCCGCCCAGATCCACGAAGGCGCCGTAATCGGTGATGTTCTTCACCACGCCGTCCAGGATCATGCCTTCCTTGAGGCCCTGGATCAGCTCGCTCCGCTGCTCGGCGCGGGTCTCTTCGAGGACCGCGCGGCGGGAGACGACGATGTTGCCGCGGGCGCGGTCCATCTTGAGGATCTGGAAGGGCTGCGGGCTGCCCATCAGCGGACCGACATCGCGCACCGGGCGGATATCGACCTGCGAGCCGGGGAGGAAGGCCACGGCGCCGCCGAGATCGACGGTGAAGCCGCCCTTCACGCGCCCGAAGATCACGCCGTTCACGCGCTGCTGCGCGGTGAAGGACTTCTCTAGGTTGGTCCAGGCTTCCTCGCGGCGCGCCTTCTCACGGGACAGGACGATGGAGCCGTCCCGGTCCTCGTAGCGCTCCACGAACAGCTCGATGACGTCGCCGGGCTTCACTTCCGGCTTGGCGCCCGGGGGGGCGAATTCGCGCAGGGGAACGCGCCCCTCGCTCTTCAGGCCGACATCGACGACAGCGAAATCGTCATCCACCCGGATGACGCGGCCAGTGACGACGGAGCCGGCGAAGCCGGTGTCAGCACCAAGGGTCTCGTCGAGAAGAGCAGCGAAATCCTCACTGCCCACGCGGTCGGCGGTAATGGTGGCCATGCAGTCCTGTGCTTTCCGGTGATGGCCCGCGCGCAAGGCTGCGGGCCTTCGGTCCTGCGCCCCCATGGCCCTTGGGCCCCGCGGGGACGGCTTGGTCCGGCACACCGCCTCAGGCGGGGATCACGGACCCGGTGGGATGGGCGCGTTTCGGTCCGCCCGTTTTCCGGCCCTGGTACAGATGCGCCAGCGCGAACGCGTCCGTCGCCGGATCACGCCATGGGGTCGCTTAGGCTCCGCCCCAGGCAGAGTCAAGCACGGCAAGCCTTCCGCGCCCCCGGGGCCGGCACGGCACGCAGCCGGACGCCATCAGTCGCCAGTGCCGCCGAGGCGCGCCCGGATCAGCCGCATCGCTTCAATGAAAGCCGCTTCGGCATCCAGCAGGGTGGTGTCCAGCACCAGCGCGTCGGGGGCCGGGCGCAACGGCGCCACCGGGCGCGCGGCATCCTGGGCGTCGCGGGCGCGAAGCTCCCCTTCCACCTGGGCCGGATCGGCGGCGACGCCGCGGCCGCGCAGCTCCGCCAGCCGCCGGCGGGTCCGTTCGGCGATGCCGGCGGTCACGAAGAGCTTCGCCTGCGCATCCGGGAAGATCACGGTGCCGATATCGCGCCCATCCATCACCGCGCCGCGCGCGCGGCCGAAATCACGCTGCCAGTCGAGCAGCGCGGCGCGCACCGCCGGAATGGCGGCGACCGCGCTGGCGGCCATGTCGGCCTCCGGCCCGCGCAGGTCGCCGCGGGCCAGATCCTCCGCGATCAGGGCGCGGGCGGCCGCCTCGGCGTGAATGGCGTCGCGCGGATCGGCATGGGCGTCGAGCAGCCGCCGCCCGACGGCGCGGTACAGCAGGCCGGTATCGAGATAGGGCAGGCCGAATGCCACTGCCAGCCGGCGGGCGAGCGTACCCTTGCCGGCCGCGGCCGGTCCGTCGACCGCGACGATGGTGCCGGGGATGATCATGGCGCGCACAGGACCTCGCTGCCCGCCAGCCGGTTCATCAGCGCGGCGAAGCCGGGGAAGGACGTGTCGATGAAGCCGGCATCGTCCACGGCGACCGGGGCCTGGGCGCCAAGCCCCAGCACCAGGGCACTCATCGCCAGGCGGTGATCCATATGGGTCGCCACGATGCCGCCGCCGGGCACGGCGCCGGCCTGGCCTTCGACCACGAGGTCGTCGCCCTCGATCCGGGCGGTGACGCCATTGGCCGCCAGCAAGGCGAGGGTCGCGGCCAGGCGGTCGCTTTCCTTCACCCGCAGCTCCTGCAGGCCGCGCATGCGGGTGGTGCCCTCGGCGAAACCGGCCAGCACGGCCAGCACCGGGTATTCGTCGATCATCGACGGCGCCAGCCGCGCCGGCACCTCGACACCGCGGAGCGGGCCGTGGTCCACGGCCAGGTCACCCACCGGCTCACCACCCTCGACCCGTTCATTCTCGACGGTGAGGCGGGCGCCCATCGCCCGCAGCGTGGTGAAAAGGCCGGTGCGCAACGGGTTGAGGCCGAGATTCTCCACCACCACCCGGCTGCCCGGCACCAGCAGCGCCGCCACGACCGGGAAAGCGGCGGAAGACGGGTCGCCCGGCACGCGCACCGGGGCGGCGGCCAGCTCCGGCCGGCCGGCCAGCCGGATGACGCGTCCTGCCGCGGTGTCGTCCACGGCGACGGTCGCGCCGAAATGGCGCAGCATGTTCTCCGTGTGGTCGCGGGTCGGCTCCCGCTCCACCACCCGGGTCTCGCCCGGGGCGGCGAGGCCGGCCAGCAGGCAGGCGCTCTTTATCTGGGCGGAGGCGACGGGCAGCGTGTAGTCGAGCGGCAGCGGATCCGCCGCCCCCTGCACGGCCAGCGGCAGCAGGCCACCCTCCCGCATCCGGAAACAGGCGCCGGTCGCCGCCAGCGGGTCGGTGACCCGCCGCATCGGGCGCCGGCGCAGGCTGGCATCGCCGGTCATCACCGCGAAGACCGGATGCCCGGCGAGCAGCCCGCAGAGCAGCCGCGCCGCGGTGCCGGAATTGCCCATGTCGAGCACCTCGGCGGGCTCGGCCAGGCCGCCGATGCCGCGGCCGGCGACCCGCCATTCGCCCGGGGCAAGCCGGGAGACCTCGGCGCCCAGCAGCCGCATGGCGGCGGCTGTGCGCAGCACATCCTCCCCCTCCAGCAGGCCGGTGATGGCGGTTTCCCCCACCGCCAGGGCGCCGAACATCAGCGCGCGATGGCTGATCGACTTGTCGCCGGGCACCTTGAGCCGCCCGCTGAGCGGGCCGGCGGGGCGCGAAGCGCGCAACGGAAAGGCAACTGACATGAGCGCGCGTTTGACACGCGGCACCCGCCCATGGCAATGCGCGCGCCTTGTTTTTCACCGCCGGTCACAGCCGCCCGATCCCTGTGGCCACGGTCAATCCTGCAGCGAGGCTCCCCCTCCCCATGGCCAAGCCAGAACTCGGTCTGAAGCGCGTCTGCGTCGCCTGCGGCACGAAATTCTACGACCTGACCCGCGCCCCGGCCGTCTGCCCGAAATGCGGCACCGAGCAGCCGGCCGAGCAGCCGCGCCTGCGCCGGGCCGCCAATGTCGTCCCGGATGAGAAGGTGAAGAAGCGCGCCACCACGCCGGAGGCCGAGGCGGAGGATGTCGAGCTCGAGGATGTCGAGGGCGACGAGGCGGTCGAGGACGCCGAGGAGCTCGAGGACGATGCCGACAGCATCGACGAGGAAATCGTCGTCGAGGCCGAGCGCGACGAGGAAGGCTGAGCCGGCGCCTGCCGCGGGCCCACCCGCGGCAGGCCGCGCAGGCAGGGCATCCGATCCGGACCTCCGGGCCATTCGGCCCTCCGGTCATCGGATGCTCAGTGTGTCTAAGTGGCGCATCCGATTCAGACCTCCAGGCCATTCGGCCTTCCGGTCATCGGATGCTCAGGTACGGCCCCGCAGCCGGTGCCACAGCATCAGCGCCACGTCATAGGGCAGCGCCGGTACTTCCCTGAGGCGCCAGTACCAGCGCTTCTGCCACCGGCGGGAAGCCGGCATGCCGGCGGTCCGGATCGGCCTTGCCTCGAGGCCGGCCAGCCGCAGCAAGGCCACGCAGCGCGGCAAGTGATAGGGGCTGGAGGCGGCCAGCACCGGCCCGGCATGGCCGATGCCACGCAGCAGCCGGGCGCAGGCGATGGCGGAAGACAGCGTGTCGGTGCCGCTGATCTCCTGCATGATCCGCGTGGCCGGCACGCCGGCCTCGACCAGGATCGCCGCCATGACGGCGCTCTCTTCCGGCCCGAAGCGGCCGCGGGCGCCGGTCGGCACATAGAGCGGCGGCGGCGACAGCCTTTCCCCATGCCGGATCGCCGCCAGCGTGCGGTCGCGCAGCGCCGGCGACGGGCTGCCATCCGGTCGGACCGCCGCGCCGAAAATCACGATCGCGGCTTGCGGGCCGGTCACGCCGGCGCCGACAGCAGCATCCGGTTCAGGGCTTCCAACTGCCGCGCCAGCGCCGCGAAGTCGCGGGCGAAGACATCGCGGGCGACGCCGTTGGCGGCCAGCGCATCGGCGATGGCGCCGACCGGGGTGGCGCCATCGATCCGCGCCAGGATGGCCGCGGCCAGCCGCGGCATCGGGATCGCCGCGCGCAGCCCATCGAAGGCGACCGGCAGGGTGCCGTCCGGGCGAATGCCCTTGGCGACCGCGACGCCGTCCAGCTCCCGCAGCACCGGCACCGCGGCCGGATCCGTCCAGTCCGGCAAAGCCGCCGGATCGCCGGCACGGACGCAATAGGCGATGTGGATGCCCATGTTGCCGCAGATCGCCTCGGCCAGCGCCGCCCGCTCGACCGGCGTCATGCCCGCGGTGCGGGCGCGCAGCTTTGGATCGGCCAGATAGAGGTCGGGGTCGTAGCGCACCGGCTCCACCAGGGTCCGGATCGTGAGCCCCGCCGCCTCCACCAGCGCGGCCAGCTGCGGCACCGTGAAGGCGACGTCGCGCGGGTTCAGCAACAGGTCATAGAGCCCGGCATCGCCGCCCTGCAGATGATCGGTGATCCAGGGGTTCCTGCGGAGCCAGGCGGTCTCCGGCGCCTGCTTCCACAGCCGCTTCGCGACATCGACCCGGGCGGCCGGGCTTTCCGCCGCCGGCGCCAGCAGGCGGAGCGCGTCCTGCAGCATGTAGACCCCGGTGCGGCCATGCGGGGCATAGACCATCAGCCCGATACCGCCCCCCGGCGCCAGCGCCCCGGCCAGCGCCCGCAGCCCGGCCAGCGGGTCCGGCAGGTGATGCAGCACGCCACAGCAGTCGATGTAGTCGAAGGGGCCAAGGCCTGAGCGTCCGATGGCCGAAGGGCCGGAGGGCCCGGAGGCCTGAATCGGATGCTCCGCTTGCGACGCCGGCAGGTCGAGGATCGAGCCTTCCTCGAACACGATGTTCTGAAGCCCCCGCGCCGCGGCCCGTGCTTCCGCCACCCGGCGGGCCGCGCCGGAACGGTCGAGCCAGGTGACGCGCCCTTCCCGCCCCGCCCGCGCCATCTGGGTCGCCAGCATGATGGTGCCGTCGCCGCTGCCGCCGCCGGCCATCAGGGCGTGCAACGGGCGCGATGCCGGGCGCCGGGCCCCGAAGATCCAGTGATCCACCTCCCGCAGATGGCTCGGGCTGCCGAGGATCAGGCGCTTCGCTTCGTCGCGCGGATCCCGGGCCGGATAGGGAAAGGCTTCGTATTGCTGGCGAAGGGCGGCGTCGGCGCTATCGGTCATCGGACGCTCATCGACCGGCCGGGCGCCGGACGCAACCCGGGGATGGCCGCTCGGCAGTTGCTGCGTCGCGGCACCAAGCCTATCAAAGGCACCGCCATGCGCCATCGCACGATCCTCCTCCTCGCCGCCCTCACGCTGATCGCCGCCCTGCCTGCCTTTGCGCAGACGGCGGCCCAGCCCAGGCGCCTCGGCCAGTTCCAGACCTGGACGGCCGCCGTTCACATGGAGCGCGGGCAGAAGGTCTGCTACGCCTTCACCCGGGCCAGCCGCAGCGATCCGGCACGCCAGAACGTGCTGCTGCTGGTCACCCACCGCCCCGGATCCCGTGACCAGGTGGCGATCCGGTCCGGCTACACCTATCCGCGCAACGCCGATGTGACGGTCAGCATCGGCAGCACCGAATTCCCCTTCTACACCAATGCGGACAGCGCCTTCGCCCGGGATGGCCGCGCCGCGGTCGCCGCCTTCCGCGGCGGGCGGGAGACCAGCGCCCGCGGCCCCGCCGCCAATGGCCACGGCCAGGCGCATGACGTCTTCCCGCTGGCCGGTTTCGGCCAGGCCTATGATGCGATCTCGCACGAGTGCCCGGCGGCGCGGCGGTGAACGAGGTCCTCAACCAGGCCGAGCGCGACCGTATCCTGGCCAAGGCGGCGATCTTCGCGCCGCCGCCGATGCAGACCGCCGATGGGCGGCGCGACCTGGTTGGCCTCTCCCGTGAGGAACTGGCGGCGGAGATGGCCGCGATCGGCGAGAAGCCCTTCCGCGCCAAGCAGATCTGGCACTGGATCTACCACCAGGGCGAGACTGATTTCGCGAAGATGACGACGATCGCCGGGCCGATGCAGGCGAAGCTCGCCGAGCGCTTCGTGGTCGACCGGCCTTCGATCGCGATGGAACAGACCAGCGGCGACGCCACCCGCAAATGGGTGTTCCGCTTCCGCGACGGGCAGCAGGTCGAGACCGTCTATATCCCGAGCATGGATGAGGATCGCGGCGCGGTCTGCATCTCGACCCAGGTCGGCTGCACCCTGTCCTGCCGGTTCTGCCACACCGGCACCCAGAAGCTGGTGCGCAACCTGGGCGCCGCCGAGATCGTCGGCCAGTTCATCGCGGCGCGCGACAGCTACGGCGAATGGCCGAGCCCGACCGATGGTGCCGCGCGGCATCTGTCCAACATCGTCGTGATGGGCATGGGCGAGCCGCTCTACAATTACGAGAACACGGCCAAGGCGCTGCGCATCGTCATGGATCATGAGGGCATCGGCCTCTCGCGGCGCCGGATCACGCTGTCGACCTCGGGCGTGGTGCCGATGATGGACCGCTGCGGCGAGGAGCTCGGCGTCGGGCTCGCGGTGTCGCTGCATGCGGTGACCAACGAGCTGCGCGACGAGATCGTGCCGCTGAACCGCAAATACCCGATCGAGGAGCTGCTGGCCGCCTGCCGGCGCTATCCGGGTGCCTCGAACGCGCGGCGCATCACCTTCGAATACGTGATGCTGCGCGGCGTGAACGACAGCGAGGCGGAGGCGCGGGAGCTGGTGCGGCTGATCCGCGGCATCCCGGCCAAGGTGAACCTGATCCCGTTCAACCCCTGGCCCGGCAGCCCCTATCTGACCAGCACCAGCGACGCGATCCGGAAATTCGCCGCCATCGTGAACGACGCCGGCTATTCGAGCCCGATCCGCCGGCCGCGCGGGCGCGACATCCAGGCCGCCTGCGGCCAGCTCAAGACCGAGAGCGAACGCCGCCGCGCGGGCACGCCGGCCGCCTGATCCTGCTTGCGTGATCGGCGCTCGGAGCGGAGGCTCCGCCTGCAACCGAGAACAATGCAGGGAGGGCAGCATGGACGAGAAAGCCGCGCACGAGACGCTCCGCACCCGGGGCCGCGCCGAGATGCGGGACATTCTGGGGGCGCCCTATACCGAAGCGCGCGACGCCTCCACCACACCCTTCAACGCCGCGATCCGGGCCCTGTCTGAGGAGATGGCCTATGCCACACTCTGGACCCGGCCCGCACTCGACCGCAAGCAGCGCAGCCTGGTCACGCTCGGCATGCTCTGCGCGCTGAACCACCCGCATGAACTGCGCATCCACCTGATCGCGGCACTGCGCAACGGCTGCACGGCCGAGGAGATCAGCGAGGTCTCCACCCATGCCGTCGCCTATTGCGGCTTCCCGGCCGCGATCGATGCGCTGCGCGTCGCGGAAGCGGTGCTGAAGGAACAGGGCGCTTTCTGAGGATATGATGATGACCGCCACCGATGCCTGGGACGGCCTGCGCGCCCAGTTCGAGATCCCGCCCGGGATCACCTATCTCGACGCCGCCTTCATGACGCCGATCCCCCGCCCGGTGCTGGCGGCGGGCGAGGCCGGCGTGGCGGTGAAAGCCGCGCCCTGGCTAGCGTCGCGGGCCACCTTCTACGAAGAGGTGGAGCAGTTGCGGGACGCGGCGGCGGCGCTGATCGGCGCCACCGCGGACGATATCGCCATCACCGCCGCCACCAGCTACGGCATCGCGACCGCGGCGCAGAACCTGCCGCTGCCGGCAGGCGAAGCGGTGCTGACCATGGAAGGCGAGCACAATTCCCAGGTCTTCGCCTGGATGGGCCTCGCGCAGCGCAACGACGCCACGCATGAGGAACTGCCGCGGCCGGAAGACGGCGACTGGACGCGGGCGCTGCTGGCGCGGATCGCGGACGGGACGCGGCCGCGCGTCGCCATCCTGGCGCTGACCGCGGTGCACTGGACCGACGGGTCGGCGCTCGACCTGGTGGCGATCGGCGAAGCGGCGCGCGCGCATGGCGCCGCGCTGGTGCTGGACGGCACCCAGTCGGTCGGCGTCCGGCCGATCGACGTGCGGGCGGTGCAGCCGGATTTCCTGGCCTTCGCGCCCTATAAATGGCTGCTTGGCCCCTATGGCATCGGGCTGCTCTATGCCGCGCCGCACCGCCAGGCGGGCCGGCCGCTGGAAGAGCACACCTTCAGCCGCCTCAACGCCGACAAGCTGACCAATCACTATGGGCGGGAGCTGCGCTTCATGCCCGGCGCGCGGCGCTACGACATGGGCCAGCGCGCCAACCTGGTGACCGTGCCGATGGCCGTCGCCGCGCTGCGGCTGGTGGGCGCGCTCGGGCCGGAACGGATCGAGGCGCATCTGGCGCCGCTGTCGCAGCGCCTGGCCGAGGGTGCCGCGGCACTCGGCTTCCGGACGCCGCGCCGGCATGCGGCGCATCTGCTCGGCCTGCGGGCGCCGGGCATCGATGGCGGCACGCTGGTGGGCGGGCTGCGCGAGCAGGGCGTCTTCGTCAGCGCGCGGGAAGGCGCGCTGCGTGTCGGCATCCACGTCTACAACGACATGGCGGATATCGAGCGCGCCCTGACCGCCCTCGACGCCGTCAGCCGTCCTTCGCGTTGATGGGCGGCTTGATGCCGATGACGCCGGTCATGCTGTTCAGCTTGTCCTGGTAGAAGGGGACCTGCGCGAAGAACCAGGTCAGGAAGGCCTTGAGCTTCGTGTGGTCGCTGACGACGAACTGGCCGAAATTCGGATCGAAGAAGTGCATCCGGTTGTCGCGCCCATGCCGCATGGCGACGGCATGGGCCGCCTTGTCGCCTTCCATGGTGATGCCGTAGCAGCCGTAGGCCTTGGTCACGATCGAGTAGATGAAGTCCGGCGTCGGCTTGGTGTCGCGCTTGGCGCGCAGCCCGTCCGACAGGCGCAGCCGCTCCGGCCGGCCGGCGGTGTCCCAGAAATCGGTCCAGTCGGGCTCGCCTTCGATCTTGGAGATGTTCTGGTAGAGGATGGCGCGGAAGGGGGGCCATTCGCAGACGCCGCCATCGACCGAAAACGCCTCACCCTCGTACTGCATGGCGATCCAGGTGACCGAGAGGCCGATGCAGAAGCCGCCTTCGGTCAATTGCTTGATGATCGGCAGCTTCTTCATCGGAAGCTGGCTCTGACGCATCGCGAAGACCAGTCGGCCGCGAGCCTTGGCCGTCGTCTGTAGCGGGTGCCAATCCATGTCGGGTCTCCCGGCCGCCTTCATGGCGGTACGGTGACAACTTGACTCAAGCGTCCGGAACGAATCGATATCGCAGCGAGACGCGCCGCCGATCGTGAAGAATCAGGTCCGCTTGGCGGAAAACAGCAATGCCAATCCCAGCAAGGTCACCAGACCGCCCAGGATGTCGCTGAGCAGCAACTGCTCCGACAGCAGCGCCCAGCCGAGCAGTGCGGCGACCGGCGGCGACAGCAGTTGCAGCGCCGCGGCCGTCGAGGGCGGCAGCCGCTTCATCAGGGTGAAGAACAGCGCATAGCCGGCCAGCCCGACCATCAGGATCGACCAGGCCATCCCCGCCGCCACGGTCGGGCTGATCGCGGCGGGCGCCGGCCCGTCCACCAGCCAGGCCATCGGCAGCAGCACCAGGCTGGCGGTCACGCTCTGGCCGAGGGTAGAGGTCCAGGCATCCACCCGCCCGCGCGCCTGCGAATAGGCCAGGATGCCGATCGCCTGGGACAGGGCGCCGGCGATCGAGAGCAGGATGCCGGTGGTCTCCGCGGCGGCCAGGCCGCCGGCGGCGCGCCAGTAGCCCAGCAGGGCGACACCGACCCAGCCGAGCGCCAGCCCGGCCCAGGCGCGTGGCGCCAGCCGCCGGCCGAAGAAGATCCGCTCCCCGGCCGCGACGAAGAGCGGCGCGGTCGCCGAGATCAGCGCCACCAGCCCGGAAGGCGTGGTCGCCATGGCGAGCCAGGCACAGCCGAGATAGCCGCCGGTGCCGAAGGCCCCCATCAGCGCCAGCCGCCCCACATCGCCCCGGGCCGGCAACCGGATGCGGCCGCGCAGGCCAAGGATGATGGCGGCGACCAGGGGGGCCGTGAGCAGGAAGCGGATCGCCAGCGCCCAGAGGGCCGGCCATTCCAGCACCACGAAGCGCGCCGAGGTGAAGGCGGAGGACCAGATCAGGACGAAGAGCAGGCCGAGGCCGAGATTGCCGGTGCTCACGCCCCGCGCCGGGCCAGCGCCGCCTCCAGCGTGTTCTCCAGCAGGCAGGCGATGGTCATCGGGCCGACGCCGCCAGGCACCGGGGTGATGGCAGCGGCATGGGCGCTGGCCTCGGCGAAGGCCACATCGCCGGTCAGCTTGCCGTCGGCGCCACGGTTGATGCCGACATCGATCACGGTGGCACCGGGCGCGATCCAGTCGCCACGCACCAGCCCGGCCCGGCCGACCGCGGCGATGACGATATCCGCGCGGCGGCATTCCGCGGCCAGGTCCCGGCTGCGCGAATGCGCCATGGTGACGGTGGCGTCCGCCGCCAGCAGCAGCGCCCCCATCGGCCGTCCGACCAGCACCGACCGGCCCAGCACGATCGCCCGGGCGCCCGCGACCGGCACGCCGGTCTCGGCCAGCAGGTGCATGACGCCCTTCGGCGTGCAGGGCGTCAGCCCCGGCTTGCCGGCGGCCAGCAGCCCGGCATTGACCGGGTGCAGCCCATCCACGTCCTTGGCCGGGTCCAGCGCGAGGATCGCCCGTTCGGCCCGGATCTGGGCGGGCAGCGGCAATTGCAGCAGGATGCCATCCACCGCCGGATCCGCGTTCAGCGCGGCGATCACGGTCAGCAGCTCCGTCTCCGACGTCGTCTCCGGCAGCACGATGGTGGCGCTGTCGAACCCCGCTTCGCGGGCGGCGCGATCCTTGTTGCGAACATAGACGATGCTGGCCGGGTCCTCGCCCACGCGCACCACGCGCAGGCCCGGACGAATGTTCAGCCTGGCGACGCGCGCGGCGAGCCCGGCGCGCAGCCGGGCGGCGATGGCTTTGCCGTCGATGATGCGGGCGGTCATGCAAGGCCCTCCAGCCGGGCGATCAGGGCGGGCGCATCGCCCGCGACATGCAGCAGCTTTTCGCGCGAGGTGCCGCCCAGGCGCAATGCGACGGCGGCGGCGGGCACGCCGAGCGCGCGGGCGATGGCGGCGCGGACCGCGTCATTGGCGCGGCCATCCTCCGCCGCCTCGGTCACCGCCACCCGCAGCCGGGCACCGTCCACGGCGGGCGCGAGGCCGCCCACCGCGGCGCGGCGCGCGCGGGGCTGGGCTTTCACGCGCAGCGTTACGCCATTCTCATCCGGCCGCCAGGCGCTCAAAAATACAGGCCATAGGTGACGAGATAGCGCCGGACCGCCCCCAGCAGCATGCCGAGCGCGGTGATGCCGATCAGCACCAGCAGGGGCGACAGGTCGAACCCGCCCATATTGGGCAGCAGGCGGCGCACGCGGCGGAACACCGGCTCGGTCAGCCGGAAAAGCCCATCCGCGATCTGCCAGATGATGCGGTTCCGGGTGTCGAGCACGTTGAATTGCAGCAGGAGCTGCACGATGACCGCGACGATCACCACCCACCAGGCGATGTCGAGCAGCGCGTACAGAACGTAGAACAGCGCGTCGAGAAACATGCGTTTCCATTCCGAGAAGGCGGCGGCGCACCCTATCGATGGGGTGCTGGCGGGACAAGCCGCAGGACGGCTTGACTTCGCCCCAAGGGGCGGGCATACGGCGCGCCTCGCGGGACGTGGTTGTCCAGCGCCGGTTGGCGCGGGGCTGTAGCTCAGTTGGTAGAGCGCCTCGTTCGCAATGAGGAGGTCAGGGGTTCGATTCCCCTCAGCTCCACCACCGTCCCCGCAGCAATTCCCATGATCCAATGCCATCGCCGCAGGCCGAAGCCGCCCGCGGTGCGTTGCTTCTCACGCGCGGACGCGTCGGACGCCGCTACTCCTGCAGGGTGATGTGCGCGGCATCGATCACCCGCCTCCAGCGCTCCAGGTCGCGGCGCAGGAAATCGGCATATTCGGCGGGTGAAGAGGTCGCGACGATGCCGCCCAGACCGCGCATCCGCGCGGCGGTTTCCGGTCGCGCCAGGGAGGATTTCAGCGCGGTGTTCAGCCTTTCGACGATCGCGTCCGGCGTCCGTGCCGGGGCGAGGAGGCCGAGACCCTGGGTGTAATCCTCGAAGCCGGGATAGCCGATCTCCCGCATGGTCGGCACCGACGGGTAATCGGGGCTCCGCTCGGCGGTGGAGATGGCCAGCGGCCGCAACTGCCCCTTTTCCACATAATCCTGGATGCCGATCATCGGATAGAACATGAACGAGACGCGGCCGGCCATGACCTCGGTCAGCGCCGGGCCGTTGCCGCGGAACGGGACATGCGTCATCCGCGTGCCGGACCGCGTGGCGAGCAGGGCGGCCGCGAGATGGGCGGAGCCGCCATTTCCCGCCGAACCATAGGTGACGCCGTCGGGCGAATTCCTGGCGGCGGCCACCACATCCTGCAGCGTGGTGAAAGGCGTATGGGCGCCGGTGACGGCGATCAGGGGCAACAGCGCCGCGAGGCCGATCGGCGTGAAGTCCGCCAATGGCCTGTAGCTGTTCTCCGGCATGAGGATCGCGTTCACGCTGTGGGAGAGCGTGGCCAGCAGGATGGTGTATCCATCCGGCGCCTCCCGCGCGACGAACTGGGTCGCGATCAGCGCGTTGGCGCCGGTGCGATTCTCCACCACGACCGGCCGTCCCAGCGTGACCGCCATGTCCTGCGCGACGATGCGCGCGATGACATCCGTCGGCCCGCCCGCAGCGAAGCCGACCACGAGCCTGATCGATCGCGAGGGATAGCCGCTTTGCGCCGCCGCCCGCCCCGATCGCAAAAGCCACGGCAGCGCCAGACTGGCCGGGGCAAGGAGGATGGCTCTGCGCTGCATGGACGTTGCTCCTCGCTGGCGGTTCGTTCTGCGTCCATATCAGGCGCGTTCGATCCATCGCGCAATCGAGCCCGGCCCGCATGCCGGGCGTCGCGCTTCCTTCCTTCACCCAAGAAACGGATGGCGATGCGGCTTTAATGAATAACAAGAACTTGTGATCTCATCCGCCTTACGCTGAGGCTTAGCGTGCCGGCAAACACAAGGGAGGTGGCAATGACCGAGAATGCCTATTTCGACTATATCACCGGCGTAAACCCGGACCATGAGGCTTACGCGCACCGGGCCAATATACAGGCCTGGACTGTTCATGCCGGCGGGAAGAACATGACAATCTACGTGCAAGGCCCGTTACCGGATGGCCAGCACAATGCTTTCGCCAAGAAGCATCTCATGACCACCGCCGAGGGCACCAGCCCGGAAGCAAAGCTGTCATCGGTCAGTTCGAAGCGCCGAAACGACACCATTGCCTTCACCAACGCGGATCGGCAGGCCAAGCAGGACGCGATGACGGAATTCGCGCCCAAGAACGCGGTCCAGTACAATTCCGTCAACGCCTATGGTGCCAATGGCATCGGCCAGGGCACGCCATTGACCATGATCTATTGCAACTCGGTGACGCCAGCCAAGCTCAAGCTGGCTTTCGCCAACGCGATCCTGGCCATTCCGAGCCGTGACTGGGCCAATCAGGGCAACCCGCCGAACAAGGTCGCGCATACCAATGTCCGCTTCACGGACAAGATCATCTACAACCAGCTTTACAACGTGAACAACATCACCACGACGAACCGCATGGCCGTGATGGTCATGCAGGACAAGCACATCAATACCTACCACGTCTTCCACGGCGCGCCGTACAACGCCGCTTATGCCAATGCCGGATCGTAACGCGACGCGTTGAGCGGAAGCTCCCGCAGCATACGACCGGGTCGGGGGCCGGTACCTGCTCTCCATGGAGCATGCACCGGCCCGCGCCGTCAGCGCGTCACATTGGGCCTGACGAAGTTGCCGCCGGAGTCATCCTGCTGACGCGGCGGCGGCGACCGATGGCGTCGCGCCTCCTCCTCACGCCGGCGGCGCTCGGCCTCGCCGCGCCGGCGATCCTCCTGCCGGCGACGATCCTCCGCGCGATGGCGGTCGCGCTCCCGCTCCGCCTCGAAACGGCGGCGGTCGCGGTCGTCATGCCCGCGACGGTCGTCATCCCGATACTGCACCGGCGTCGGTCCCGGGTCGTAGTAGCCCGGCCCGCCAGGGCCACCCGGTCCGGCAACGCAGGCCGTCCCGGACAGCATCAGGGCGCCCGCCACCAGGCGCCCACCCCATGTGGAAATCCGCGATCGCAACATAAGCCCGGCCCTTCTCGGTTTCGTTGTCCAGCGCCGCGTCGCGGCCGGAATTCTGTTTGTCAGCCCAGACCAGCGCCCTGGGCCCCCACATAGACGGAATAAAGGCTCTTGCTTGCGGCCATAAAAAGGCGATTCCGCCGGGCACCGCCGAAGCAGAGATTGGCGCAGCGTTCCGGCAGGTGGATGTGCAGCACCGGCTTGCCTTCCGTATTCAGGACCCTGACGCCATCCTTGTTCTCGGCCATGCCCCAGCCGCACCAGAGATTGCCCTCGGTGTCGCAGCGGAAACCGTCCGGCGTGTCGCCGGCCTCGGCCTGGTGGAACACCCGGCGATTGGCCAGGCGGGTGCCGTTCTCCACCACGTCATAGACCAGGATCTGGCGCGGATCCGCGCCGCCATTCATCAGGAACAGCCGGCGCTGATCCTGCGTGAAGGCGAGGCCGTTCGGATTGCGCACATCGCCGGCCACCACCGTCAGCGCGCCGGTCGCGGGATCAAGCCGGTAGACATTGGTCGGCAGTTCCGGATCGGCCCGGACCGTGCCTTCATAGACCCCGCCGATACCGAAGGGCGGATCGGTGAACCACACCGCGCCATCGGCCGCGACCACCGCATCGTTCGGCGAGTTCAGCCGCTTGCCTTCGAAGCGGTCGGCCAGCACCGTGATGCGGCCGTCATGCTCGGTGCGGATGACGCGGCGCCCGGCGTGCTCGCAGGTGATCAGCCGTCCTTCGCGGTCGCGGGTATTGCCATTCGGGAAATTGGCGTCGCGGCGGAAGGCGTGCACGCGGCCGCTGGCTTCGTCCCAGCGCAGGATCCGATCGTTCGGGATGTCGCTCCAGAACACCGCCCGCATGTCGCCGAACCAGACCGGCCCTTCCGACCAGCGCGCGCCGGTCCAGAGCTGCTCCACCTCCGCGTTGAAGAGCCGCAGACGGGCGAAAGCGGGATCGAGCACCTCGATCGCCGGATCGGGGTAGCGCACCGTCCGTTCCCATCGGGCCGCGGCGGGCAGCGCGGCGAGGGTCGCGACGGAGCTTGCGGCGCCGAGCAGGGCGCGGCGGTTCATGGTCATGGCATTCCTCCCGTATCGGCGGCCGTCTGGCGCGGCGCCCGGCGAAGGCTAGCCAGATTAGCGCCTGCGGGCGATGCCGGTCCTGGCTAGGATGCCGGGCAATGCGCCGCACCATCGCCATCCTGCTGACCGCTTCGCTGTATGCGGCCCCCGCTTTGGCCGAAGCGCCGCGCCTCGCGCTGCCGTTCCGGCCGGCCTGCGTCTCCTCGCCCTTCGGAGAGCGGGCACCGGGCGGCGGGCCGCGCGCCTCCCGCTTCCATACCGGCACCGATCTGCCGGCGTCGGCGGGTACCTGGGTGCAGGCGGCGGCCGCCGGGCAGGTCACCTTCATCCGCCGCCTCGGCGCCGCCGGGCTCGAGGTGGAGATCCGCCACGCAGGCGGCATCACCACCCGCTACGCGCATCTCGGCACCGTGGCGCCGACACTCGCCTCCGGACGGCGCGTGGTGGCGCAGGGGGAGCGGATCGGGCGCATCGGACGCACCGGCATCACCTACGGCACGCATCTGCATTTCGAGCTGCTGATCGACGACGTGCGGCAGGATGCGGCGCCGCATCTCGGCGTCCTGCCCTGCCGGCGCCAGCCGGCGCCGTGACGATCGCGATTGATCTTCGGCCGGCGGCATGAATGATTGCCGTATGGCAATCAGGGCATCCTCTTCTAAAGATGATCTGCGATGACCCACGCCCCTTACCTTGAGCTGCCCCTGCAGCCTGCCGGCGATACCGGCGCCTTCCCGAGCCTGTCCGACTACGTCGCCAGCCGGCTGCGCGATGCGATCCTCTCCGGCGCCATCCCCGCCAATGCCCTGCTGCGGCAGGAGGATGTGGGCCAGCGCTTCGGCGTCAGCCGCCCCCCGGTGCGGGAAGCGCTGAAGCGGCTGGAATCGGAAGGGCTGGCGGTGTCACGCCCGCGGCGCGGCTATGTCGTCACCTCCATCGCCCTTTCCGAGATCGAGGAAATCTTCGAGATCCGCGCCCTGCTGGAGGAGCGCGCCGCCCATATCGCGGCGCAGCACCGGACCACGGCGGATGTGGCGGTGCTCGAGGAGACGCTGGCCACCATGGAAGCGCTGCCTGCCGGCACCGTGGAAGGCGCCGTCGCCTTCGTGCAGCACAACCGCCATTTCCACGACCGCATCCACCAGGTCAGCGGGCGGCGCCAGATGGCCGGGATCATGGTGGCGCTGCGCAACAAGGTGGAACGCTTCATCCGCGTCGGCTCCATGATCGCCAACAGCCGCGCGATGGTGAACCAGGAGCATCGCGCGATTTTCGGCGCGTTCAAGGATGGCGACGCCGAACGGCTGTCACTGCTGTGCCGGCGGCATGTGCAGGATGCCGGGGTGCGGCTGGTCCGGGTCCTTCGGGCGAAGGGCGAGGAGAGCGAGGTGACGTGCGCGACCGGGATCAGCAAGGAGTAGTCCTGGACCCAAGCCCGGCATCCCTTGACGCATCTCCCCGCCGGGCCTTGGCTGCCGGCCAATACCCTCCGGAGGACAATGAGATGCTGCACAATCCATCGCTGCTCACCATCCATCGCGGCCATCGGCGGCCGGATGCGGCGCTGGTCGCGGCCTTCCGGGGCGCGCAGACCTCGCATCTCTGCGACGCGATGGATGGGCGTGGCGCGCTCGACTACCGCATCAAGCCGCTCGATGCGGACAATGCCGTCTTCGTCGGGCCGGCGCTGACCGCCTTCGCCTATCCCGCCGATACCGTCGGCATGTTCGGCGCGCTGGCGGAAGCGGAACCCGGCGACGTGCTGATGGTCGGGTGCGACGGCTTCACCGGCACCGCGATGATCGGCGACCTCGCCGCCGGGATGATGCGGAACAAGGGCTGCGCCGCCTTCGTCACCGATGGTCTGGCGCGCGACAAGGCGGGCATCGTCGCGACCCGCCTGCCGGTCTTCGCCGCCGGTATCAGCCCCAATTCGCCGGCCCGCAACGGCCCCGGCAGCGTCGGCGACGCGGTGCAGATCGGCGGCCTGCGCGTCGAGCCGGGCGATATCGTGGTGGGTGACGCGGATGCCGTGGTCATCGTGCCGCAGGCCCGTGCCGAAGCCGTGCTGCGCGCGCTGGAACAGGTGCGCGCGAACGAGGTGCAGGCCGAGCAGCGCGTGCGCGACGGTGCCACCATGTCGCCGCCGATGGAGCCGATCCTGGCGGCCGCGCGCATCATCCGGCGCTGACGGTCTGTTTGGATTGCCGCGGCGGAGCGCGGCCTCTAGTTTTCGCGGCATGAACGCTCCCGGGGAGGGATAAGCCATGCACCGCAGGACGCTGCTCGCCGCCGCGGCAGCCACCATCGCAGCGCCCGCCATCGCGCAGCCGGCCCGGGCCGCGACGCTGCGCTTCGTGCCGCAGGCCAACCTC
>DASYDR010000002.1:0-36973 GCA_036499545.1 Roseomonas sp. | reverse complement strand
TCCGCGTCTATGAGGTCGCGACCTTCTACTTCATGTTCAACACGAAGCCGATCGGGCGCTATCACCTGCAGGTCTGCGGCACCACGCCCTGCTGGCTGCGCGGATCGGACGACGTGCTGCGCGCCTGCAAGGATGCCGGGCATCTGCCGGGCTACGGCCACACCAGCGAGGACGGGCTGTTCACGCTGACCGAGGTGGAATGCCTCGGCGCCTGCGTGAACGCGCCGATCCTGGCCGTCGACGACGATTTCTACGAGGACCTCGACTACGACCGAACGGTCGCGCTGATCGAGGCGCTGCGCCGCGGTGAGCGTCCGCAGCCGGGCAGCACCATCGGGCGTCAGACCAGCGCGCCGGAAGGCGGTCCGCTCGTGCTTCTCGATGCACCGGCGGCAGGAGAATAGGCATGGCGCTCGCCGACAAGGACCGCATCTTCACGAACCTCTACGGCGCCCAGCCGTGGAACCTGGAAGCGGCGCGCAAGCGCGGCAACTGGGACGGCACCGCGGCCATCATCGCCAAGGGCCGCGACTGGATCATCGAGGAGATGAAGAATTCCGGGCTGCGCGGGCGCGGCGGCGCCGGCTTCCCGACCGGCATGAAGTGGTCCTTCATGCCGAAGCAGAGCGATGGCCGCCCCGCCTACCTCGTCGTCAATTGCGACGAATCGGAGCCTGGCACCTGCAAGGACCGCGACATCGCGCGGCACGATCCGCACACGCTGATCGAAGGCTGCCTGCTGGCCTCCTTCGCGATGGGCGCGCACGCCTGCTACATCTACATCCGCGGCGAATTCTACAACGAAGGCGTCACGCTGCAGGCCGCGATCGACGAGGCCTATGATGCGGGGCTGCTCGGCCGCAACGCTGCCGGGTCGGGCTGGGATTTCGACCTGTATCTGCATCGCGGCGCCGGCGCCTATATCTGCGGCGAAGAGACGGCGCTGATCGAGAGCCTCGAAGGCAAGAAGGGCATGCCGCGGCTGAAGCCGCCATTCCCGGCCGCCGTCGGCCTCTATGGCTGCCCGACCACGGTGAACAATGTCGAGACCATCGCCGTGGTGCCGACCATTCTGCGGCGCGGCGCCGCCTGGTTCAGCAGCTTCGGGCGGCCGAAGAATTCCGGCACCAAGCTCTTCTGCATCCAGGGCCATGTGAACAAGCCCTGCAACGTGGAGGAGGAGATGAGCATCCCGCTGCGGGAGCTCATCGAGCGGCATGCCGGCGGCGTGCGCGGCGGCTGGGACAATCTGCTCGCGGTCATTCCGGGCGGTGCGTCGGTGCCGGTGTTGCCGAAAGAGATCTGCGACAATGTACTGATGGATTTCGATGCGCTGCGCGAGGTGAAGAGCGGCCTCGGCACCGCGGCCGTCATCGTGATGGATAAGTCCACCGACATCATCAAGGCGATCGCGCGGCTGGCGGCCTTCTACAAGCATGAGAGCTGCGGCCAGTGCACGCCCTGCCGCGAAGGCATGGGCTGGCAGAAGCGCCTGATGGACCGGATGGTGGAGGGCAGGGCGGAGATCGAGGAGATCGACCTTCTCGAGAACGTCACGCGCCGCATCGAAGGCCATACCATCTGCGCGCTGGCCGATGGCGGCGTCTGGCCCGTGCAGGGTCTGATCCGCCATTTCCGCCCGTTGATGGAAGAGCGGATCGCGCAGTACAAGGCGCGGCACACGATGCCGATGGCGGCGGAGTAGGGACGATGGCCAAGGTCACAGTCGACGGCATCGAGGTCGAGGTCCCCAACGGATCCAGCGTGCTGCAGGCGTGCGAAGCGGCGGGGAAGGAAATTCCCCGCTTCTGCTATCACGAGCGTCTTTCGGTCGCCGGCAATTGCCGCATGTGCCTGGTGGAAGTGGAGCGCGCGCCGAAGCCGGTCGCGTCCTGCGCCTATCCGGTTGCGGACGGCATGAAGGTCTTCACCGACACACCGGTGGTGCGCAACGCGCGCCGCGGCGTGATGGAATTCCTGCTGATCAACCACCCGCTGGACTGCCCGATCTGCGACCAGGGCGGTGAGTGCGATCTGCAGGACCAGGCCATGGGCTATGGCATGGACCACTCGCGCTACACCGAAGAGAAGCGCGCGGTGAAGGACAAGTATGTCGGGCCGCTGATCAAGACGATCATGACCCGCTGCATCCAGTGCACCCGCTGCGTGCGCTTCGCGGCGGAGGTCGCCGGCACGCCGGAACTCGGCGGCACCAATCGCGGCGAGAACATGGAAATCGGGACCTATGTCGAGAAGGCGCTGACCAGCGAGCTCTCCGGCAACCTGATCGACATCTGCCCGGTCGGCGCGCTGACCAGCCGACCCTACGCTTTCGTCTCCCGCCCCTGGGAACTGCGCAAGACCGACAGCATCGACGTGCAGGACGCGGTGGGTGCGGCGATCCGCATCGACAGCCGCGGCCCCGAGGTGCTGCGCATCCTGCCGCGCGTGAACGAGGCGGTGAACGAGGAATGGATGGCCGATCGCGGCCGCTTTTCCTTCGACGGCCTGAAGCGCAAGCGCCTCGACCGTCCCTGGGTGAAGCGCGACGGCAAGCTGGTGCCGGCGAGCTGGGCGGAAGCCTTCGCCGCCATCGCGGGCAAGCTGCAGGGCCTGTCCGGCGACCGCATCGGCGCCATCGCCGGCGACCTGGTGGATGCCGAGAGCGTGCTGGCGCTGAAGGACCTGATGGCCGCCTACGGCAGCGCCAACCTGGACTGCCGCCAGGATGGCGCCGCGATCGACGCGTCGCGCGGTGATTATTTCCGCTTCAACGCCGGCATCGCCGCGATCGACGACGCCGACGCGATCCTGATCATCGGCAGCGATGTCCGGCGCGAGGCGCCGGTGCTGAACGCGCGCATCCGCAAGCGCTGGAGCCTCGGCAAGCTGAAGGTGGGCGTGGTCGGGCCAAAGACCGACTTCACCTATCCGGTGCAGTTCCTGGGCGAGGGGCCGGAGGCGCTGACCGCGCTCCTGGCCGGCGAGGGCTTCGCCGAGGCGCTGAAGGGCGCCGAGCGGCCGATGGTGATCCTGGGCCGCGGCGCCATCGCCCGGCCGGATGGCAGCGCGGTGCTGGCCTCCGCCTGGCAGGTCGCGGCCGCGGTCGGCGCGCTGAAGCCCGACTGGCACGGCTTCAACATGCTGCACCATTTCGGCGGCCAGGTCGGCGCGCTGGAACTCGGCTTCGTGCCGGGGCAGGGCGGCAAGGCGCTCGGCGCCATGATGGGCGGCAAGGTCGACGCGCTCTGGCTGCTGGGTGCCGACGGTTTCGACCCGGCGCGGATCGGCGCCGATACCTTCGTCATCTACCAGGGCCACCATGGCGACCGCGCTGCGGCGCGGGCCGACGTGATCCTGCCGGGCGCGGCCTATACCGAGAAGGACGCGACCTACGTGAACACCGAAGGCCGCGCTCAGCAGGCCTTCCTCGCGATCCATCCGCCTGGCGAGGCGCGGGAGGATTGGCGCATCATCCGTGCCTTCAGTGAGGGTGTCGGCAAGACGCTGCCTTACGACAACCTGGCGCAGCTGCGCGCCCGGCTGGCGCAGGCGGCCGCCTGCTTCGCGACGCAGGACGCCATCCCGGCCGCCGGCTGCGCCGACACGACGGCGCCGGCCAGCGATGCCACGCTCGGCACCGCGCCCTTCGTGGCGGCGCTGCCGAGCTACCACCTTGCGGACACCATCGCCCGCGCCTCGGAGGTGATGGCCGAATGCGCCAGCATCTACGGCGGCGCGGCACCCCGGCTGGCGGCGGAGTAAGGCAGGATGGACGGTTTCTTCTCCTCGCCGATCGGCGTGCTGATCATCACCCTGGCGAAGGCGCTGGCGCTGCTGGTGCCGCTGCTGATCGGCGTCGCCTACCTGACCTATGCCGAGCGCAAGGTCCTGGCGGCCATGCAACTGCGCAGGGGGCCGAATGTGGTCGGCCCCTTCGGCCTGCTGCAGCCCTTCGCCGACGCGGTGAAGCTCCTGATGAAGGAGACGATCATCCCGTCGGGCTCCAGCCGCGCACTGTTCGTGCTGGCGCCGATGCTCACCCTGACGCTCGCGATGATCGCCTGGGCGGTGATCCCGGTGAATGACGGCTGGGCGATCGCCGACATCAATGTCGGCATCCTCTACCTCTTCGCGATCAGCTCGCTCGGCGTCTACGGCGTCATCATCGCGGGCTGGGCGTCGAACTCGAAATACGCCTTCCTCGGCGCGCTGCGCAGCGCGGCCCAGATGGTGAGCTACGAAGTCTCGATGGGCTTCGTGATCGTGACCGTGCTGCTCTGCGTCGGTTCGCTGAACCTCTCGGACATCGTGCGGGCACAGAAGGGCCTCTGGTTCATCATCCCGCTCTTCCCGATGTTCGTCATCTTCTTCATCTCGACCCTGGCCGAGACGAACCGGGCCCCCTTCGATCTGCCGGAAGGCGAGAGCGAGCTGGTGGCCGGCTTCTTTGTGGAATACAGCGCCGGGACCTTCGTGCTGTTCTTCCTCGCCGAATACGCGAACATGATCCTGATGTCGGCGCTGACGACCACCCTTTTCCTGGGGGGCTGGCTGCCGCCGCTCGACGTCGCGCCGCTCAACTGGATCCCGGGCCCGATCTGGTTCGTGCTGAAGATCTGCCTCTGCCTCTTCGTCTTCATCTGGGTGCGCGCGACCTTCCCGCGCTACCGCTACGACCAGCTCATGCGTCTCGGCTGGAAGGTCTTCCTGCCCTTCAGCCTGTTCTGGCTGGTGCTGACCGCGGCCGTGCTGAAGCTGACCGGGTGGCTGCCGGCATGATCAGCGCGCAACACACCAAAGGAGTCCTGTGATGCTCGACCGCGTCGCGCGTGCGATGCTGCTGCAGGAGCTGGTCTCCGGCATGGGCCTCACGCTGCGTTACTTCTTCAAGCCGAAGGTGACGCTGAACTACCCCTATGAGCGCGTCAGCCTCTCGCCCCGCTTCAAGGGCGAGCATGCGCTGCGCCGCTATCCGAACGGGGAAGAGCGCTGCATCGCCTGCAAGCTCTGCGAGGCGGTGTGCCCGGCCCAGGCCATCACCATCGAGGCCGAGCCGCGCGAGGATGGCAGCCGCCGCACCACGCGCTACGACATCGACATGACGAAGTGCATCTATTGCGGCCTGTGCGAGGAAGCCTGCCCGGTCGATGCCATCGTCGAGGGTCCGAACCTGGAGTTCGCGACCGAGACGCATGAGGAGCTGATCTACCACAAGGAGAAGCTGCTCGATAACGGCGACCGCTGGGAGCCGATGCTGGCCGAGCGCCTCCGCCTCGACGCACCTTACCGGTGAGCCCGCGATGATCGCCACCCTTGCATTCTACGCCTTCGCCGCCGTCCTGATCGCTTCCGCGGTCATGGTGGTGACCAGCCGCAACCCCGTGCACAGCGTGCTGTTCCTGATCCTGGCCTTCTTCAACGCCGCGGCGTTGATGCTGATCGCCGGGGCCGAGTTCCTGGCGATGATCCTGGTCATCGTCTATGTCGGCGCTGTCGCGGTGCTGTTCCTCTTCGTCGTGATGATGCTCGACATCGACTTCACGCAGCTGCGCGAAGGCTTCCAGCGCTACGCGCCGATCGGCGCGATCATCGGCGGCATCCTGTTCCTGGAACTGCTGTTCGTGCTCGGCACCTGGAGCTTTGCGCCTGACGCCGCGGACCTGCGGCTGAACCCGGTCCCCGGCGGCGGCATTTCGAACACCGCGGCCATCGGGCGCATCATCTACACGGACTACATCTACCTGTTCCAACTCGCCGGCCTCGTGCTGCTGGTCGCCATGATCGGCGCCATCGTGCTGACGCTGCGCGATCGGCCGGGCACGCTGCGGCAGAACATCGCGGCCCAGGTCGGGCGCAGCGGCAGCGTCGGGCTGGTGAAGGTGCCGACCGGCGCGGGCCTGCGCGAGATGGGCATTCTCCGCCCGCCCGAGCCGGAGGCGCCGAAGGCCCTGCCGGAGCCGGCGGAGCACGGGCACGGCCATGGGGGACATCACTGAGATGGCGATCGGCCTCGAACATTACCTGACGGTCGGCGCGATCCTCTTCGTGCTCGGCGTCTTCGGCATCTTCCTGAATCGGAAGAACGTCATCGTCATCCTGATGTCGGTGGAGCTGATCCTGCTCGCCGTGAACATCAATCTGGTGGGTTTCAGCGCCCGGCTTGGCGACCTGACCGGCCAGATCTTCGCGATGTTCATCCTGACCGTCGCCGCCGCCGAGGCGGCGATCGGGCTGGCCATCGTCGTCATCTACTTCCGCAACCGGGGCAGCATCGAGGTGGAGGATATCTCCACCTTGCGGGGTTAGAGCGCATGTTCGTCGGAGCTGTCTTCTTTCCCTTGCTGGGCGCGATCATCGCCGGCTTCTTCGGCCGCCTGATCGGCGACCGCGCCGCGCAATGGGTGACCGTGGGCTTCATGGCCCTGGCCGCGCTCTGCGGTTCGCTCGCCTTCGCGCAGGTGGCACTCGGGCATGCGCCGAGGGTGGTCGACCTGCTGACCTTCGTCGATGTCAGCGGCTTCGAGGTGCACTGGGCGCTGCGCTACGACACGCTGAGCGTCGTCATGGTCGCGATGGTCACCTTCATCTCGACCCTGATCCACCTCTACAGCGTCGGCTACATGTCGCATGACGCGACGATCCCGCGCTTCTTCGCCTATCTCTCGCTCTTCACCTTCATGATGCTGATGCTGGTGACGGCGGATAACCTGGTCCAGCTCTTCTTCGGCTGGGAGGGTGTCGGCCTCGCGAGCTATCTGCTGATCGGCTACTGGTACGAGAAGGAGAGTGCCAACCGCGCGGCGATGAAGGCCTTCATCGTGAACCGCGTCGGCGACCTCTTCTTCATGCTTGGCCTGGCGCTGACCTTCTGGACCTTCGGCACCGTCGAATTCGCCGGCATCTTCTCTTCCATCGACCAGCATCTGGGCGACACCGTCCTCGGCATGCGCTCGCTGGAGGTGATCGGCGTGCTGCTGTTCCTCGGCGCCTGCGGCAAGTCGGCGCAGCTCGGCCTGCACACCTGGCTGCCGGACGCGATGGAAGGCCCGACGCCGGTCTCCGCGCTGATCCACGCGGCGACGATGGTGACCGCTGGCGTCTTCCTGGTCGCGCGCATGTCGCCGGTCTTCGAACAGGCGCCGGTGGCGCTCAGCATCGTCACCGTGGTCGGCGCCTCGACCGCGCTCTTCGCGGCCACGATCGGCTGCGTGCAGAACGACATCAAGCGCATCATCGCCTATTCCACCTGCTCCCAGCTCGGGTACATGTTCTTCGCGCTCGGGGTGGGGGCGTATCAGGGCGCGATCTTCCACCTCTTCACCCACGCCTTCTTCAAGGCATTGCTGTTCCTCGGCGCCGGCTCGGTCATCCACGCGATGTCGGACGAGCAGGACATCCGCAAGATGGGCGGCATCTGGAAGAAGATCCCGGTCACCTATGTGGTGATGTGGATCGGCTCGCTCGCGCTGGCCGGCGTGCCGCTCTTCGCCGGCTATTTCTCGAAGGACTTCCTGCTCGAGGCGGCTTTCGCCGCGCATAGCGGCCCCGGCATGTACGCCTTCGTCTGCGGCGTGCTGGCCGCCTTCCTGACCGCCTTCTACTCCTGGCGCCTGATCATCCTGACCTTCCACGGGAAGCCGCGCGCCGACCACCACACCATGGAGCATGTGCACGAAAGCCCCTGGGTGATGCTGGTGCCGCTGCTGCTGCTGGCCGCGGGTGCCATATCGGTCGGCTACATCTTCGCGCCGCTCTTCATCGGGCATGAGTGGCAGGAGTTCTGGAACGGCGCCATCGTCAACGGCCCGGGCAACGAGATCATGCACCATGCGCATGAAGTGCCGGGCTGGGTGGGTCTGCTGCCGACCATCGTCGGGCTGGTCGGCATCGCGCTGGCCTATGCACTCTACATGGGTGCCCCGGCGCTGCCCGGGAAGCTCGCCACCCAGTTCCGCGGCATCTACCTGTTCCTGCTGAACAAGTGGTACTTCGATGAGCTCTACGACCGCATCTTCGTGCGGCCGCTGCGCCGGCTCGCGTACTTCCTCTGGAAGGTGGGCGATGCGCGCATCATCGATGGCATGCCGAACGGCGCGGCGTCGCTGGTGGTCGACGGCGCGCGCGGCGCGGTGCGCCTGCAGACCGGACGGGTCGCCAACTACGCCTTCGCGATGATCATCGGACTTGTCGTCTTCGTCTCGATCTTCCTCTTCGGAGCCGCCCGATGAACGCCGCCGGCTTCCCGCTGCTCTCGCTCATCACCTTCCTGCCGATCGCCGGCGTGCTGGTGATCCTCTCCGTGCGCGGGGATGAGGCGGTGGTGGCATCCAATGCGCGCTGGACCGCGCTGTGGACCAGCCTGATCACCTTCGCGCTGTCGCTGATCCTCTGGTTCCGCTTCGACCAGGGAACGGCCGATTTCCAGTTCGTCGAGCATCTGTCCTGGCTGCCGGATTTCGGCGTCAACTACAGCATGGGCGTGGACGGCATCTCGGTGCTCTTCGTCCTGCTCTCCACCCTGCTGACGCCGATCTGCATCCTCGCCTCCTGGGAAGCGATCGGGACGCGGGTGCGGGAGTTCATGATCGCCTTCCTCATCCTCGAGACGATGATGGTCGGCATGTTCTGCGCCCTCGATTTCGTCCTCTTCTACGTCTTCTTCGAGGGCGTGCTGATCCCGATGTTCCTGATCATCGGCGTCTGGGGCGGCCCGCGGCGGGTCTACGCGGCCTTCAAGTTCTTCCTCTACACGCTGCTCGGCTCGGTGCTGATGCTGCTGGCGATCCTGCTGCTCTGGTATCGCGCCGGCACCACCGACATCCTGGCGCTGATGAACGCGCCGATCCCGCCGGCGATCCAGACCTGGGTGTTCCTGGCCTTCTTCGCCTCCTTCGCGGTGAAGGTGCCGATGTGGCCGGTGCACACCTGGCTGCCGGATGCGCATGTCGAAGCGCCGACCGCCGGCTCCGTCATCCTGGCCGGCGTCCTGCTGAAGATGGGGGCCTATGGCTTCCTGCGCTTTTCCCTGCCGCTGCTGCCGGATGCGAGCGCCACCTTCGCACCCTTCATCTTCGCGCTGTCGGTCGTCGCGGTGGTCTACACCTCCCTGGTCGCGCTGGCGCAGGAGGACATGAAGAAGCTGATCGCCTATTCCTCGGTCGCCCATATGGGCATCGTCACGATCGGCATCTTCACCCTGAACGTGCAGGGCCTCTCCGGCGCGCTCTACACCATGCTGGCGCATGGCATCGTCTCCGGCGCGCTTTTCCTCTGCGTCGGCGTGCTCTATGACCGGGTGCACAGCCGTGAGATCGCGCGCTACGGCGGCGTCGCCAAGATCATGCCGGCCTATGCGGTGGTGTTCATGCTGTTCAGCATGGCCTCGGTCGCGCTGCCGGGCCTGGCCAACTTCCCGGGCGAGTTGCTGGTCATCGTCGGCGTCTGGCACGTGAGCCCCTGGGTGGCGCTCGGTGGCGCGCTCGGCATGATCCTGGGCGCGGCCTACATGCTCTATCTCTACCGCCGCGTGATCTTCGGCCGCATCGGGCGCGACGATCTGAAGGCGCTGCTGGATCTGGGGCCGCGCGAGATCGCGATCTTCGCGCCGCTCGTGCTGATCACGGTCTGGATGGGCGTCCATCCGCAGAGCTTCCTCTCCTTCTTCGAGGCTTCGGTCACGCAGCTTGTGGCGCGACACGAAGCCGCCCTCGGCGCCGCGCGCCTGGCCGGGATGTGATCCGATGAACTGGTCCCTCGCGCTGCCGGAGCTGGTGCTTGCCATCTCCGGTCTCTGCCTCCTCGTCATCGGCGTGGTGCCGAAGCGGCCGATGCATTTCGCGATCAGCCTCGGCGCCCTCGGTGCCTTCCTGCTGACCGCGGTGCTGGTGCTGGGGCAGGGGGAAGGGGTGACCCTCAGCGGCCTCTATGTCGCCGATGCCTTCGCGCGCTTCGCCAAGCTGCTGATCCTGGCGGGCGCCGGGCTCGGGCTGATCCTGGCGCTCGACTCCAACGAGAAATCCGGCATCGCCCGCTTCGAGTTCCCCGTGCTGCTGGTCTTCGCGACTGTCGGCATGATGGTCATGGTCTCGGCCAATGACCTGATGGCGCTCTATGTCGGGCTGGAGCTGATGTCGCTCGCCCTCTATGTCGTCGCCGCCTTCGACCGCGACAATGAGCGGTCGGCCGAGGCAGGGCTGAAGTATTTCGTGCTGGGCGCGCTGGCATCCGGCCTGCTGCTCTACGGCGCGTCCCTGGTCTATGGCTTTGCCGGCACCACGAATTTCGATCGCATCGCCGATGCGCTCTCCTCGCCCGGCGCCGGTTCCACCGGGCTGATCGTTGGCGTGGTCTTCGTCGTCGCGGGCCTCGCCTTCAAGGTCTCGGCGGTGCCCTTCCACATGTGGACGCCCGACGTCTACGAAGGCGCGCCGACGCCGGTGACCGCCTTCTTCTCGGCCGCTCCCAAGGTCGCCGCCATCGCGCTGCTGACCCGCGTGCTGGCCGGGCCGTTCGGCGACCTGGCGGCGCAGTGGCAGCAGGTGATCCTGCTGGTCTCGGCGCTGTCGATGATCCTCGGCGCCTTCGCCGCGATCGGGCAGAGCAACGTGAAGCGGCTGATGGCCTATTCCTCGATCGCCAATGTCGGCTACGCGCTGATGGGCCTCGCGGTCGCGACGGATGCCGGGCTGCGCGGCCTGCTGCTGTACATGGCGGTCTATATCGCGATGACCCTCGGCAGCTTCTCGGTGCTGGTCGCGATGCGTCGCGACGGGCGCGCGGTGGAGCGGATCGAGGATCTGGCCGGCCTCGGCCGCACCGATCCGGTGATGGCTTTCTGGATGGCCGTCTTCATGTTCTCGATGGCTGGCATCCCGCCGCTCGCGGGCTTCTTCTCGAAGCTCTATGTCTTCCTGCCCGCGGTGCAGGCTGGCTACTGGGCACTGGCGCTGATCGGCGTGCTGACCAGCGTGGTGGGCGCCTACTATTACCTGCGCATCGTGAAGGTGATGTATTTCGATGCGCCGGCGGGCGCCTTCGATCCGCGCCCGGCCGGGCTCTCGGTCGTGCTGACGGTGACCGGGCTGTTCACCCTGCTGTTCATCGTGTTCCCGGCGCCGCTGATCGCGGCGGCGCAGGCCGCCATCACCTCGATCCTGGGGTGATCCGGGCCGCTGATCGGAGGGCCGGATGGCCGGAGATCTGAATCCGGCGGGCAGGACATGACCGCGCCAGGCTTCCGGCTCGAGATCCACGAGAGCCTGGCGAGCACCTCCGACCTGGTGCTGCAGCGTGCCCAGGCCGGCGAGCCGGAAGGCCTTGCCATCCTGGCGCGCCGGCAGACCGCGGGCCGGGGCACCTCCGGCCGGCAATGGCAGAGCCTGGCCGGCAATCTCTTTCTCAGCTTGCTGTTGCGACCACCCGGATCGATCCGGGACGCGCCGCAATGGGCATTGCTCACCGCCGTCGCGCTGGCGGAGACCCTGGCGCCGCTGCTGCATGATCCGGCCGGGCTGCGGCTGAAATGGCCGAACGATCTCCTGCTGGACGGCGCCAAGCTGGCCGGCATCCTGGCGGAGGCCGCAGCGGACGGGCAGGGCGGTATCGCCTGGCTGGTGCTCGGCATCGGGGTGAACCTGGCGCATGCGCCGGCGCTGCCGGATCGGCCGACCGCCTCTCTGCCGCCACCCGCCCCGGCGCCCGAGGACGTCGCCGCGGCCCTGTTGCAGGCGATCGCCCGCTGGCGGGACATTCATGCTCAGGCCGGCCTGGCGCCCGTCCGCCAAGCCTGGTGCGCGCGCGGGCCGGAGCCGGGGGCGCCGCTTTCGGTGCGCCAGGGTGACAATGGCCTGCTCACGGGACGCTTCGCCGGGCTCGGCGAGGATGGCAGTCTGCTGCTGGAAACCGGAACGGGGCTGCGGCGCGTCGTTTCCGGTGAAATCAGCTAAGGACGGGCGCCATGCTGCTGGCGGTGGATACGGGCAATACCAATGTCGTCGTCGCGGTGCATGACGGCATCGAATGGCGCGGCCGCTGGCGCATCGCGACGCGCGCCGACCGCACCTCCGATGAATACGCCGTCTGGTTGCTGACCCTGTTCCAGCATAGCGGGTTGAAGGCGACCGACATCACCCGCTGCGCCATCGGCACCGTGGTGCCGGCCGCGCTCTACAACCTGCGCCGGCTGTCGCGCGAATGGTTCGACTGCGAGCCGCTGATCGCCCGCGCCCCACTCGACTGGGGGTTCGAGATCCGGGTGGACCAGCCGGAGGAAGTGGGCGCCGATCGCCTGCTGAATTCGCTGGCCGCGCATACCAAGTATCGCGGTCCGCTGATCGTCATCGATTTCGGCACGGCGACCACCTTCGACGTGGTCGACAGCGACGGCGCCTATCTTGGCGGCGTCATCGCACCCGGCATCAACCTCTCGATCGAGGCGCTGCACCGCGCCGCCGCCCGCCTGCCGCGTATCGGCATCGGCCGCCCCCAGGCGGTGATCGGCCGTTCCACCGTCCCAGCCATGCAGTCCGGCATCTACTGGGGCTATATCGGCATGATCGAAGGCATCGTCGCCCGCATCCGCGGCGAATACGACGCGCCGATGAAGGTGGTGGCGACCGGCGGCTTGGCGCCGCTTTTCGCCGAAGGCACGAATGTGATCGAATTGAGTGACCCGGATATCACCCTGGAGGGGCTTCGCCTGTTGGCGGAACGCAACCGTGCCCCCATCCTGTCACGAGGCGTGAACCGCGACGGCTGAGCATCCGATGACCGCAGGTCGGAATCGGATGCTCCCAGGAAAAGACGAAGCCGGACACGACCTGCCGCCAGAAACCGCGTAAGACAGGTGCATGCCCCCCTACGACATCGGCTCCGGCCAGGATGACCTGGCCTTCATTCCCCTCGGCGGCACCGGCGAGATCGGCCTCAACCTCAACGTCTATCGCTGCGACGGCGCGCTGCTGGCGATCGATTGCGGCATCGGCTTCGGCGGCCCGGCGCTGCCGGAAGTCGACGTCATGGTCCCGGATGCGGGCTGGCTCGCCGATCACCGCAAGGATCTGACCGCCCTCATCATCACCCATGCGCATGAGGACCATATCGGCGCGGTTGCGCATCTCTGGCGCCAGTTCCGCTGCCCGGTCTACGCCAGCCCCTTCGCGACCGCGGTGCTGCGCCGGAAGCTGGCCGAGGCCGGGTTGCTGGCCGAGGTACCGCTGCATACCGTGGCCCTGGGCGGCCGGCTGGTACTCGGCCCCTTCGACCTGGAATTCCTGCCTGTCACCCATTCGGTGCCGGAATCGCAGGCGGTGGCGATTCGCACCCGCCACGGCCTGGTGCTGCACACCGGGGACTGGAAGCTCGACCCCGATCCGCTGATCGGCGACCCGACCGACGAGGAGGCCTTCCGGCGGCTGGGCGATGAAGGCGTGCTGGCCATGGTCTGCGATTCGACCAATGCCATGGTCGAAGGCCATTCCGGCAGCGAGGGCGAGGTGCGGCGCAACCTGGCCGCCATCATCCGCGGCCTGAAGGGCCGCATCGCGGTAACCTGCTTCGCGACCAACATTGCCCGCGTCGCTTCCATTGCCAAGGCGGCGGAGGCGGCCGGGCGCCAGGTCGCGCTGTTCGGCCGTTCGCTGCGCAATGCCGAGGCGGCGGCGCGCGAGGCCGGCTACCTGAGCGATATCGCGCCCTTCCTGCCGGAAGAGGAGGCAGGCTACCTGCCCGACGATTCGCTGGTGATCATCTGCACCGGATCCCAGGGCGAGGAGCGCAGCGCGATCGCCAAGATCGCCGCCGACACGCATCCGCAGATCGCGCTCGGGGAAGGGGACACGGTCATCTTCTCTTCCCGCCGGATCCCGGGCAACGAGAAGGCGATCCAGATCGTGCAGGATGGCCTGGCACGGCGCGGTTGCCGGGTGATGACCGATGACGACCATATGGTCCATGTCTCCGGCCATCCGGCCCGCGACGAGCTGAAGCGCCTCTATGCACTGGTGCGGCCGCGCTATTCGGTGCCGGTGCATGGCGAGTGGCGCCACCTGACGGAACACGCCGCGTTGGCCCGTGCCGCCGGCGCCCATCCGGTGATCGTGGAAGATGGCGACGTGCTGCGCCTGGCGCCTGGCAATCGCCCGGATGTGGTGGGCGGCGTGCCGGTCGGGCGGCTGGCGATCGACGGCGACCGGCTGCTGCCGCTGGAAGGCGGCGTGCTCGGCGCGCGGCGGAAGATGCTGTTCAACGGTGTGGTCGTAGCGTCCCTCGCCGTCGACCAGGCCGGGCGCGTGCTGGGTGAGCCGAAAGTCTCCGCCCCCGGCCTGTTCGAGCAGGGCGATGCCGAGCCGGGTCAGCTCGCCGATGAACTCGCGCGCAGCGTCGCGGACCTGCCGGCCGCGCTGAAGCGGGAAGATGACACGCTGCGGGAAGCGGTGCGCGGCGTGCTGCGCAAGGCGGTGGGGCGCCGGCTGAAGAAGCGTCCGGCGGTCGAGGTGCATCTGCTGCGCGTCTGATGCGCATTGCCCTGGGCCGGCCGGCGAGCCGGCCCGCCAGCATGAGAATCCGCGCGAAGGGTCTTTGCAGGCGGGCCGGACAGGCGCAAATCCGGCCCATGACCCTGTTCACCGGCTTCGTCGTCTATGTCCTCACCTGGTGGACCGTGCTGTTCGCCATCCTGCCCATCGGCACGCGCCCGGAGCCGGATGGCGACCTGGCCGCCGGCGGCTGGCGCGGCACGCCGCAGAAGGTGCATCTGTTGCGCAAGCTGCTCGCGACGACCCTGGTCTCCGCGGTGATCTGGCTGGCCATCTGGTATCTGGTGGAGAGCGACTGGATCAGCTTCCACACTGGCTGGCTTGCGATGCCGGACTACTGATGGGTGCCGCACAAAATTTAGGCGGCTAACAGGGGTTTCACCCTGCGCCGCCTGCGTTGAGAGCATCCCCGGTCTGGGTGCCGGATTTTTACTCTCTGATGATGGCTGATTGTCGTTGAGCCGGATGCCGGCCCGCGCCACCTTTGCTTCAGGAAGAGGTTGTTCCTCTTTCTGCCGTGTGACTGGCGTTTCCTCCCTAAACTTGGGCCGCGACCCGTGGGTTGCGGCCCTTTTTTTGTCTAGCGGTATGCGGGGGCGAAGCCAAGGAAAATCACCGATGTGGCGCAGAATTTTGTCTGATAGTTGCGAGGGCTTGCATACAGACGCAAGGATATTGCGTTGCAGCAGAGCCCGCCGCGGCGGTGGCGCCCGGCCTCTATCGGCAAGCGCGCCGCCCAACTAAGGTCTGCGCCCGCTTCCCGTTCAAGGACCGCCATGCGCCTCTCCCGCGCCTTCCTGCCCACCCTGAAAGAGACGCCCGCCGAGGCGCAGATCGCTTCGCACCGGCTGATGCTGCGCGCCGGCCTCATCCGCCAGACCAGCGCCGGCATCTATGCCTGGCTGCCGGCGGGGCTGCGGGTGCTGCGCAAGGTCGGCCAGATCGTGCGGGAGGAGCAGGACCGCGCCGGCGCGCAGGAAATCCTGATGCCGACCATCCAGGCCGCCGAGCTCTGGCGCGAATCCGGCCGCTACGACGACTACGGCAAGGAGATGCTGCGCATCAAAGACCGCCACGAGCGGGAAATGCTGTACGGCCCGACCAACGAGGAAATGGTCACCGACATCTTCAAGGGCTTCGCCAAAAGCTATCGCGACCTGCCGCGCAACCTCTACCACATCCAATGGAAGTTCCGGGATGAGGTGCGGCCCCGCTTCGGCGTCATGCGCGGGCGCGAATTCCTGATGAAGGACGGCTACTCCTTCGACCTGACCAAGGAAGACGGCGAGCACAGCTACCGGCAGATGTTCGTCGCCTATCTGCGCACCTTCGCCCGCATGGGCCTCAAGGCGATCCCGATGCGGGCCGATACCGGCCCGATCGGCGGCAAGCTGAGCCATGAATTCATCATCCTGGCCGAGACCGGCGAATCGCAGGTCTTCGTCAGCCAGGACCTGCTCGACCACGACGTGCTGGCCGAAACGCCGGACTACGCCGGCGACCTGTCGCCGATCGTGAACTTCTGGACCAGCCACTACGCCGCGACCGAGGAGATGCATGACGAGGCCGCCTGGGCGCAGGTGCCGGAAGCCAAGCGCGTCTCCGCCCGCGGCATCGAGGTCGGGCACATCTTCTTCTTCGGCACCAAGTACAGCGCGCCCATGGGCCTCAGCGTGCAGGGCCCGGACGGCAAGCCGGTGGTGCCGGAAATGGGCAGCTACGGCATCGGCGTCTCCCGCCTGGTCGCCGCGATCATCGAAGCGAGCCACGACGAGGCCGGCATCATCTGGCCGGACGCGGTCGCGCCCTTCAGCGCCAGCATCCTGAACCTGAAGACCGGCGATGCCGGCTGCGACGCGCTCTGCGAGCGGCTCTACGCGGCCCTCTCACCGGAAGCTGTCTATGATGACCGCGAGGAGCGGGCCGGGGTGAAGTTCAACGATGCCGACCTCTCGGGCCATCCCTGGCAGGCGGTGGTCGGGCCGCGCGGTGCGGCCGCCGGGCGCGTCGAGCTGAAGCGCCGCGCCACCGGCGAACGCGCCGAACTCTCCCTCGAAGACGCCATCGCCCGCATCAAGGGCGCCTGAGCGGGACATGTTCTCCCCGTTCGAGCGCGCCGTTGCGTTTCGCTATCTGCGCGCCCGCAAGGGCGAGCGCTTCGTGTCGGTGACCGCGCTCTTCTCCCTGATCGGTATCACCCTCGGCGTCACGACGCTCATCATCGTCACCTCGGTGATGAACGGTTTCCGGCAGGATCTGATGGCCCGCATCATCGGGCTGAACGGTCACCTGACGGTGCAGCCGGAACGCGGCCGCGTGCTCAATGACTATGAGGCGGTGCTGGCCCGGATCAGGGGCATCCCGGGCATCGTCCAGGCCGCCCCGGCGGTGGACGGGCAGGTGCTGGTCACCGGGCCGGGCGGCGCGGCCGGGGCACAGCTCCGCGGCATCCCGCCGGAAGCGCTACGCGCGCGGCCGGTGATCCGGGACCGGCTGCGCGACGGCGATCTCGATGCGATGGACGGGGAAGATACGGCGGTGCTCGGCGCCCGCCTCGCCGCGCGGCTCCGCCTGCTGCCGGATGACAGCCTGACCCTGGTGCTGCCCCAGGCGCGCGGCGGGGATTTCACCGCGGCACCGCGCCAGCGCAGCCTCCGCGAGGTCGCGAGTTTCGATGTCGGCATGCCGGAATATGATGGGCGGACCATCTTCGTGCCGCTCGCCACGGCGCAATCGCTCTTCGGCCTCGGCAATGCCGTGAACCAGATCGAGATCCTGCTCGACGATCCTTCCCGCGTCGCGCCGGTCGCCGCGCAACTGCGCACCGCGCTGGCCGGGCAAGGGTTGCGCGTGACCGACTGGCAGGCCTCCAACAGCGCCGTCTACGCGGCGGTGCTGATCGAGCGGCAGGCTATGTTCCTTATCCTAACCCTGATCGTGGTGGTGGCGACCTTCAACATCGTCTCCTCCCTGACCATGCTGGTGAAGGACAAGGGGAAGGACATCGCGATCCTGCGGACCATGGGTGCCAGGAGCGGCGCGATCCTGCGCATCTTCATCCTCTGCGGCGCGACCATCGGCTGTGGCGGCACGCTGGCGGGCTTCGTCCTCGGCCTCGGCATCGCCGCGAATTTCGACGCGTTGCGCGCCGGCCTGACCTGGCTGGAACGCGTCGGCGTCTCCGGCGCCGACCTGAATTTCCTGATCAGCCTGCCTTCGGTGGTCGAGACGGGCGATGTCGTGGTCATCGTCGCGACCAGCCTCGGGCTGTCGCTGCTCGCGACGCTCTACCCGAGCTGGCGGGCCGCGCGGATCGATCCGGCCGAGGCGCTGCGCCATGGCTAGCCCCCGCATGTTCTCGGCCTTCGAGCGCATGGTCGCCGCGCGCTACCTGCGCGCGCAGCAGGGCGAAGGCTCCGTCTCGCTCATCGCCGGCTTCTCCCTGCTCGGCATCGCGCTCGGCGTCGGCACGCTGATCGTCGTGCTCGCGGTGATGGGCGGCTTCCGGCAGGAATTGCTGGGCCGCATCCTGGCGGTGAACGGCAATCTCGGCGTGGCCTCCATGGATGAGGGGCTGCGGGATTATGGTGCCGTGGCGGCGCGCCTCCGTGCCCTGCCCGAAATCGCCCAGGCGACGCCCATCCTGGAAGGCCAGGTGCTGCTGACGACCGATGCCGGCGCTTCCGCCGGCGGGTTGCTGCGGGGCATCACGCCCGCGGACCTGCGCGCCCGCGCGGTGATCGCCGGCAATATCCGCGCCGGCAGCCTCGCTGATTTCGAGGGCGAGGACGCCATCGTCATCGGCACCGTGCTGGCGCAGCGCCTCGACGTCGGCGTGGGCGACCGGATCACGGTCGTCTCCCCGGAGGGGCGGACGACGGTGTTCGGAACCGTGCCGCGGCTCAAATCCTACCGCATCGTCGCGACCTTCGAGGTCGGGATGCAGGAATATGATGGCGGCTTCCTGTTCCTGCCGCTGCCCGCCGCGCAGCTCTTCCTGCAGCGGCCCGGCATGGTGAGCCAGATCGAGATCCATCTGCGCGACCCGGATGGCGCGCGCGCGGCCGCCATGGCGATCCGCGAGGCTTTCACCGGGCACCCGCTCTCCATCGTCGATTGGCAGGCCGCGAACAGCGGCTTCTTCCAGATCGTCGAGGTGCAGCGCAACGTGATGTTCCTGATCCTGGCGCTGATCATCCTGGTCGCGGCCTTCAACATCATCTCCACCCTCATCATGCTGGTGAAGGACAAGGGCAGGGACATCGCCATCCTCAGGACCATGGGCGTGGGAAGGGGCGCGATCCTGCGCATCTTCCTGCTCTGCGGCGCCGCCGTCGGCGGGCTCGGCACGCTGGCGGGCCTCGGTCTCGGCCTTCTCGTCTGCGCCAATCTGGAGACCATCCGCCAGGCGCTGATACGGGCGACCGGCACCATCATCTTCGATCCGCAGATCTACTTCCTCACGCGCATCCCGGCCGTGGTGAACCCGTGGGATGCCGCGCAGGTGGTCGGGCTCGGGCTCGGGCTGTCGCTGCTCGCAACCCTCTACCCGAGCTGGCGCGCGGCCAGGACCGACCCGGTGGAAGCCCTCCGCAATGAATGACCTGCCGCTTCGCCTCGCCGGCGTCGAACGCCGCTACCGCAGCGGCGCCGGCGAGCTGCCCGTGCTGCGCGGCGCCGACCTGGCCCTCGCCGCGGGTGAGATCGTGGCACTCGTGGCACCTTCCGGCACCGGCAAATCGACCCTGCTGCACCTGGCCGGCCTGCTGGAACGCCCGGATGGCGGCGAGGTCTTCGTGGAAGGCAAGGCAGCCGGCACGCTCTCCGACGATGCGCGCACGGCGATCCGCCGCTCCACCATCGGCTTCGTCTACCAGTTCCACCACCTGCTGCCGGAATTCACCGCGGAGGAAAACATCGTCCTGCCGCAGATGGCCGCCGGCGTCGCCCGCGGTGCCGCCATCGCCCGCGCCCGCGAACTGCTTGCCAGCTTCGGCCTCGCCGGCCGCGAAAGCCACCGGCCGGGCAAGCTCTCCGGCGGTGAACAGCAGCGCGTCGCCATTGCCCGGGCGCTCGCCAACCGGCCGCGCGTCCTCCTAGCCGACGAACCCACCGGCAACCTCGATGTCGGCACCAGCGCCCGCGTCTTCACCGAACTCATGCAGGCGGTCCGCGGCCAGGGCGTCGCCGCCCTGGTCGCAACCCATAACCCTGAGCTGGCCCGGCAGATGGACCGCATCGTGACGCTGGAGGCGGGGCTGGTGGTCCCGGTGGAGTGAGGTTGCGCCCTGGGGAAGGCGCCGCCTTCCCCAGACCCCATCCGCCAGGAGGATGGATCCTCCTGGACCTGCTTCACTTGGGGCCCTGATTGCCAAGGGGGTGCCGCCCCGAAGTGGGTGGCACCCCCTTGGCAATCAGGGCTCTAAAACTGATCGGGGTGCAGGGGCCCTGGGCTCCTGCCGGGTGGGTCTGGGAGGGCAGAGCCCTCCCAGGGGCAACCTCACCCGACCAGCATCACCAGCCCGGCCGCCGCGACCGCGACGCCGCCCGCCCGGCTGAGGGTCAGGCCGGTGCCGGTGCGCGTGGCCAGCCCGGCGGCGAGGCCGGCGCCGTGCAGCAGGGCTGTGCCGATCAGGAAGCCGGCGGAGAAGCCGAGCGGCGATGCGGCTTCCGGCAGTTCGAGGCCGTGCGCCATGCCGTGGCAGAAGCCGAAGGCGGCGGTGGCGGCCAGGGCGGCGATGGTCGGGATCGGCAGCGCGAGGGCCAGGGCCAGGCCGGCGGCGGCGACCGAGAGGGCGATGCCGTATTCGATGCCGGGCAGGGCGATGCCTTCGAAGCCGAGCAGGGCGCCCACGGTCATGGCGGCCATGAAGACGACGGGCATGCGCCAGGCGGTGGCGAGGCCGGTGCGGGCGGCGAGCAGGCCGACGGCGACCATGGCGAGCAGGTGATCGAGGCCGCCGAAGGGATGGGCGAGGCCGGTCGCGAAATCCTCGGGGCCGTGGCCGGGATGGGCCGCGGCCGGCAGGACGAGGGCGGCGGCCAGGGTCAGGCCGAGGGCGGCGGGGCGCAGCAGGCGCATGGGCTGGTATCCTTCGGAATGCGTCGCGCAAGCTTCCGCCAAGGACGCAGGTGCGGCAAGGCGGTGCATGCTAACCTGCGCCGATGGCCGACTCGTTCATCCATCTGCACGCCCATTCCGCGTATTCGCTGAGCGAGGGGGCCATCAAGGCGGAGAAGCTGCCGGCGCTGGCGCTGGCAGCGGGCATGCCGGCGGTGGCGCTGACCGATACCGGCAATCTGTTCGGAGCGCTGGAATTCGCGCAGGCCTGTTCGGGCAAGGGCGTGCAGCCGATCATGGGCTGCCAGCTGCAGCTCGCGCGCATCAGCACCGATCCGGAGCGGCCGGACGCGCATCGGCTGAACCCGGATCCGCTGGTGGCGCTGGCGCTGGATGCGGCGGGGCTCGACAATCTGCAGCGGCTGTCCTCGAAGGGGTTCCTGCGCGACGACGCCTCGGGCCGGGCGAGCATCACGCTGGAGCTGCTGGCGGAGCACGCGCAGGGGCTGTTCCTGCTGACCGGCGGCACCACCGGCCCGGTGGCGCGGCTGCTGGCGGAAGGCCGGCGCGACGCGGCGGAGCGGCTGCTGGCACAGTTGGCGGAAGCGTTTCCGGACCGGCTGGCGGTCGAGCTGAACCGGCATGGCCTGCCGATCGAGCGCATGATCGAGCCCGGGCTGCTGGCACTGGCGGATGCGGCACGGCTGCCGATCGTGGCCGCCAATGACGTCTACTTCGCCAAGGCCGAGATGCATGAGGCGCATGATGCGCTGCTCTGCATCGCCGAAAGCCGCACCATGGCGGAACAGGAGCGCCGGCGGGTGACGCCAGAGCATTGGTTCAAGCCGGCGGATGCGATGCGGGCGCTGTTCCGGGACCTGCCAGAGGCCTGCGACAACACGCTCGCGATCGCGCGGATGTCGGCGGTGATGACGGAGGCGAAGAAGCCGGCGCTGCCGATCTGCCCGAAGGTGATGGAAGGCCGCACCGAGGCAGAGACGGTGCGGGCGATGGCGGCCGATGGGCTGGAACGGCGGCTGGATGCGCTGGGCGAGGGCGGGCTTTCCGCAACGCGCGAGGTCTATCGCCAGCGGCTCGACTACGAGCTTGGCGTCATCGAGAAGATGGGCTTCTCGGGCTACTTCCTGATCGTCGCCGACTTCATCCAATGGGCGAAGGCGCAGACGCCGCCGATCCCGGTCGGGCCGGGGCGCGGTTCGGGCGCCGGTTCGGTCGCGGCCTGGGCGCTGGCGATCACCGACCTGGATCCGCTGCGGTTCGGGCTGCTGTTCGAGCGCTTCCTGAATCCGGAACGCGTGTCGATGCCGGATTTCGACATCGATTTCTGCCAGGACCGGCGCGACGAGGTGATCCGCTACGTGGTGCGGGAATACGGCGATGACCGGGTCGCGCAGATCATCACCTTCGGCAAGCTACAGGCCAAGGCGGCGGTGCGTGACGTGGGCCGCGTGCTGGGCATGCCCTATGGGCAGGTGGACAAGATCGCCTCGATCATTCCCTTCAACCCCGCCAAGCCCGTGACCCTGCAGCAGGCGATCGACGGCGAGCCGAAGCTGCAGGAGATGCGCGACAATGACGAGCAGGTGGCGCGCCTGCTCGACATCGCGCTGCAGGTCGAGGGGCTCTATCGCAACGCGTCGACCCATGCCGCCGGCGTGGTGATCGGGCGGGAGCCGCTGATCGGCATCTGCCCGCTGTATCGCGATCCGCGATCCGACATGCTGATCACCCAGTTCTCGATGAAGCATGTCGAGCAGGCATCGCTGGTGAAGTTCGACTTCCTGGGCCTGAAGACGCTGACGGTGATCGAGCGGGCGATCGACATCCTGAAGGGGCAGGGGACCACGGTCGATATCAACGCCATCCCGCTGGACGATGCCAAGACCTTCGAGATGCTGCGCAAGGGCGACGCCGCCGGGGTGTTCCAGTTCGAAGGCCAGGGGATGCGGGACTGCCTGCGGCAGATGCGCGTCGACCGGTTCGAGGATCTGATCGCGGCGGTGGCGCTGTACCGGCCGGGCCCGATGGCGAACATCCCGTCCTATTGCCAGCGCAAGGCCGGCGAGGCCTGGGACAGCCCGCATCCGGCGATCCACCACATCCTGTCCGAGACCTACGGCATCATGGTCTACCAGGAACAGGTGATGCAGATCGCCCAGGACATGGCGGGCTATTCGCTGGGCGCCGCTGACCTGCTGCGCCGCGCCATGGGCAAGAAGATCCGCTCCGAGATGCAGGTGCAGCGGGAGATCTTCGCCAAGGGCGCGACCGAGCGCGGGGTCGAGGCGGCCAAGGCCGGCGAGATCTTCGACCTGATGGAGCGCTTCGCCGATTACGGCTTCAACAAGTCCCACGCGGCCGCCTATGCGCTGGTCAGCTACCAGACCGCCTGGCTGAAGGCGAACCACACGGTGGCCTTCCTGGCGGCTTCCATGTCGCTCGACTACTCCAACACCGACAAGCTCGCCGGCCATATGCAGGAAGCGGCGCGGCTTACCATCCCAGTGCTGCCGCCGGACGTGAACCGCAGCGCGCATGACTTCATCGTCGAGGCGCGGGAGGAAGACGGGAAGCCGGCGATCCGCTTCGCGCTGGCCGCGGTGAAGCGGGTGGGCGAGGCGGCGATGCGGGAGCTGGTGGCGGAGCGGGAGCGCAAAGGCCGCTTCGCCTCGCTGCCGGATTTCGCCGGGCGGGTCGATCCGAAGCTGCTCAACAAGATGCAGATCGAGAACCTGGCCAAGGCCGGGGCTTTCGACGGGCTGATGCAGAACCGGGCGCAGCTGGTGGCCGGCGCCGAGGTGGTGCTGCGCCGGGCGCAATCGGCGGCCGAGGAACGCGGCAGCGGCCAGATCGGCCTGTTTGGCGCTGAATCGCAACGATCGGAGCCGATGCGCTTCCCGCCGACGCAGGAATGGCCCTTGCTCGAGAAACTGTCCTTCGAGGCGGAAGCGGTCGGCTTCCACCTCTCGGCGCATCCGCTCGATACCTACAAGGCGGCGTTGAAGCGGCTGGGCGTGGTCGGCTCGGCGGCGATCGCCGACCGGGCGCGCTCGGGCTCGAACCGGCTGAAGCTCGCCGGCACGGTGGTGAACAGCAAGGAGCGGACGACCAAGACCGGCAGCCGCATGGCCTGGATCCGGCTGTCCGACGCCCAGGGCTCCTATGAGGTGACCTGCTTCTCCGAAGTGCTGAACAAGTCGCGGGAGCTGCTGGCCGAAGGCAATGCCGTGGTGGTGACGGCCGAGGCCAGGATGGAGGGCGAAGCGCTGCGCCTGACCGCCCAGGATGTCGAAGGGCTGGAGAAGGCCGCGAGCGGCGTGGCCCAGGGCATCCGGCTCTGGCTCGACCAGACCGAGGCCGTGGACCACATCCGGGTGCTGCTGGACCGCGAGGGCCGCGGCAAGGGCCGCGTTGTGCTGGTTTCGCTGACCGGTCCGGGACAGGAAGTCGAGATGGCCTTGCCGGGCGGCTTCAATGTCGGCCCGCGGCTGCTGCAGGCCATGAAGGTACTGCCGGGGATCACCGGTGTGGAGGAGCTCTGAGCGCCCGATGACCAGAGGGCCAAATGGCTCGGAGGTCTGAATCGGACGCTCCGCCCAGAAGGGTTGCCCACAGGCTTACTCACAGCGCTATCTCTTTCCATAATATATCTTATGCGGCAAATGTGCATTGTGGACAAAGCTGTGGGAGCCTGTGGGCAGCGCGTTCCGCCACCACCTTCCCCTTGCCATTCAATGCCTTAGGGCGCCGCCGGCAGCGGCCTGTCCGGCCTCCGGATCCGCGCCATTGATCAACAAACAGCCTGAGAACACCCATCATGCCCCAGACTCTCGATCCGGCCGCGGCCCTGCAGCGCCTGCTGACCGTGATGGCCCGCCTGCGTTCGCCGGATGGCGGCTGTCCCTGGGATCAGGTCCAGAGCTTCGCGACCATCGCGCCCTACACCATCGAGGAAGCCTATGAGGTCGAGGACGCGATCCAGCGCGGTGATCGGCCGGCATTGCTGGATGAGCTCGGCGATCTGCTGTTCCAGGTCGTCTATCACGCGCAAATGGCTGAAGAAGCTGGTGATTTTGCCTTCGCTGACATAGCGGAAAAAATTACTAGGAAAATGATCTCGCGCCACCCGCACGTCTTCGGTGAGGCTGAAGCACGAACATCCGAGGAACAGACGCAAGCCTGGGAGGCGCAGAAGGCCCGGGAACGGGCCGCCCGGGCGGAGACCGGCACCCTGGCCGGCATTCCGCAGGGCCTCCCTGCCCTGACCCGCGCCGCCAAGCTCACCCGCCGGGCCGCGCGTGTGGGCTTCGACTGGCCGGAGGTTGCCGGCGTTCTGGACAAGCTGGAGGAGGAAGCGGCGGAACTGCGCGCGGAACTCCCCGCCGCTGACCCAGCCCGGCTGGCGGATGAGGTCGGAGACCTGCTCTTCGTGCTGGCGAACCTGGCCCGCAAGCTCGACCTCGACCCCGAGACCTGCCTGCGCGGCGCCAACCGCAAGTTCGAACGCCGCTTCGGGGCGGTGGAGGCGGCGCTGGCTGGCGAAGGCCTGGCGCCGGCCGATACGACGCTGGATGTGATGGAAGCCCATTGGCAAGCTGTGAAGAAAGCGGAACGATCGGGCGCATGATCCGCACCGTCCTGCTTGCCCTGCTGCTGCTCGCGACCCCGGCCCTGTGTCAGGTGCTGCATGATGGCGGCCGCGCCGGCCGCATCGAGCAGCACCGGCCGCAAAGCGGTGAGGATGACCGGCCGGCGTTGCGCCTGCGGCGGGCGGGGCAACTGGTCTGGCAGGCCCGTTCGCGCGGCTTCGAACCGCTGCCGGCGCTGCGGGGTGAGCCGCAGATCCTGGCGTTCTCCGGCTGGTCGGGCGGGGCCTATTGCTGCTGGACGCTGGAAGCCTTCGTCCAGGGCCCTCAAAGCCTCACCCATGCCGGCAGCATCGCCCTCGGCGCCCGGGACCCGCAGCGCATCCTGCTGCAACGGGCGGACGGGACGGCGCTGCACGTCGCCGATGCCGCGCATGATTTCTGGGACTATGTCGGCGGCCTCGGCGCCAATATCGGGCCGCCGGTGCCCTATATGCTGGAGCGGCAGCGCCTGGTGCCGGATGTGGCTGCCATGCGGCAGACGGTCGAAGCCGCCATCGGCGGTGCGACCTGCTCGCCGCTCTGGGCTCCGGGGGGCTCACCCCCGCCGACGCCGCGCTATGCCAGCCTCCCGGAGGTGGCCGGGATGCTTCGCGCCGCCGACTGGTCGCGCTTCCAGCCGGGGCGCCCGCACCCGGCGACGGAAGCCGCCCGCCTTTCGCTCTGCCTGATCTATGCCGGGCAGGCGGCCGCGGTGCAGGAGGTCCTGGCGGCATTCCCGCAGGAACGGGCAGCGCTGCGCACCGCGACGGAGCGGCAGATCACCGCCCGCATCGCCTGTTCCCCGCTGGCACCCGCGCTCCGCCGGTTGAACCCGGACAGCGCCTTCGCCCAGGCACCATGCCGGCCCCGCAGCCCCGACCAGACCGCGGTCGCGACCGCTCTCGAGCGCAGCTAAGAGCCCAGGCTGCCTTCATACCGGCGGCACCCGTCCGGGCGCTCCGGTATCAGCCCGCCTTCACCTTGATCTCGGGCAGCGGGATGAACTCCTTCTCGTCGCCCGGCACCAGGCCGAAGCGCCCGGCCTTCCAGTCATCCTTCGCCTGCTGGATGCGCTCATGGGAGGAGGAGACGAAGTTCCAGAACATGTAGCGCGGCCCGTCCATCGCCGCGCCGCCCAGCAGCAGCAGCCGGGCGCCTGCCGGTCCCGCGGCCAGGGCCAGCGCGTCGCCGGCGCGGAAGATCAGCATGCGGCCGGCTTCGAACACCGTCCCCGCGACGCTGACGCTGCCGGCGACCACATAGGCCGCCCGTTCCTCATGCTGGTCGGGCAGCGGCACCCGGGCGCCGGGCGCCAGGCTCACATCGGCATAGAAGCAGGGCGAGGACACCGCGACCGGCGCCTTCAGCCCCCAGCCATCGCCGGCGATCAGCCGCAGCGTCATGCCGCCATCCTGGGCGAAAGGCAGCGCCTCGGCCGGATGATGCGTGAAGCTCGGCGCCGTCTCCTCGGCATGCTTCGGCAGCGCGGCCCAGCTCTGGATGCCGAACAGCGCCTGGCTGTGGTCGCGATGGGCCTCGTCGCTGCGCTCGGAATGGGCGATGCCGCGGCCGGCGGTCATCCAGTTCAGGGCACCCGGGGTGATCGCCTGCCGGCTGCCGAGCGTATCCCGGTGCAGGATCTCGCCCTCGAACAGATAGGTGACGGTGGACAGGCCGATATGCGGGTGCGGGCGCACATCCAGCCCCTGCCCGGTCAGGAATTCGCCCGGGCCCATCTGGTCGAAGAAGATGAAGGGCCCGACCATCTGCCGTTCCTTGGTGGGCAGGGCACGGCGCACCTCGAAATTCCCGACGTCATGGGCGCGCGGGATGATGACGAGGTCGACGCCGGGCGGCGGCGGCGGGCAGATGGGATCTTCGGCGTCGAGTCGGCTCATGGCTGGGGGCTCCTGGCAACTGCCGGTTCATGCGTCCGGGTAGGTTACAGCGACGACCTCGATCTCCTCCATCCCGGCCGGGGTGCGCAGCCGGACCACATCGCCGACCCGCTTGCCGAGCAGGGCGCGGGCGACCGGCGCCACCCAGGAGATACGGCCGCGCTCCGGATCGGCCTCGTCCACGCCGATGATGGTGATCGTGACCTCGCTGTCGTCGCTCCGCGCATAGGTCACGGTGGCGCCGAAGAAGACCTGCGCGCGTTTGGTCTGCGCCGCCGGGTCGACCACCTGCACCCGGTCCAGCCGCTTGGTGATGAACCGCACACGGCGGTCGATCTCACGCAGGCGGCGCTTGCCGTACTGGTAATCGGCATTCTCGGAGCGGTCGCCGAGCGCCGCCGCCCAGGACACGATCTCGACCACCTTCGGCCGCTCCTCGGTCCAGAGCCGCTTCATCTCGGCCTGCAGCGCCGCGGCACCGGCCGGCGTCATGTAGAAGGGCGTGCCCGCAGGAAGGCCGGGCGGCCCTTCGTCCTCATCCTCGTCCGAATCAGCCAAGCAGCGCGGCCCTCGCCCCGGCCCAGCTCGCCTCGTCCGGCGCCGCGATCAGCCCGCCGCTGTGCACGCGCGGCGAATAGGCAGCACCATCGAAACGGGCCGCGAAGCCGCCGGCCTCGCGATGGATCAGCACCCCCGGTGCATGATCCCAGGGCATCATCTTGTTGTAGAGCAGCAGATGCGCGCCGCCGGAGGCCACCAGCCGGTACTCATGCGCCGAGCAGCGATACCCGACCGCGGCGGCGAGTTTCGGCATGTTGGCGCCGACCGTGCTGCGCAGCGGCTCCGTCAGGTAGCCCCAGGACACGGCGCCGACCATCTGCCCGACCGGCACCGGCGGTGCCACCGCGAGCGGCCGCTTCGCGCCGGCGGGGGTCTGCACCCAGGCGCCCTGCCCGGCCAGCGCGATCGCGCAGTCATCGGCGAAAGGCTCGAAGATCCAGCCGCCGATGACCTCGCCCCGCAGGATCGCCGCCGCCATGCAGCCGAACAGCGGCACGCCGGCCGCGAAGTTGGAGGTCCCGTCGACCGGATCGACGACGAAGGTGAGCCCATCCTCCGACAGCCGCTCCAGCAGCGCGGGATCCTCGGCGACGCCTTCCTCGCCGACCACCAGGCAACCAGGAAACAGCCGCGCCAGCCCTTCGCGGATCATCCGCTCGGCGGCTTCGTCGGCATCGGTGACCAGGTCGAGCGGCCCCGACTTGGTGCGGATCGCACCGGGCGCGAGGTTGCGGAACCGCGGCAGCACCTCCGCATGCACGGCGTCGCGGAGCAGCGCCGCGACGCGGCTGGCATCCTGGGTATCGATCATCCTGCCTCGGGAAGTTGTTCGAATCGCGCGCGGTCGGCGGGCGACAGCCGCACCGTCAGGCGCACCGCATCATCCGCATCGCGCCGGTCCAGCACCTCGCCATGCTCGTAGAGCCAGGCGATGCGGGCGCCGTCGGCCGGCGGCAAGGCCGCCTCCAGCGTCACCATGCTGGTGGAGAGCTTGGCGTCCAGCGCGGCCCGCAGATCGTCCAGCCCCTCGCCGCTCAGCGCCGAGACGGTGATGGCCCCATGCGTGGCGGCACGCTGCGCGATCTCGATCGCATCGGCATCGCCATCGAGCAGGTCGGCCTTGTTCAGCACCTCGACCACGCGCTCCGGCCAGGCGGCATCGATGCTCGGGTGGTCGCCGGCCGCCATATCGGTCAGCACGCCGAGCACGTCGCTGCGCTGCGCCGCGCTGTCGGGATGCGCGATGTCGCGGACATGCAGGATGATGTCGGCGGCGGCCACTTCCTCCAGCGTCGCGCGGAAGGCTTCGACGAGCTGGGTCGGCAGGTCGGAGATGAAGCCGACGGTGTCGGACAGGATCGCGGCCCGGCCGGATGGCAGCCTGATCGCGCGCATGGTCGGATCGAGCGTCGCGAAGAGCTGGTCCTGCGCATAGACGCCGGCGCCGGTCAGGGCGTTGAACAGCGTCGACTTGCCGGCATTGGTGTAGCCGACCAGCGCGATCACCGGGTAGGGCACGCGGGCACGGGCACTGCGGTGCAGGCCGCGGGTGCGGCGCACCTGCTCCAGCTCCTTCTTCAACTTCACGATGCGCTCGCCGATCAGGCGGCGGTCGATCTCGATCTGCGATTCGCCGGGGCCGCCGAGGAAGCCGAAGCCGCCGCGCTGCCGTTCGAGGTGGGTCCAGGACCGCACCAGCCGCGTCCGCTGATATTCCAGATGCGCCAGCTCGACCTGCAGCGTGCCTTCGCGGGTGCGCGCGCGTTCGCCGAAGATCTCCAGGATCAGCCCGGTGCGGTCGATGACCTTGCAGCCCCAGGCGCGTTCCAGGTTGCGTTGCTGCACGGGGCTGAGCGCGGCATCGACCACGGCGACCGTGATCGCATGCTGTTCGATCGCGCTCTTCACCATCGCGACCTGGCCTTCGCCCATCAGGGTCGAAGGCCGGCGCTCGCGGAGCGGATGCACCGCGGCGTGCAGGATGGTGAGCCCGATCGAGGCCGCGAGGCCCACTGCCTCGGCAAGCTTCGCTTCGGCCGCGCGCGCGAGGTTGACCTCGGCGCCGCGCCCGGTGCGGTCATAGGGAAGAAGCACGGCTGCCCGCGTGGGGCCGGCTTCCCGGTTGTCGTTACTGGCCGTCATCGCGGCAATCTGCCCGCAGGCGCGAGGGACGGATAGCCCCTCGCCCGCAACCGATCTCAGTCGCTGGTGGCAGGCGCCGCTTCCCGCGTCAGGGTCAGCCGGCTTTCGGAAGCCGGCGCCGTGGCACCCGCCGGTGCCGGCGTGCCGTCGAAGAGCTGGATCGGCGCACCCGGCATCACCGTGCTGATCGCGTGCTTGTAGACCAGCTGCGTATGCCCGTCGCGGCGCAGCAGCACGGAGAAGTTGTCGAACCAGGTGATGATGCCCTGCAGCTTCACGCCATTCACCAGGAAGATGGTGACCGGCGTCTTGCTCTTCCGGACATGATTCAGGAACACGTCCTGCACATTCTGGGACTTTTCGGCGGCCATGGGCTCGTCCTTCTTTTTGTCTTGTCCGCCATCCTGTTTCCGGACGGCCGATCGTTCAGACAGGCGCCCCACGGCGCCTCACACCGGCACACAATCCTTCAGGCGAAGCGCCGAGGCAAGGCTCTATGCTGCACCTGCTAACTAGGTAACGTCGACCAGCCAAGCTGCCAGCGCATGGCCATCCGGGAAGGATGCGTCCGGCGCGGCCGCGGCGATACCGCCATCATGCGCCGCATCGCCCAGCAGCACCGCCGTGAAACCCATGCGCCGGGCTGCCTGCATGTCGAGTGCGGTATCGCCGACATACCATACATCGCTCGTCGCCGGCACGCCGCAAGGCGTCAGCGCCATCTGCATCGGTGCCGGATCCGGCTTGTCCCGGGCCGCGTCGCCGGCGCCGACCAGCGCCCGGAACCGCGGCGCCCAGCCGAGATGCGCCGCCTCCGCCCGCAGCAACGGCCCCTGCTTGTTGGAGACGACGGCAACCGGCACCAGCCGCGCCGCGGCGGCGACCAGCGCGGCCGCCCCCGGCATCGGCCGCAGCACCTCCAGGTGCCGCGCCCGGACCGCGGCGTAGAAGATGTCGCGCGCCCGCTCCCATTCCGGTCCGAAGATCGCGGGGAAGCTTTCGCGGAGGCTGTGGCGGACCCGCGCCTTCACCTCCTCCTCGGTCCAGACCGGCAGGCCGAAGGCGGTGAAGGTGGCGGCGAGGCCTTCGGCGATCGCCGCCCAGCCATCGACCAGGGTGTTGTCCCAGTCGAACAGGATGGCGGTCGGGCGCGGCGGCATCATGCGGCGTTGCGCAGGCCGCCGGTGACGTGACGCGCGAAGATCTCGAACAGGCGCCGCACCACCGGCCCGACCTTACCGTCGCCGACCGGTGCGCCGTCGATCGCCACGATCGGCTTCACGAAGGAGGTGGCGGAGGTGATGAAGGCCTCCCGCGCCGCCCGTGTCTCCGCCAGCGTGAATTCACGCTCCTCGAAGCCGACGCCCGCCGCCGCCAGTTCCGCGAGTAGGGCGCCGCGGGTGCAGCCCGGCAGGATCTCATGGCCCAGATGGCGGGTGACGATGCTGCCTTTCGCATCGACGATCCAGAAGCTGGTCGCGGCCCCTTCGGTGACGATGCCGGTCGCTTCGTCATAGAGCACGGCCTCGATCGCCCCCTTCTCGCGCGCCGCCTGGCGGGCCAGGCAATTGGGCAGCAGGTTCACGCTCTTGATGTCGCGGCGCGCCCAGCGGAGGTCCGGCAGGGTGATGGCCGTGCCTGTCCAGCGGTCGACATTGGTCGGATAGGGCGGGATGCGCTTGATGGTCACGACCAGCGCCGGCGGCACCGGATGCTTCGGGAAGGCATGGTCGCGCGGCGCCACCCCGCGGGTCACCTGCATGTACAGCAGGCCTTCGCTCAGGCGGTTCCGGCGCGCGACCTCCCGCAGCACCATGCGCAGCGCCGCGAGCGACATCGGCATCGGCAACCGGATCTCGCGCAGCGACCGCTCGAGCCGCGCCAGGTGGCGATCCTCGTCGATGTAGCGGCCGCCATGCAGGTGGACGACCTCGTAGATGCCATCGCCGAACTGGTAGCCGCGATCCTCGATGTTCACCGCCGCCTCGCTCTGCGGCAGGTAGCGGCCATTCACATAGGCAATACGGGACATCGAGGCAGTGGTCCTTCAGGGTGTGCGTGGTCAGGTCGTGGCGGCGCGGTCCTCGGCATGCACGCCGAGAAACTTCAGCTTGCGATGCAGCGCGCTGCGCTCCATGCCGACGAAATTCGCGGTGCGGCTGATATTGCCGCCGAAGCGCAGCAGCTGCGCTTCCAGATACTGCCGCTCGAACAGCTCCCGCGCCTCACGCAGCGGCAGGGTCATGATCTCGCTGCTGCGGTCGAGCTTCAGCACCGCCGGCGCCGCCGCACCGACCTGGGGCGGCAGCATGTCGGCGCGAATCGGATCGCCCGCGCCACCCGGTGCCATGATCAGCAGCCAGTCGATCAGGTTGCGCAGTTCGCGCACGTTGCCCGGCCATTCATAGGCCTGCATCGCCGCCAGCGCGTCCTCCGCCACCTCCCGCGCCGGCACGCCGGAAATCTCGGCGGAGCGGGTGACGAAATGCCGCGCCAGGGTCGGCACGTCTTCCCGTCTTTCGCGCAGCGCTGGCACCTTCAGCGGCACGACGGCGAGGCGGTAGAACAGATCCTCGCGGAACCGGCCGGCGGCGATCTCGGCCTGCAGGTCGCGGTTGCTGGTGGCGATGACGCGCACATCCACCTTCACCCGGGTGGCGCCGCCGATCCGCTCGAAGCCCTGCTCCTGCAGCGCGCGCACGATCTTGCCCTGGGTCTCGATCGGCATGTCGGCGACTTCGTCGAGCAGCAGCGTACCGTTATGCGCGCGCTCCAGCACGCCGGCGCGGCGCGGCTGCACCGCCGGATCGGCGCCGGCCTCGACGCCGAACAGCTCCTCCTCGAAGCGGGCCGGATTCAGGGTCGCGCAATTCAGTGCGACGAAAGGCCCCTCGGCGCGGCGGGAACGGGCATGGATCATGCGCGCCGCCACTTCCTTGCCGGAACCGGCCGGGCCGCTGATCAGCACACGGCTGCCGGTCGGCGCCACCTTCTCGATCGCGCTGCGCAACTGGACCATCGACTGGCTGATGCCGACCAGCTCGGTCTCGGCGCCGGCCCGCAGCCGCAGTTCGGAATTCTCCCGCTTCAGCCGCGCCGCTTCCAGCGCCCGGGATGCGATCAGCAGCAGGCGGTCCGACTTGAAGGGCTTCTCGATGAAGTCGTAGGCACCGTTCTGGATCGCCTGCACGGCGGTCTCGATATTGCCGTGGCCGGAGATCATGACCACCGGCAGGTCGCGATCCTCGCGCAGCAGCGCTTCCAGGATGCCGAGGCCGTCCAGGCGGGAATTCTGCAGCCAGACATCGAGGATGACGAGCGCGGGCCGCCGCGTCCGGAACGCCGCCAGCGCGGTGTCCGAATTCTGGGCCTGGCGTGTCTCGTAGCCCTCATCCGTCAGGATGCCCTCGATGAGGGCACGGATGTCGGGCTCGTCATCGACGATCAGGATCTCATGCGCCATGCGCGAGTCTCGTCCCCTCCATCGCCGGTTGCTCGCCATCGGCCGCGTCTGCCGGCCGCGACGGCAGAATCAGCACCGCCCTCGCTCCGCGCTCGGCGCCGCGATCCTCGAGCGCCAGCCGTCCCCCATGGTCCTCCATGATCTTCTTCACGATGGCAAGGCCAAGACCCGTGCCCTTGGCCTTGTGAGTCACATACGGTTCCGTGAGGCGGTCACGTTCCTCGCCCTGCGGCAGGCCCGGCCCGTCATCCTCGACCGCGATCCGGACCCAGCCGGCATCCGACTCGATGGACAGCGTGATGTGCCCCTGCACCCCGTCCGCGCCGGCGTTGTCCTGCCCCTGGATCGCATCGGCCGCATTCTGCAGCAGGTTGGTCAGGGCCTGCCCGATCAGGCGCCGGTCGCAGGCGGCGGTCACCCGCTCCTCCGGGATACGGGTCGTGTAGACGATGCCGGCATGGGCGTTCTGGTGCAGCACCAGCGCTTCCCGCACCACCTTGCCGAGATTCTCCGGCCGGATCACCGGCTGCGGCATGCGCGCGAAGGCGCTGAATTCGTCCACCATGCGTCCGATATCGCCGACCTGGCGCACGATGGTGTCGGTGCAGGCCCGGAAGGTGTCCGGATCCGACGTGATCTCCTTCAGGTATTTCCGCTTCAGCCGCTCCGCCGAAAGCTGGATCGGGGTCAGCGGATTCTTGATCTCATGGGCGATGCGGCGCGCCACATCGGCCCAGGCCGCCTTGCGCTGCGCCGACAGAAGCTCCGTGATGTCATCGAAGGTCACCACATGTCCCGCGACGCGACCGCCCTGCATCTCGGCGCCGAGCTGCGCCAGCAGGGTGCGGCGATTCGAGGGCGGGCCGATGCGCAGCTCCGCCGTATGCGGCCGTTCCGGCTGCGCCTGGGCCGCTTCCAGCAGCGGCGCGAATTCCAGCACCACCTCGGCGATCGGCAGGCCGATCGCGGCATCGAGGTCGACGCCCAGCAGGCTGGAGGCGGAGCGGTTCGGCAGGTTGACCCGCCCATCGGCATCGAGGCCGATCACCCCGGCCGAAACACCGGAGAGCACCGTCTCGGTGAAACGCCGGCGCTCATCGATCTGGCGATAGGCCTCCATCAGCTCACCACGCTGGGCGGAGAGCTGGCTGGTCATGCGGTTGAAGGCGCGGCTGAGGCTGGCGACCTCGTCATCGGCACGCCCTTCCTCGACCCGCGTGGTCAGGTCGCCGCTGCGGACCCGCTCCGCCGCCTGGATCAGGCGGGAGATCGGGCGCGCCAGCTGGTTGGCGAAGACCAGGCCGATCAGCACCGCGGCCAGCAGCAGCAGCAGGCTGGCGATCGCGAATATCATCAGGAAGCTGATCTGCAGGCCGGACCGGTTGCGCTCCAGCGCCTCATAGCGGGCGACCGCGGCCTCGGTCCGCTCCATATGCGCGATCACGGCGGGATCCAGCGGCCGGCTGATCAGCAGCATGTAGGCGTAGCCCGGCGCGATATCGAGCTGGACCAGGGCGCGTGCCCTGCCTTCCTGCTCGGCCGGCAGCAGCACCACATCGCCGCTGCGCGCCAGCTCGAGCGCCCAGACCGGCGGCGGGTCGCGCAGCACCGAACCCGCCAGCCCGCCGGCGCTCGCGATCACCTGGCCACCGGCGGGATCGAAGACATAGGCGTCGGTCAGGCCGCGCAGCTGGGTGTGGATCGCGAGCTGGCGCGCGAAGGCGAGGCCGTCCTCCGGGCTGGCGGAGGACAGGCTGCCGACCACCCCGTCCCGCAGCAGGAAGATGCGCGCGGCGCGGTTGAGATCGGCCGCCATCTGCAGCGCATCGCCGCGGATATTGCCGCGATGCTCCTCCAGATAGGCACGGGATGCCGCCAGCGAGGCCTCGAGCGCGGTGCGCACCGTGTCGCTGAACCAGGCCTGGATGCCGTAGTTGAAGAAAGCCGCCGCGAAGCCGGTGACCAGCATCGCCGGCACCACCGCGACCAGGCCGAACAGCGCCACCAGCCGCACATGCAGGCGCGAACCCGCCGATCCGCGCCGCCGGTCCAGCCACATCCGCACCAGCCGCGCGATGAGCGACGCCGCCAGCAGCAGCACGAAGGCCAGGTTGATGAGAACCAGGCCCGCCACCTGCCCCGGCCGGGCCGGGCCGAAGGGCGTGCCCCCGGACAGCTCGGCGAAGGTCAGCACGCCGAGCACCAGCGCACCCACCGCGAGCCCGAGCGTCACAGCGCGGCCCAGCAGCAGGTCGGCCAGGCGGCGGGGCCAGCGCTGGTCCCCCTCGCCCGTGGGCGTGGGCGGCTCCGACGCAGGCCGCGCCGCGGCCTGCGCGCGGTCCGCGATCATCAGGGCAGGCCGCGCACCACGGGCAGTTCCAGCTCGCGGATCTTCTTGCGCAGTGTGTTGCGGTTCAACCCGAGCATGGAGGCGGCCTTGATCTGGTTCCCGCGAGTGGCGGCAAGCGCCAAGCGTAGCAGGGGCCGCTCCACCTCCGCCAGCACCCGCTCGTAAAGGTCGCGGACCGGCATGCCGTCGCGGTGCGCGGCCATGAAGCCGGAAAGATGCCGCTCCACCGCCTGTTCCAGGCTGGTGCCCTGACCGCTCTCCCCGGCCTCGGCGCTGGGCGCCGCCTCGGCCAGCTCGGCGGTCACCGCATCGGCGCCGATCACCTCCTGCGGGTAGAGCGCCGCCAGGCGCCGCATCAGATTCTCGAGCTCGCGGGCATTGCCCGGCCAGGGATGCAGCTTCAGCCGATCCAGCGCTTCCGACGCCAGCTGCTTCCCCGGCAGGCCGGAGGCGCGGGCGCGATCCAGGAAATGCCGCGCCAGCAGTGGAATATCCTCCGCCCGCTCGCGCAGTGGCGGTAGCCGGATCGGCACCACGTTCAGCCGGTAGAACAGATCCTCGCGGAACAACCCCTGGCGGATCAGCTGGCGCAGGTCGCGATGGGTGGCGGCGACGATGCGCACATTGGCCTTGATCGGCTGGCGGCCGCCGACGGTGGTGAACTCGCCCTCCTGCAGCACGCGCAGCAGGCGGGTCTGCGCCTCGGGCGGCATGTCGCCGATCTCGTCGAGGAAGAGCGTGCCGCCGGCCGCCTGCTCGAAGCGGCCGACGCCGCGGTTGAGTGCACCGGTGAAGGCGCCGCGCTCATGCCCGAACAGTTCGCTCTCGATCAGCTCGCGCGGAATCGCCGCCATGTTGATGGCGACGAAGGGGCCGCTGCGGCGGCGGCCGTAGTCGTGCAGCGCGCGGGCGATCAGTTCCTTGCCGGTGCCGCTCTCGCCGGTGACCATGACCGTGAGGTCGGTGGTCGTGAGGCGGGCGACGGTGCGGTAGATCTCCTGCATCGCGGCCGAGCGGCCGACCAGCGGCAGCCGCTCCCCCTCCGCGCCGGCACCCTCGCCCTCCTCCGGCGCGGTCGCCGGCGCGGCCAGGGCCCGTTCGCAGACGGCCAGCAGCTCCTTCAGGTCGAAGGGCTTGGGCAGGTATTCGAAAGCGCCGCGCTGGGTCGCCTTGAGCGCGGTCGCGAAGGTCGATTGCGCGCTCATCACCACCACGCGCAGCTCCGGCCGCACGCGCTTGATGCGCGGCACCAGGTCGAGGCCGTTCTCGTCCGGCATCACGACATCGGTGATGACCAGATCGCCTTCCCCAT
>DASYDR010000001.1:0-8925 GCA_036499545.1 Roseomonas sp. | reverse complement strand
GTTAGTTAGGTTATAAAAGGAGAAGCCTCATGACCGCCATCCACCACCGCACCGTCACCGTGGACGGGATCGACATCTTCTACCGGGAGGCCGGGCCCGCCGATGCGCCGGTGCTGCTGCTGCTGCACGGCTTCCCGAGCGCCGGGCACATGTTCCGCGACCTGATCCCGCTGCTGGCCGACCGCTTCCGCCTGGTCGCGCCCGACCTGCCGGGCTTCGGCCAATCGGCGATGCCGGCGCGGGAGCACTTCACCTACAGCTTCGATGCCATCGCCGGCGTCATCGACCGCTTCACCGAGGTGATCGGCCTGACCCGCTTCGCGATCTATGTCTTCGACTATGGCGCGCCGACCGGCCTGCGCATCGCCGCCCGGCATCCGGACCGCATCACCGCCATCATCTCCCAGAACGGCAATGCCTATGTGGAAGGGCTGAGCGAAGGCTGGAACCCGATCCGCGCCTATTGGCAGGATCCGTCGGAGGCCAATCGCGACGCGCTGCGCGCCTTCCTGAAGCCGGAAGCGACGGTCTGGCAATACACGCATGGCGTCGCAGATCCGACCCTGGTCTCGCCAGATGGCCATACGCTCGACAACGCCTATCTGGCGCGGCCCGGCGCGGATGCGATCCAGCTCGACCTGTTCGGCGACTACAAGAGCAATGTCGCGCTCTACCCGGCCTTCCAGGCCTATTTCCGTGCCCATAAGCCGCCCTTCCTGGCGGTCTGGGGCCAGCACGATCCCTTCTTCCTGCCGGCCGGCGCCGAAGCCTTCCGCCGCGACATCCCGGATGCCGAGATCCGCTTCTTCGACACCGGCCATTTCGCGCTGGAGACGCACGCCGTGGAGATCGCGGCCGCAATCCGCGCCTTCCTGCCCCGCTGATCCCGCACCCGCACGGAGACCCATCATGCGCGCCATCGTCCTGGAAAAATTCGGCGGCCTCGACAGCCTGGTCCATCGCGAGATCCCGGACCCCGAGCCGCAGGCCGGCCATGTCCTGATCCGCGTCATGGCGTTCGGCATCAACCATGCCGAGATGCACATGCGCCGCGGCGAATGGGCCGAGGCGGCGCCGGTCAGCGGCATCGAATGCGTCGGCCTGGTCGCGGCCTGCCCGGGCGGCGAATTCCCGATCGGCGCCAAGGTGGCGGCGCTGATGGGCGGGCTCGGCCGCACCATCAATGGCAGCTATGCGGAATACACCAGCGCGCCGGTGGCCAATGTGGCGCTGATCGAGGCCGACCTGCCCTGGGCCGAACTCGCGGCCATTCCGGAAACCTATGCCACCGCCTGGACCTGCCTGTTCCGCAACCTGGAGATCCAGCGCGGGCAGTTGCTGGTGATCCGCGGCGCCACCTCTGCCTTCGGGCAGGCGGCACTGAAGCTGGCGGTGAATGCCGGCGCGCGGGTGATCGCGACCACCCGCAGCCGCGACCGCTTCGCCATGCTGGAAGCACTCGGCGCCGAACGCTGCGAGATCGAGCGGCCGGACCTGGCGCGACACATCGCGGAGGCGAAGCAGGTCGATGCCGTGCTCGACCTGGTCGGCAACAGCGTGGTGCTGGACAGTCTCGCCCTGCTGCGGCGCGGCGGCCGGTCCTGCCTTGCCGGCTGGCTCGGCGGGCTGGATCCGATCCCGGATTTCAACCCGCTGCTGCAGATGCCGAGCGGCGTCCACCTGACCTTCTTCGGCAGCTTCGTCTTCGGCACGCCGGGCTTCCCGCTGGCCGACGTGCCCTTGCAGCAGATCGCGGCCGATGCCGCCGCCGGCCGGCTCGACGTCAGGCCGGTCCGCGTCTTCCGCTTCGAGGAAATCCGCGAGGCGCATCGCGTCATGGAAGCGAACGAGGCGCGCGGAAAAATGGTCGTCGTCCATGACTGATGCCAGCGGCCCTGATCGTTAGCACGATCAGGGCCCCCTCAGACGCATCGTGTGAAGAGCACGCCTCCGGCGTGACGCGCAAACCTCCGGCTTGCTTGGCTTCGCCGCACTTGCGGCGGGCCGCATTCGCGGCCTCGGACCGGTCAGTGAACCGGTCCGTTTGTATGAACGCATCGCATCGCAACCGGGGAGGGATCCCATGCCGCATTCCGTCGCCATCGTCACCGGTGCCAGCCAGGGCATCGGCCAGGCCACCGCCATCCGCCTGGCGCGCGACTTCCAGGCCTTGGTCCTGGTGGCGCGCGACCGCGCCCATCTGGAAGAGACCGCCGCAGCGGTGCGCGCCGCCGGCGCGGCGGCGCTGGTCATCGCCGCCGACCTGGCCGAGCCCGCGGCGGCGCAGTCGGTGGTCGACCAGGCGCTGGCGGCGTTCGGCCGCATCGACGCGCTGCTCAACATCGCGGGCGCGGTGCCGCAGATCGACCTGTTCGAGATGACGGATGCGCAGTGGGAAGGCGGGCTGGCGCTGAAGCTGCACGGCGCCCGGCGCCTGACCATCGCGGCCTGGCCGGCACTCGCCGCGGCCAAGGGCGCGGTGGTGCTGATGTCCGGCAATTCGGCGGTGTTCCCGAAGGCGCCCTATGCCGCCGTGGGCACCATCAATGCCGCCATCACCGCCCTGGCCAAGGCCTTCTCCGATCGCGGCATCACCGATGGCGTACAGGTGAACAGCGTGCAGCCCGGCCCGGTGATGACCGGCCGCCGCCGCTCCTACCTGCGGCACTGGGCGTCGCTGCACGGCAAGACGCTGGAGGAGGCGACGGTGAGCTTCCCGCAGGAAGCCGGCATCGCCCGCTATGGCGAGCCGGAGGAGATCGCGGAGCTGATGGCCTTCCTGGTCTCGCCGGGCGCGCGCTGGATGACCGGATCGGCGCTGCGGATGGATGGCGGCGAGGTGAAGTCCATCTAGCGCCGCTCGGCCGACAACAAAAAAAGGGCGGCCACGCCGAAGCGCGGCCGCCAGTTCAGGGAGGAAACGTCCGAAGACCGCAGGCCCGAAATCGGGGGGCCTGCGATGCCGGCCACGGCTGCCGCGGGGATCAAGGCGGCAGCGGCGCCGGCACGGTCGGGATGATGCCGGTGCCGGGGCGCCGGCGCATTGACCTTGGTCACACCGCGCAAGCGTCACCGAAACGTCGCACGCGGTATAGGTCTAGACATCTAGGATGCACCCGGTCCGGGCAGGACAAGGTCCGGCCGGGATCGGGGGGCGTCGCGCATGGCTGGGATCATCATCGCCGGTGGCGGGGTCATGGGGTCCTGCATCGCCTATCACCTGGCACTCGCCGGGGCGGCTTCCGCCGTCACGGTGCTGGAACTCGACCCGACCTACGAATTCTCCGCCACGCCGCGCGCGGTGGGCGCCATCCGCCTGCAGCACGGCCTGCGCGAGAATGTCGAGATGTCGGTCTATGGCGAGCAGGTCTATGCGGCCTTCGCCGCGCATGTGCAGGGCGGCAAGGTGGAATTCGACCCGCAATTCCGCCGCCGCGGCTACCTCTACCAGGCCAGCGGCACAGCAGGCGTCGCGGCGCTCGAAGCCGGCGTCCGCATGCAGCGGGAGGTGGGCGTGGAGGTGCATCTGCTGGGTGCCGGGGAATTGCGCCGCCGCTACCCGTCCTTTCGCTTCACGGGCGTGGATTGCGCCGCGCTGTCGCCGGCGGATGGGCAGATCGATCCCCATGCCGCGCTGATGGGGTTTCGCAAGGCGGCGGAAGGGCTGGGCGTGGCCTATGTGCGGGACCGCCTCGTCGGGCTGGACCTGGTCGGCGGCCTGGTCACCGGGGCGCGGCTCGCCTCGGGCCGCCGCATGCCGGTCGACACGCTGGTCAATGCCGCGAATTGCTGGGCGCCGGAGATCTGCGCCATGGCCGGCGTGCCGGTGCCGATCGAGCCCATGTGCCGGCAGCAATTCCATTTCCTGACCCGGCAGCGGATCGAGCCGATCCCCGCCATGCGCCGCATGGGCGCGCCGGGCGTGCGCGCCCACCAGGATGGCTACATCTCCGGCTTCACCAACCGCGCGCAGCCGGCGGGCTTCCACTGGGACCTGCAGCACGCGATGTTCGACGCCGTGCTGTGGCCGCAACTCGCGGAGCTCAGCGCGGCCTTCGAGGCGATCAAGCTGAAGGGCGGCTGGGTCGGCCACTACGACATGAACCGGCTGGACGGCAATCCGATCATCGACCGCTGCGGCACCTTGCCGAACTTCATCCTGGCCGCCGGCTTTTCCGGCCACGGCCTGATGCACGCGCCGGCGGTGGGGCGCGCCGTGAAGGAGCTGATCCTGGATGGCGGCTTCCGGTCCCTCGACCTGTCGCGCCTGTCCTGGCGCCGCGTGGTGGATGGCCGGCCCCTGGCGGGCAGGGATTGAGGGCCGGATTTTCCCGTTGACCAATCCATAGCTCGCTGGTTATTAGTTTGATCGATAGCCAGCGAGTTATGCGTTCCGATGCCGCAGACCCACGACCTGCTCTTCAAGACCCTCGCCGACCCGACCCGGCGCGCCATCTTCGAACGGCTCTGCCGGGAGGGGGAGCAGACGGTGGGCGTGATGACGGCGCAGGCCGGCATCTCGCAGCCCGCCGTTTCCAAGCATCTGGGCGTGCTGAAACAGGCCGGGCTGGTGCAGGACCGCCATGCCGGCCGCCAGACCCATTACAGCGCGCGGCCCGGCGCCCTGGCCCCGCTGGCCGATTGGACCCGGCGCATGGCGGGCTTCTGGAAGGCCCGTTTCGACCAGCTCGAAGACCTGCTCAAGAGGATGGATCAATGACCGACACCGCGACCGAAACGCGTTCCGTCATCGTCGAGCGCGAGATGCCCTATCCGCCGGAGCGGATCTGGCGCGCGCTGACCCAGCCGCATCTGATCGGCGAATGGTTGATGCAGGGCGACTTCCAGCCGGTGCTGCACCACCGCTTCGATTTCCGCGCGGAGTGGGGCAGCGTCGGCTGCGAGGTGCTGGAGATCGAGCCGCACCGGACCCTGTCCTATAGCTGGGCGGCTTACGGGCTGGAGAGCGTCGTCACCTGGACGCTCATTCCCACCAGCGCGGGCACCCAGCTGCGCATGGAGCAGTCGGGCTTCCGGCCGGACCAGGAACAGGCCTACCAGGGTGCCACGCATGGCTGGGCGGCCTTCCTCGGCAGGCTGGACCAGGTCCTGGCGCGGGATGCCGCGGGGGCGGCGTGACCATGGCCGGATCGGAAGAGGCATCCGCGTCGCGGCGGATCGACGAGAGGATCGGCGAACTCGGCGACTGGCGCGGCGCGATGCTCGCCCGGCTGCGCGCGCTGATCCGCCAGGCCGATCCGGAGGTGGTGGAGGAATGGAAGTGGCGCGGCGTGCCGGTCTGGTCGCATGCCGGCATCCTCTGCACCGGGGAGACCTACAGGCAGGCGGTCAAGATGACCTTCGCGAAGGGCGCCGCGCTGGCCGATCCGGCCGGCCTCTTCAACGCCAGCCTCGACGGCAATACCCGGCGCGCCATCGACTTCCATGAGGGCGCCGCGATCGACGAGCCAGCGCTGATGGCGCTGGTCCGCGCGGCCGTGGCGCTGAACACGGCCCGCGCACGCCGCTGACCTGGCGGCCGGCGTTCGGCCGCATCTCGATCCTGGGATTCCGGCGGGGTTTCGATGCGGGTTCGACCGCCGGTTTCGCGCGGTTGGTTCAACACCGGGATGTCAACACGTCCCGATTGTAAATCGATTGCCGCTTACACTCGGTGACATGGATACTGGCTTCATTGTCACCCTCCAACGAGGCGGCCATGCCCCAGATCACCTTCAATCTCGCTCAATCCGCGACGTCGTCGGGATGGGATCCCGATGATGCGCATGACGCTTTCTGGCAGCGCTTCGCGGCCGGATACCGGTACGAGGTGGTGGGTGGCGACGGCACCCGGCACGACAGCCTCCAGGCCGGCGATCCGGCCACCGGGGGCAGCGCCAACACCTTCCTGTCGGATGCCGGTTCGCTCGACCTGGCGCCGAAGAACTTCCAGATCGGGGTCAGCCTCGACTGGCTGGATGACGGCCAGACCGCGCGGATCGCGCTCGATGGCGCCTGGAACTCGATCAAGAACGTCGCGGTCGATGATTTCACCGGCCACACGCTGATCCTGGAGAACTGGGTCGATGTCTGGGTCTCACTCGAGCGCGACACCGACCAGGAAGTGCGGGTCGACGGCGCCAAGCGCGGCGAGATCACCACCGGCGGCGGCAATGATGTGGTCTGGGTCGGCGTCGACAGCAACAACGCCGACTGGAACAACATCATCAAGGTGACGACCGGCGACGGCAACGACACCATCACCATGACCACCGCCACGCGCGACTACAGCGGCTCCGCCTTCCGCGCCGCCTATGACCCGTCCTGGACGCATGCGGTGATCCTGGCCGGCGCCGGCGACGACGTGATCACCGGCAGCCGCAGCACCGAGATCATCGATGGCGGCAGCGGCACCGACACCGTGGTGCTGCATGGCCCGCGCGAGGCCTATGACATCATCCAGGCCGGCGGCTTCGTCACCGTGATCGACAATCGCCAGGGCGCCGCCAATCACGACGGCACCGACGTGCTGACCGGGGTCGAGTTCCTGCAATTCGACGACGGCGCGCAGGCGCTGGCGGCGCCCCAGGCCGACCTGCACCTGATCGGGTAGAGCGGATCCCGCGCAGGCGGAACCGCCGAAGCGGGTGAAGGTATCCGGTAAAACGAAGGTCAGAGCATTTGCAGTGAGCCAAGGTGACCGGCAAATGCTTCGGGTTCCCGGCGGGCCTCGTCCAGCCCCGCCGGGCATTTCTATTTCAAGAGCTCTGCACCATGTAGCATGTGTTGCCCATGGCCAACGCCATCAGGCGGATCGATGGTCGTAGGCGAGCTTCAAGAGCCGTTTCAGCAGGTCGGACTTATTCGCCACGTCCGCCTTTGACAGCTGGATGCGGTATTGGCCCCATCGCTTGTTATATTCCAGGGTGTCCAGCCCCGCCTGCTCGATCATCGCCGTGATGTCGTCGCTGGCCGGCAGCTTGAGTTCGAAAAGCATGTGATTCTTCCGTAACCGGAAGAGGACGAAGTTGAATGGCACCCCATCCCGCGCCAACCCCACATAGAACTTGTTGTATTTCAGGCTGAACGTCGGGTCGAGCTCCCGGATCATTCTCAGCAGGTCATCGGCCAAGGCGACCATCGGCTTCGACGCCTTCTGTTCCCAGTATGCGCGATCCGTCGGGGTGGCGTCGGCGTCCTCGTCTTCGTCCACCAGCCCCCTGGTCAACTCGTCCATGACCTTCGTGAAGATCAGGGTGATCGAGTCGCCGATCTTGATCGCTTGCATCTGGATGGCGATGAAGGGCGTGAGCCCGTTGAACAGCGAGATAACGTTCAGGAAGCGGCTGGTTACATCCTCGGCGACGAGCACCGCACAGTGCTCGTATTGAGGATATCGCTTCCGCTCAATGTCCCAGTACTCGATGGTACGGATGATATGCGCTTCATCGGTGGCGCCGAGCTGAAGTTCCACCTCGTAGCGGCGCTTGGTGTCCGGGTCCTGCAGTAACAGATCGAGCCTGCCGGCGCGCGGCTGGATGCGCTCCTGGTCGCGGAGTACGAGATCGCCGAGGCCAAGGATTGTCGGATCATCAGCGATGAGTTTCTGAACCCACTTCTCGCTGTACTGGGGATGCGCCTTAAGCCAAAGGCGTTCCGGTTTGATGAAGCTCATAGACATGCCACGCCGTCCTCTCCGCCCGGCGAGGTTAGCATTGGCTTATTTCGTAAGTAAGATGGTCCCGGGAAAGGGTAAGCCGCGTGGCTTCGACGGCGCGGCTCCGCAAGGTGCCACGTCACCCAGCTGATTTTAGATCACCTCGGGCCGCGAGGTTCGGTCATCGGCAAATGCAGGCCATGGATTGAACCCTCCGCAGCGCTGCCCGCCGCGGCGGTCACGCCGCCAGGAAATCCCGCACCGCGCGCCGGAGGAAGGCCAGGTCCTCCGGGTTCGCGGCCGGGTTGCCGGCGCGATGGCCCCAGATGGACGGGATCGGCAGCAGCCGCGCGTCGCGCAGATGCGGCAGCTCGGCCGCATTGTCGGCGACGCGGAAATAGAGGTCGGTCTCGGACGGCATCAGCAGCACCCGCGCCCGGATGCCGCGCAGCGCCGCGGCCAGGTCGCCGCCCTCGGCGATGTCGCCCGCATCCCAGCAGCGCAGCTGCGCCAGCAGGTCGGCGGCGGCGCGGCGGGCGAAGCGTTCCTCCCAATCCGTGCGCAGGAAGGTATCGAGGTCGGGCGCCCGCAGCGCCGTGCGGTGCAGCCCCGCGCGGTAGAAATCCTGGCTCAGCGCCCAGCCGGCATAGAGCCGGCCGAAGGCGCGGAGCGCCGCCGCCGGCTGCGCGGCGAACAGCGCGGTGCCGTCATATTCCGGCGCCGCTTCCAGCACCGCCATCATGCCCTTCAGGAAGACGCGATTATGCGCGCTGGTGCGCGCGCTGCCGCAATTGACCACGATGCGCCGCACCGCGTCGGGGAAGGCCGCCGCCCAGTGATAGGCCTGCTGCGCGCCCATCGACCAGCCATAGACGGCATGGACCTGCGTGATGCCGAAGACCTCCGCCAACAGCCGCCGCTGCGCGGCGACATTGTCCCAGGCGGTGACCAGGCGCGGCCAGGGCGCCGTGTTGCTGGGCGAGGACGACAACCCGTTTCCGAACATGTTCGGCACCAGGATGAACCATCGCGTCGGGTCCAGGACGCCGTCCGGCCCGATCAGCCATTCCAGATCCGGATGCTGGCCGCCATAGCTGGTCGGATAGACCACGACATTGTCCCGCGCCGGCGACAGCATGCCATGCGCGCGCCAGACGATGCGGGCATCCGGCAGCGTGCCGCCCTGGCGCAGCGCCAGGTCGCCGGGTGCGAAGACGCCTTCCTGTACCGGCCAGTCCATCGCATCCCCCATGCCGCCTCCCGCAGCC